>NZ_PEFF01000001.1:5034930-5356416 GCF_002754375.1 Variovorax sp. 54
ATGCACGCGACCAACCGGCCCACGCTGGTGTTCGGCAACCGCGGCGCGGCCGATGCGCGGCTCACGGTGTACGGCGCCAAGGTGCCGCTGCACAGCGGGCACTACGGCAACTACGCCCCCAACCCCGCCCAGCGGCTGGCCAGCCTGCTGGCCACGATGAAGGACGACACGGGGCGGGTCACTGTGCCGGGCTACTACGACCGCGTGAAAATCGGCGAGGCCGACCGCAAGATCATGGCCGCCGTGCCCGACGACGAGGCCGCGCTCAAGCGCCGGCTGGGCATCGCGCGCACCGACAAGGTCGGCGCCAACTACCAGGAGGCGATGCAGTACCCCTCGCTGAACGTGCGCGGCATGGCCTCGGCGGCCGTGGGCGACAAGGTGGCGAACATCGTCCCCGACAGGGCCGAGGCCGAGATGGACCTGCGCACCACGCCCGACTCCGACGCGCCGTACCTCGGCAAGCTCATCGAGGCGCACATCGTGAAGCAGGGCTACCACCTCGTGAAGGCCGCGCCGACCGACGAGGAGCGCGCCCGCTACGACAAGATCGCGAGCTTCAGCTACCGCAGCGAAGGCGCCGACGCGGCGGGCTCGCCGATCAATTCACCGATCGGCCAGTGGGCCTACAAGGCGCTGACCGACACCTTCGGCACTTCGCCCGAGCCGGTGCGCATCCGCATGATGGGCGGCACCGTGCCGACGGCGGAAATCGTGCGCGTGCTGCAGGTGCCGTTCGCGATCATTCCGCTGGTGAACGCCGACAACAACCAGCACGCGGCGAACGAGAACCTGCGCATGGGCAACTACGTGACCGGCGTGCAGACGGTCTACGCGCTGATGACCCACGGGTTCTGAGCCGAAAGGAACGCGCGGCCGTCAGGCTTCTTTGCCGGGTTTCTGCGCCTGCTCGCAATTCACCTGGATCAGTTCGCGCTGGTCCAGCGTCGCGCCGAAGCGCACCGCACTGAGGCATCCGCCCCACACGCAGCCCGTGTCGGTCGACAGCAGGTCGGGCCGCGAGAGCCAACCCAGCGTCGACCAGTGGCCGAAGGCGACGGTGGCCGCGGCCGTCTTGCGGCCCGGCACGTCGAACCACGGCAGGTAGCCCTCGGGGCCGGGAATCGAACCGTCCTTGCTCTCGAACTCCATCACGCCCTCGGGCGTGCAGTAGCGCAGCCGCGTCAGCGCATTGACGATCACGCGCAGCCGCGCATGGCCCGTGAGTGCGTCGTCCCAGTGGTCGGGCGTGTTGCCGTACATCTCGTGCAGGAAGTCGCCCAGTGCGGGGCCGCGCAGCACCGACTCGACCTCTGACGCCAGCGCGAGCGTCTCGCCGACGGTCCACTGCGGCAGCACGCCCGCGTGCACCATCAGCAGGTCGCCGCCGCCGACCTGCAGGTGCAGCGCCATGTGCTGCGCGCGCAGCCAGTCGAGCATCGCCTCGCTGTCGGGGGCGGCCAGCAGGTCGGCCACCGTGTCCTTGCGGCCGCCCTTGCGCACGCCGTGCGCCACGCCCAGCAGGTGCAGGTCGTGGTTGCCCAGCAGGCTCAGCGCCGAGGCGCCGTAGCCCTGCAGGCGGCGCAGCACCGCGGCCGAATCGGGACCCCGGTTCACCAGGTCGCCGAGCACCACGAGGGTGTCGCGGCTGGGGGAGAAATCGATCTTGTCGAGCAGCCGGCCCAGGGGGGCATCGCAGCCCTGGACGTCGCCGATACAGTAAAGTGACATTCCCTCATTCTCTCCCCCTGTTCATGGATGTCTTCCTGCTGGCCTTGCTGACCACCCTCAATGCGGTGTTCGCAATGTCCGAAATGGCCCTTTCCACCAGCCGCCGCGCACGCCTCGCGGCCTTGGCCGAAACGGGGGACACCGGGGCCGAGGCCGCGCTGAAGCTGATGGAATCGCCCACGCAATTCCTCTCGACGGTGCAGATCGGCATCACCTCCATCGGCATGCTCAGCGGCATCGTGGGCGAAGCCGCCTTTGCGGCGCCGCTTGCCGTGTGGATGGAAAGCGTGGGCATGGGCGCCGGCACCGCCAGCATCGTGTCGACCGCGGTGGTCGTGACCTGCATCACCTTCTTCACCATCATCTTCGGCGAGCTGGTGCCCAAGCGCATCGGCCAGCTGTACCCCGAGCCGGTGGCGCGTTTCGTGTCGCGCCCCATGCGCAGCCTCGCCAAGGGCGCCAAGCCCTTCGTGTGGCTGCTGGCCGGCGCCACCGCCACCATGCTGAAGGTGTTGCGCATCGATGCCAACGCCGCGCGCTCGGTCACGGAAGAAGAAATCTCGGCCAGCCTCGAAGAAGGCGTCGACGCCGGCGTGATCGAGCAGCACGAGCACCAGATGGTGCGCAACGTGTTTCATCTTGATGACAGGCGCCTGTCGTCGCTCATGATCCCGCGCGCCGACATCGAATGGCTCGACGCCTCCCACACCGTGGCGCAGGCGCTGCAGAAGGTGGCCGACGCCGCAGCGCTCAACCTCGTGCATTCGTGGTACCCCGTGTGCCGCAATTCGCTGGACGACGTGGTCGGCGTGATCAGCGTGGCGCACCTGCTGCGCCTGGGCTCGGCCCACACCGGCGCGGTGGGCCAGGAGGCCACGCCCGCCGTGTTCGTGCCCGAGACGCTCACCGGCATGGAGCTGCTCGAGCAGTTCCGCACGCGGGCCGGCCGGCTCGTGTTCGTGGTCGACGAGTACGGCGTGGTGCAGGGCCTCATGACCCCGCGCGACCTGCTCGAAGCCATCACCGGCGAGCTGCAGCCCGGCATGCAGGCCGACGCCTGGGCCCACCAGCGCGCCGACGGCGTGTGGGAGCTCGACGGCCTCATGCCCGTGTCGGAATTGCGCGCGCGCCTGGGCATCCGCGAGCTGCCCGATGAAGAACGCGGGCGCTACAACACCGTGGCCGGCCTGCTGATGTCTGTGTCGGGCCACCTGCCCGCCGTGGGCGAGCACATCGACTGCGCGGGCTGGTGCTTCGAGATCGTGGCGCTCGAAGGGCGCCGCATCGACCGCATCCTGGCCTCGCCGGACCCGGCCTCGCCGCAAGAGAACTGAAGAGGAGGGCGCGGCCATGCTGTCGCTGCTTGCACTGAGTTGCCCCCAATGCTCGGCCCCGCTGCCGCGTGCGGCGCGTTGGCGCACCGTCAACTGCGGCTACTGCGGCGCCACCATCACGCGCGGCACCGAAACCGTCGAGCGCGAGAGCTTTCGCGCCGCGTGGCGACGCGCCAATGCGCCGCAGCTCACGGACACCGGCCGCCTGCTGCAATGGCGCGGCGCGCACTACCGCGTGCTTGCGCCGCTGGGCCACGGCGAACACAGCGAAGTGCTGCTGGCCGAACGGCTGGGCGCCGTGCCCGAGCGCGTGACGATCAAGCTCTCGCGCGACGCGGCCGGCGACGCCGTGCTGGCGCGCGAGGCCGCCGTGCTGCAGGCGTTGCAAGCCCTGTCGGTGGCCGGCGCGGCCTACTTCACGCGGCGCTTGCCGCAGCCGTTGGGCCAGGGTGTCACGCAGGGCCTCGGCGACGGCGAGCGGCAGGCGCTCGTGCTGCGCCACCCGACCGGGTTCTGGGGCAGCCTGCAAGAGGTGCAGCAAGCCAACAGCCCGCAAGGCATCGATGCGCGCCATGCCGTCTGGCTCTGGCGGCGCATGCTCGAGGTGCTGGCCTTCGTGCACGGCGCCGGCTGGACGCACCGCGCGCTCACGCCCGCGCATGCGCTCGTGCATCCGCGCGACCATGGCGTGCTGCTCATCGGCTGGTCGCAGGCGCGGCAGGACGTGTCCGGCGGCGCCATCGGGCGGGACCTGATGGCGTCGGCCCGCAGCGTGCGCGCGTTGCTGCCCGATGGCGCCGTGCCCGCACCGCTGGCCGCCTTGCTGCGCGAATGCAGCGACGACGCCATCGCCTGCGAACGCCTGGGCGCGCCCGGCATCGAGCAGGCACTGTCGGCCGCCTCGCGCGAGGCCTTCGGGCCGCCGCGCTTTGTTCATTTCGACCCGGCGCCGGTTCGCTAGCCAGCGGCCAGCCTTTCAATTTTTCCCGCACGAAGGAGCACCTCCATGGGTTACGGAAATTATTCGCACGCCGCCCACGCGGCCATCGTGGCCGACCGCGCCGCCAAGTCCGGCAGCGAGGTCTTCACGCAGACCGCCACGCACATGCTCATGAACCCGCAGGGGCTCAAGGTGCGCGAGTCGCGCGACAACGCCGACCACCCGAACTCGCTGGGCATCGTGTTCGCACTCGACGTCACCGGCTCGATGGGTGACATTCCGCAGACGCTCGCGCGCCGCGAGCTGCCCACCTTCATGAAGCTCTTGACCGACTGCGGCGTGGCCGACCCGCAGCTGCTGTTCATGGCCATCGGCGACGCCACCTCCGACCAGGCGCCGCTGCAGGTGGGCCAGTTCGAGTCGACCGCCAACCTCATGGACCAGTGGCTCACCTGGAGCTACCTCGAAGGCGGCGGCGGGGGCAGCGGCGAAGAAAGCTACGAGCTGGCCTTCTACGTCATGGCGCAGCACACCGACATGGACTGCTGGGTGAAGCGCAAGAAGCGCGGCTACCTGTTCGTCACCGGCGACGAGCTGCCGTACCCGGCTGTGTCGCGCCACCAGGTCGAAGGGCTCATCGGCGAGAAGCTCGACGAGGACATCCCGATCGAAGAGGTCATCGCTGCCGCGGCCGAGACCACGCACCTGTTCTTTTTGATTCCCGACGCGCAACGCCGCCGCCGCTGCGAGCCGCGCTGGCGCGAGCTGCTCGGCGACCACGTGATCTGCATGGACTCGCCCGACGACGCCTGCGCCGTGGCCGCCGGCATCGTCGCGCTCACCGAGAAGGCCGTGCCCAACCTCGACGCACTGGCCCGCGTGATGGGCGCCACCGGCATGGCCAAGGAACGCGTGGGCGGCGTGCTTCACGCGCTCGACGGCTACGCCGCGCTGCTCGACCCGACCGCACCGCGCCGCGCCGCGCCGGCCGCAGGCAACGGGGCGCGCAGCTCGTGGTGGAAGCGCCTGTTCGGTTGACTGCTTGGCGTTGACCTCCACGCGCTACGTCTCGCTGCTCGGCCTCGGCTTCGGCGACTGCGGCAAGGGCCGCTTCACCGATTTCCTGTGCGATGCGTGGGGCGCCCACACCGTGGTGCGCTTCAACGGTGGCGCGCAGGCCGGCCACAACGTGGTGCTGGCCGACGGCCGTCACCACACCTTCTCGCAGTTCGGCGCGGGCAGCTTCCATGCCGGCGTGGCGACCGTGCTTGCGAGCCCGGTGGTGGTGCACCCGACCGCGTTGCGCGTCGAGGCCGAGGTGCTGCAGCGCGCCGGTGTGCCCGACGCCTTCGCGCGCCTGTTCGTCGATGCGCGCTGCCGCGTGACCACGCCGTTCCATCAGGCTGCCGGCCGCCTGCGCGAGTGGTCGCGCGGTGCAGCGGCGCATGGCAGCTGCGGCGTCGGCGTGGGCGAGACCGTGCGGCAAGCACTGGCTGCGCCTGAAACGACGCTGCACTACGGCGACCTTGCGCACCCCGCGCGCACGCTCGACAAGCTCGAAGCCTTGCGCCTCGCGCTGCACCGCGAGTTCGCGAACGTAGGGCCTTCGTCGGCCGATGCCGCGCAAGAGCTGTCCGTGCTCGCCGACGCCTCGCTCGCACCACGCTGGCTCGACGCCGTGCAACCTTGTCTGCGCCAGTCACCGCCCGCAAGCGCCGACGTCATCGGCGAACGGCTCGCGCTTCAAGGCACTGTGCTGTTCGAAGGCGCGCAGGGTGTGCTGCTCGATGAGTGGCGCGGCTTTCATCCGCACACGACCTGGAGCACCGTCTCCACCGCCGCCGTCGAAGCGGTGCTGCGTGACGCGGGCATCGCCGCGCCTGTGCAGCACCTGGGCGTGCTGCGCAGCCACCTCACGCGGCACGGCACCGGCCCGCTGCCCACGCACGACCGCACACTCGATGCGCGGCTGGCCGAGCCGCACAACGCCGACGAGGGCTGGCAGGGCGCATTCCGCCGCGGCCATCCTGATGCGGTGTTGCTGCGCTACGCACTCGCCGCGGCCGGGCCGCTCGACGGTCTGCTCGCCAGCCACCTCGACGCGGTCGCGCACGCCGATCTGCGCTGGTGCACCGGCTACCGCGACGCCGACGGCCACACGCTGTCGTCACTGTCGCTCAGCGACGCACCCGACCTCGACCACCAGCACGCGCTGACCCGCCTGCTGGAAGGCGTCCAGCCCCTGTATGACCCGCACCCCGTCGCCAGCGCCCCCGAGTGGGTGCAGCGCGTGGAAGCCCTCAGCGGCCTGCCCGTGCACTTCGGTGCGTTCGGCCCGGTGCGCGAGGCCGTCCGCGCGCGCGACCTGCTGATCTGACCTCATGAGAAAGCCTGTGTGACCCCCAACCTCTTCCTGATCGCCGGCGCCGTGCTGAGCGCCATCGCCGCGCTCTCGCATGTCTGCATCGTCTTCGGCGGCCCGGCCTGGTACCGCTTCTTCGGCGCGGGCGAGCGCATGGCCGCGAGCGCGGAGGCCGGCCACCTGTACCCCGCGGCCGTCACGCTGGTCATCGCGGGCATATTGGGCGTGTGGGCCACCTACGCGCTCGCGGGCGCCGGGGTGCTGCAGCCGTTGCCGCTGCAGGCGCTGGTGCTGCCCGCCATCACCGCCGTGTACCTGCTGCGCGGGCTTGTCGTCGTGGCGGTGTGGCTGTTCGACCGGAGCCGCCTCACCGCCTTCTGGGTGTGGAGCTCGCTGGTGTGCTTCGTGTACGGCGTGGTGCACCTCGTCGGGCTCGTGCAGGTCTGGGACACGCTCTGACGACCAACGGACCGCCACGGCACTCAAGCAGAATCAGAATCGAAACGCCTCTTCCCTTGTTTTCTCCCCCACGATCAACACCATGACCACTCCCGAAGACATCTACACCGAACCCCCGGCCGACCCCGACACGCTCGCCAACCTCGGCCCGCTGCGGCCGATGGCGGGCATCTGGGAGGGCATGAAGGGCGTCGACGTCAAGCCGAAGAAAGAGGGCCCGAAGACCCAGGTGTATGTCGAGCACTACGAGCTGCAGCCCATCGATGCGCAGACCAACGGCCCGCAGCTGCTGTACGGCCTGCGCTATCACACCTACATCCACAAGCCCGGTCTCACCAAGATGTACCACGACCAGGTCGGCTACTGGCTGTGGGAGCCGGCCACCAGCACCGTGTTCCTCACGCTGGCCATTCCGCGCGGACAGGTGGCCATGGCGAGCGGGCACGTGAAGCCCGGCGACACGCAGTTCACGCTCAGCGCCGAACACGGCAGCCTGGTGAACGGCATCGTGTCGAACCCCTTCCTGGAGCGCGCCTTCACCACGCTGGCGTGGAACATCACGGTGACGATCAACGCCGACGGCACCTGGTCGTACGACCAGGACACCGTGATGCAGATCCTGGGCCAGGCCGAGCCCTTCCATCACACCGACCGCAACACGCTCACGCGCGTCGGCGAGCCGGGGCTCAATCCGCTGGCGAAGACGGCGGCGGCCTGAGGCCGTTCAGTCGGCGGGCGGCTTCGGCGTGCGCAGGCGCCGCAGCCGCACGGTGAGCTCCTTCACCAACTGAAGCTCCCCGCGCCGCTGCGCCACCTCGAGCGCCTGCGCGAACGAGGCCTCGGCCTTCGCGGCGTCGCCAAGCGCCAGCGCGAGCAGACCCTGCAGCCGCCACGCGGCCGTGAACTCGGGGTCGAAAGCGAGAGCCCGCTCGACATGCATCAGCGCCGTGGGCACGTCGTCGCGCCGGTGGTGCGCCAGCGCGAGGCTCATGCGCAGCAGGGCCCCGTCGCGGCCGGCGGCCAGCAGGCGCTCAAGCGCTTCCGGTGAGGGGCCGGGTGGGGTTTTGGCGGTGGTGTTCATGGCGTTCGTTCGACCTTCCTTGAGGGACTTTGGCCGCAGACCGGCGGGTGCGTAAATATCAAAGAATAATCTTTGATATTTAACGCCGCAGGCGCCCCGATGAATCTCCCTACCTCCGTCTGGCTGTTCCAGTCCCTTCACGCGCTGGGCATGGCGCTGTGGCTTTCGATTGCGGTGCGCAACAACTGGCGCGGCTTTGCGGGCTCGGCGTTCGCGGTCGGCGGCACGATGTCGATGGCGCCGTTGCGCGTTGATCCCGCGATCGACACGCCCTTGCTCACGCGCGCCGTCCGCTCGGTGGTGCTGCATCGCACGGCGCTGGGTGTGGTGCTGGCGCTGCAACTCGGCGCGGCGCTGGCGTTCTGGGCGGGCAGTGCTGCATTGGTCGTGGGTGGCGACCTGGCTACTGCGCGACCTTGGCTCAATCTGGGGCTGGCCGGCTTTGCCGCCTTCCTGTTCGCCATGCACCTGGGCGGTCTGTGGTTCGGCTACTGGATTCGGCAAGAAGGCTTGCAGCTCACGCACCTCGTGCTGCTGCTGTGGGTGCTGGCGGCGTTCTTCCTGTTCAACCTGGCGTGGCATTGATGCCGTCTTCGTCCTACGCGCGCGGGGAGGCCACGCCCACAGCCCGCGCGACGGCCAGCACTCACCATCGGTCCCCATGAACAGAGTGATTCTTGCGTTCCTGGGTGTGGCTGCCTGCACAGCGGCCGTGGTGGCCATTGCGGAGCCCATCAAAGTGCCGATCGACAGCGACGACAAGGGCACGGCCTACATCGCACCCAACGTGAACTCCACCGAAACCTCGGCCCGCACGAACGGTGCGACCGTCGGCGTGCAGCGCCCGGACGGCAGCGCCCTCGAAGCCGGCACCGACACCTCGGGCAAGCGGCCCACCTATTCGGTCGGTGCCAAGACCGGCGGCGACGTCTCTTTCTCGGGCGGCGCGCATTCGGACGGCAAGGCCAACACCGGCGTGAAGGCCGGCGTCACCATCAAGTACTGATCGTCGACCAGCGTGGGCGTCAGACCATCGTCGCGTAGACGATGAAGCCCTCGTGCTTTGCCATCTTGTCGTAGAGCATCCGCCCCGCCGCATTGGTCGTGTGCGTCTGCCAGTACACGCGGTGTGCGCCCGCGCGCCGCACCTGTTCGTACACGCCCTCGATCAACTGCCGGCCCACGCCCTGGCCGCGTTCGGAGGACTGCGTGAACAGGTCCTGCAGGTAACAGTTGGGCTCGATGCGGTTCGTGCTGCGGTGGAACAGGTAATGCACCAGCCCCACCAGCTGCCCGTCGCGCTCGGCCACCAGCGCATGCACCGGCTCGTACGGATCGAAGAAGCGCTGCCACGTGACCTGTGTGATCGCCTCGGGCAGGGCCGTGGGGCCCTCGCGGCCGTAGAAGGCGTTGTAGCCGTCCCAGAGCGGCTTCCAGGCGGCGAAGTCGTCGGGTGTGGGCGGGCGGATCAGGAGCGCGGGCGTGGTCATGAGCTCAGGGGGCCTTTCCGTTGGGGACGGGTGTGTTGCGCGCCGCGATGGCGGCGTTGACGGGACAGGCCGGCAGCGCCACCGGCACTGCCGCGGGCATGGGTTCGGGCACCGGCCCCATCGATTTTTCGAGAAAGTCGAGCATCGCGCGCATCGCCGCGCTGTTGTGGCGGCGCTGTGAGTAGGCGGCGTACAGCCAGTGCTCGTGCGGCATGTGATCGCGCAGCACCGGCACCAGCGCGCCGCGTTCCAGATGCGACTGCGCCAGCGGCTCCGGCACGTAGGCCACGCCCACGCCGCGCAGCGCCAGCTCGATCAGCGCGACCGCGTCGTTGGCCTCCATGCGGCTGTGCACTGCCACCTCGTGCGGCTTGCCGTCGGTTTCAAAAGGCAGGTGCGTGGTGGGCATCGGCGAATAGCTCAGCACGTCGTGCCGGGCCATGTCCTCGGGCACCTGCGGAATGCCGCGCTGCGCCCAGTAGGCGGGCGACGCGCACACCACCATGTCGAAGCGCACCAGCCGGCGCACGATCAGGTTCATGTCGTCGATGCGCCCGCCCGTCAGGTGGATGTCGATGCCCGCCTCGATCAGGTCGATGTCGTGGTTGGTGAAATTCAGGCTCACGTACACGTCGGGGTAGAGCTTGATGAACTCCGCGATCACGTCCGAGAGCCAGCCCGCAATGAGCCCGTGCGGCGCGCTCATGCGCAGGCGCCCGCGCGGGTGCGAGCCGTGCGCCTGCAGGTCGTTGAGCGTGTTCTCGGCCATCGTCACCAGCTCGGTGCTGCGCTCCAGCAGCACCTCGCCTGCGTCGGTGAGGCTCAGGGAGCGGGTCGAGCGGTTGAGCAGGCGCACGCCGCTGCGCGATTCCAGCTCGGCCACATAGCGGCTGACCGTCGCCTTGGACATGCCCAGCGACAGGGCCGCGCGAGAGAAGCTGCGCCGGAACGCGACTTCGCGGAACGTTTTGATGAGATCGAGACCATCCATAGATCGGCGCATTGTTCCAGCATCGGGGGAGGGGGCACGGGTCGTAGGGGCATCCCGGTTTTGCGCTGCGAAGGGGGCGGGGTGCGTGGCTATACTGCGGCCGTTGCGCCTGAGGAGGCGCGGCCGGGCTTGGTCTCCCGAAACACCTCTGCGCTCACCTCCTGGAGGCCTGATGGCGCTTGCTCCCCGAATCCTCGGCACCTCTCTGCGCCGAATCGCTCGCCCTTCAGGCCTGCGATGACCTCGACAGCTTTCACACGGTGCGCCGCGCGTATGCGTGCATCGAGAAACTCATCGTGCCGCAACACGTGAACGACACCGATGACGTGTACCCGACGCGCACCGAACTCGGCGCGCTCGTGCGGCTGGTCAATGAAGAACTGCAGCGGCGCATCGAAACGGCCGAGGTCACGCTTCAGTCGCTGCGTGCTGCAGTGGGCGATACCTAGCCGGGCTGGCCGGTGGGGCGCTCGCCGTTCTCCGTCGGTAGCTGCTGTTGCTGCTGCAACGTCGTCGAGATGCCGTAGAGCGCCAGCATGCCGAGCACGTGCCCGATCGCGACGCCCGGCTCACCCGATTCGATCCGCGCGATCGTCTGAACGTGAACGCCCAGGCGCGTGGCAGCAGCGGCCTGGCCCTCGCCAGCCGTTGTGCGCGCCAGTTTGGCGGCAGCACCGAACGCCTTGATCGCTTGGATCGCGTCGTCTCCAATGTCGGAAGAAATTCGTTTTCCTTGGGCCATGGGGTGATTGTCACTGCTTGCTGGGGATGCGTCCGGGGCGGGTAGGTACGATCAGGCACGAGCGGTTCTTGGCGACCACAGCCGGACGTTCGCGTCGGCGGGCAGGGCCTGTCGTTCAAGAAGAGCTTCAGTCCCTTACTGCTTGGATTTCATGTCAGAACTTCCGGTCTACTTCCATATACAACCTGGCGCCATGCTGCCCAACATCGGGTACTTGGCCCCCTTTCGGGCTGTTGTGATCATCGAGGAGGAAGTCTCCATTGAGTGGCGCGACGATGTCAGCAACTGGTTGGTGAATTCCGGCTGCCTCTACATGATGGCGTGGGGGCTGGACTGCAGTTTGTGGGACGACTCGGTCGACTGGGCGAACATGGGTCAATTCCCCTTCAAGGACATTCCAGAGGATCGATTCGTCGTGACAACATGGCACAGCGGTGAACCACTGGATGAGGTTTTCGATTTCTGCAAACGCACTGCCAATCACCCGGTAGTGGAGCTACCTCAAGCGATCTTGCTGCACATCGCCCGCAATGAGAGCGCAGGCCCGATGCTTCATGCGTATAGCCGTGCCTGACAGGGTGGGAAAGACCTCTGATGCATCCCCAGCCATGAACCTAATCAGCCTGTCAGCCCTGGCCCCCGAGGATGTTCACGCCATCTGGCGTCTGGCTGCATCGCCCCCTGTGGGTGCTCAAGGCACTGCAGCCTGGTCGTTCGAAGGAAATGGCATTCGCACGCGCACGACGTTCCTGAAGGCATTCCAGGAACTGAACCTGTCCGTCATCGAGCTGCCGAATCTCCTGAAGACAAGCGAACGCGTTTGCGATCTCGCGGGCTATCTCGACCCTTTCTATGACATCTACGTCATCCGGGAATCGAACCACGAACGCCTCGCGGAGTTCGCTGCTTCGTCCCGCAGGCCCGTTGTCAATGCGATGTCGAATGCCGGCCATCCATGCGAAGTTCTTACCGATGCCTGCTTCATCGAAACAACCATGGGCCCGATTCAGAAGGTGCGCATCTGCCTTTGGGGGCCTCCGACCAACGTGTTTCGTTCATGGCACGAGCTGGCCGGCGTGATGGGTTTTACGCTGGTTCATGTCTGCCATGAGAGCTTCCACGAGACCATCCCCAACGTAGCCTTTTCATCGTCTTTCCCAGAAGCAGCAGACGTGGTCATCACCGATGGCTGGCCTCAGGGCACGGAGCAGTTGAGCCGTCCGCTGTCCGTCGAAGATCTGGCTCGGATGGGCAACCCCGTGCTGTTGCCGACGCCACCGTTCACTGTCGGAGGCGAACTTTCGGTGGACCCTCGTCGCTATCCGCACTTCGTCGGCTATGAGCAGAAGAAGCTCCTTTTGCCGGTGCAAAGAGCGGTGCTTCAACATCTGCTTGCAACCTGAATCGACCGGGGCCGGTCGGTCGAGTGCTGGACGGAATAGAGTGGAAAAAAAACCTGAACAGCCTATGAGCGAGGACTTCATCTCCATCAGTCGATCGCTCGTCGACGACGCATGGAACAACCCCGACAAGTGGGAGGCGAGCCTTGCCTCCGCAGAGGCGTTGCTCTCGAAGGCGCTTGTCGAATCTCCTGACGATGTCCTTGCCCTGACGTGCTTGGGCGCAGTGCTTTCAGATCAAGGCAAGCACAAAGAGGCCGCATCCGCCCTGAAGCGTGCAATCGAACTCGGCTCCACCGACCGGAACACTTTCTTCAACCTCGGCGTCGCAACGATGAACTTCGGCTCACGCGCGAAAGCCATGTCTGCATTCCGTGGGGCCGAAGGGCTCCAGGCTTCGCCGCTGTCGTGGCCGGCATACTTTGATGCGCAGGCCCATTGAGCACCCTCCAACCCAAGCACGGAGACCCGCATGAGAACGCTGAAAATCATGGAGCACATCTCGCTGGACGGCGTGATCCAGACCTCTGGCGAAGACGAATTTCCCTACGCGGACTGGACCGCGCCGTACCGCAGCCCTGCCGGCCGGGATGAAGTGCTCGCCGCGCATGGGGGGCGCTTCGACCTGTTGCTCGGTCGCCGCACCTACGACCTGTGGTCGGACTACTGGCCCAAGGCACCGAGCGGTGCGATGGCAGACGGGCTGAATGCAGCGACCAAGTATGTCGTGACCCACCGTCCGGAAAGTCTGGCGTGGGGCCCGTTCGAAAGCCTGGGGCCGGACATCGTCGAGGGCGTTCGCCGCATCAAGTCACAGGCAGGCCCGAACCTGATTCTCTGGGGCAGCGCCACGCTGACATCGACACTGCTCGAACACGGCCTTGCCGATGAAGTCCTGCTGGTCGTCTATCCGGTTCTGCTGGGCACGGGAAAGCGCTTCTTCGCGCAGGGAACCCCGCCACGCGCCCTCGAGCTCGTCAGCACGAAAGCCATGCCGTCCGGCATCCTCGTCAGTGCCTACAAGGTCGCCGGCGCTTTGAAAGCCGGGTAGTCGGGCAGTCCCACATCGCGAGCGAAATTTGTCATGAGTACCTCCAACCTTTCCGAAGCCCGCGCCTATGCACTCCGCATGCACGGCGCGCAAATGTACGGAGCGCACCCGTACGCGCACCATCTGGATGCCGTTGCGCTGACCCTTCTGCCGTATGGTCAAGAGGCCCAGGCCATCGGGTATCTGCACGATGTGGTTGAAGACACGGACGCGACAGTCGATGAGGTGCGCCTGCGCTTCGGCGATCTGGTGGCTGCGTGCGTCGCACTCCTCACGGACGAACCCGGCGCGAACAGGAAGGAGCGCAAGTCGAAGACCTACGCGAAGCTGGCCAAGGTCACAGGCGCGGAAGAACTGGCGCTGGTCGTGAAAGCGGCCGACCGCCTCTCGAACGTGCGAGCCTGCGTGGCCGATGCCCATCGCGACCTGTGGAACGTCTATCGCGGTGAGCATGAGGTGTTCAAGGCGGCGGCATTTCGGGCGGGCCTTTGCGATGCGCTCTGGTCGGAGATCGACGGGCTGATGAGCGATGACAAGCGGCCCCCGAGCGCGACCTGAACAACCCATGTTGAAGCACTCGCGCACGACAGCGGAGGTACGTTTTCTTGGGTAGCACTCGACCCTCTCTTCACGCTCAAGAAGTTCGACATACCTGCCGCCGATTTCCCGGCGACGGGCACGCAGCCGCTGCGCGAGGGGTATCGGTCCTCCACCGTCTGCACCGCCGGCCCCGCGACGCGGGAGGCCCGTGCATGGATCGGAGGATGGGTGCTGGGGGGTGGAATCGATATCTCTTGCGAGGCGCAGCCCATGCCTCTCGGGGTCCGGCTCGTGCGCGAGTGATGTGCAATGCGCATCGGTCTCGAGGCGGTGCAGGGAACAGGCGAGACGCTGCCTGAACAGGGGGGCATGCGGTCGGTCGGATCGTCGGCTCGCGCCATGCGAGCCGACGACCTTCGCTCACACTCAGGGCGCCAGCGTGAGCTTGAAGATCTGGTTGCCGTTGGAGGCGCCCACGTAGACGCTCCCGTCGCCGGCCACCGCCACACCGATCGGGAAATTGAACGCAATCGCCGCGCCGGTGCTGTCGCGCAGCGTGCTGATCTCGCCCGCAGGCGTGACCACGCGCGCCACGCCGTCCCAGGCATGGGTGAGGAACACGTTGTCGTGCGCATCCACCGTCACGCCGTAGGAGAAGCCGAGCTTGGCCGGCGTGGCGGCCGTTCCGTCGACCACGCCGCCGTTGGCGCAATCGCCCAGCAGCGTGCTCACCGTGGCGCTGGCCACATCGATCTTGCGCAGGCACAAGCTGTCGGTGTCCGTGTCGTACAGCGTGCGGCCATCGCGGCTGATCGCCAGGCCCTGCGGGCGCGCAAACTGGGCGGCCGTGCCGACCCCGTCCAGGTAGGCCTGCGTGCCGTCGCCCGCGAGCGTGCTCGTGGTGCCGTCGGCTGCAACCTTGCGCACGCGCTTGTTTTCCAGGTCCGCCACGAACAGGTTGCCTGCGCCGTCCAGCGCAATGCTGGCGGGGTTGTTGAACATCGCGGCAGCCGGGCCGTCGGCATAGCCGCTGGTGCTACCGCCGACCCAGGTGCTGTAGGTCGTGGCGTTGGGGGCGATCTTGTTGATGCGATGCTTGTCGCTCACGTACAGGGTGCCGTCGGCCGCCAGTGCCAGGCCATACGGCGTGTTCATGGTCGTGCCTGGCGTCACCTCGGCGCCGCTGCCGCTGGCCGTGTCGATTCGGTAGACCGAACCATTGCCGCCCATGGCCACGTAGAGGTTCGCGCCGCTGGCGTCCAGAACGAGTTGGTAGGGATGGTCGTAGGTCACGCCCGTGGTCGCCAGCACGGTGGCGACCCAAGGCTTGACCGTGAGCGTGGCGGCATGGCTGGTCACGCTGCCGCCGGCGCCCGTCACCTGCACGCGCAGCTGCTGGCCGCTGTCGGCCAGTTGGTTGGCCGCCGTGGTGAAGCTGTCGGCCGTGGCGCCGGAGACATCGGTCCAGCTGGCACCGCCATCTGCGCTGCGTTGCCACTGGTAGGCCGTGGCGCGCGTGGCCTGAATCTTCAGCGTGGCGGTCACGCCCTGGCCCACGGTGGTGTCCGACGGCTGCGTTGTGAGGGCGGGCGTGGTGTCCTCCGGTGTGGGTGGCGGTGTGTCCTGGGAGGCAGGCGCAGGGGCCGGCGTTGGCGCGACAGCGAAGCCGGGGAAACCACCGCCTCCGCCCCCACCACCGCCGCAGGCCGCCAGCACGAGGTTCATCATCAGCAGCGCGGCAGGGGTGCGCCATGCACGGAAAACGGGGCGACGGGTGTTCATGAGAGGCCTTCCTTTTTGCAAGTGGAGTGAGTGAGAAGGCCTCCACGGTAGGTTCGGCGATACCCGCAATCCAGTGTCGAAGGTCATCGACTTGCAGAGAAAAAAAGTGCTCAGGAGTGCATGCGGGCGTGCGTCGTGTCGTGCGGGGTCAGCGATGCCAGGGCCTGCAGCAGCCTGTCGGCGGCCACGGGTTTGAGCAGCACCTGCAGCCCCGATTCGAGCATCTGCTGTTGTCTCCGCGGCGCGGTTTCCCCGGTGATCAACAGCACCTGCAGGCCGGGACCGAAACGTGCGCGCAGCCGCTGCGCAGCGGCCAGTCCGTCGGCGCCGTCGGCCAGCCGCACGTCGCACAGCAGCACGTCGATCGGGGCGCTTTCGTGTGCGGCCTGCACCAGCACGGCCTCGGCTTCGACCTCGCCGGCCACCGCGTCGATGGCCACGCCGTGGGCCTGCAGCAGCCCGGTGACGGCCTGGCGGATCGCGGCTTCGTCGTCGATGAGCAGCACGCGCCGCGGCAATGGCAAGGCGGCGCCCGGGTGTGGCGCGAGCGGCGCGACGCCCAGGGCCGACACCGCCGGAAGCACCAGGCGAAAGCGGCTCCCGCGATGCAGGCGCGAGTGCACCTGCAGCGGGTGCGCCATCAGGCGCGAGAGCCGGTGCACGATGGACAGGCCGATGCCCAGTCCCTGCGCGCGATCGCGCCCCGGATTCCCGACCTGGTAGAACTCGTCGAAGATGCGGCCGAGGTGCTCGTGCGGGATGCCGATGCCGGTGTCGCACACGTCGATCCACACCAGCGGCCCGCGTGCACGGGCGGCCACCACCACGCCGCCGCGCGGCGTGTACTTGAGCGCGTTGTCCACGAGATTCGACAGCAGCCGTTGCAACAGCTGCGGGTCGCTCAGCACCCAGCAAGGCGTGGCACGCAGCCGCAGTTGCAGGTCGCGGTCGGTCGCCTGCGCCGCGAACACGTGGTTGAGCGCAAGGAACAGCGGGTTGAGTTCCACGGGGCGAATCTGTGGCGACACCTCGCCGGCATCCAGCCGCGAGATGTCCAGCAGGGTGTCCAGCGAATCGCCGAGCGTTCCGACCGCATCCATCAGCCGCGCCGCGTGATTCCATTCGTCGCTGCCCTGGAGCTTCTTCTCGATGACGGCGCCGAACAACGCGATGGCGTGCAGGGGCTGGCGCAGGTCGTGGCTCGCCGCGGCAAGAAAGCGCGTTTTTTCCTCGCTGGCACGCTGGGTGGCCGCAATCTGATGGCTCAGCTGCTCGGCCAGCGCCTCTTTCTCGAAACGCATGGTGAGCGCCGCGGTCAGCAGCCGGTGGTGCTGTAGCGCGAACGTGATCATGACGCTCATGTACAGCAGGCAGCCGGTGGCCAGGAACAGGTGCGTGGTGTCTCCACGCCAGGCCAGCGCCAGTGTCAGGCTCGCCATGCTGGGCACGATGAAGCGGGGGATGTTGCGCTTGAGAACGGCCAGCGACAGCGCACCGCCCGCGCAGCCGCCCATCATCATCACGATGACCATGACCCACAGCCCGAGGTGGCGCCCCGGCGGAACGCACAGCCAGGGTGCCAGGCCCCAGATGCAGGAGCGCAGCAGCACGTTGCGCGCATTGAAGCGGGCCCAGTACTCGGGGTGGGCTGCCGCATCGGGGCTGCGCTGATAGCGCCGGTACGCGCGTCGCAGCGTCAATGCGAGGTGCAGCGCCATCCACAGCAGGACTTGCCAGCGCTGCGTGGCCACGAAAAGGCCGATGCCCAAGGTCTGCGCCGTGAGCAAGTCCGCGAGGTAGGCGGCCGGCGCGTTGGCATGCACCGCGGCCACTTGCTCGCGCAGCACGCGCTGGGCCAGCGCGGGCGGATGCAGGTCGTCATTCATCGCAGGCATGCGGGCATTGGCACGTCGAAGGCCGCATGGCGCGCCAGGATCACCTCAGGCTGCTGATGAGCTGGGCTCGCGAACGCATGCCGAACAGCAGCAGCAGGGTGGACACATGGTTCTTGACCGTGCCCTCGGTCAGGCGCGAGAGCTGCGCGATCTCCTTGTTCGACTTGCCGGCCAGCAGCCAGTCGAGGATCTCGACCTGGCGCGCATTGAGCTGCGGCTGCGGCTGCAATTCGGCCGTCGCCGGCTGCGTGTGCGCAGTGACGGGAGCCGCAGGCGGCCGGGCCGGCAGGCCGACCAGGTCGTTGTCTCTCACGTAGCGCAACACCTCGCCCAGGTGACCGGTCTTGGGCAGGAAGGCCTGCGCCCCGAGCGCCATCGCGCCCTGCAGCAGCGCGTGGCTGTCCTTGCCCGAGAGCACGACCACACGCGATGCAGGAAAGGCGCGCTTGAAGCGCACGAGGGTGTCCAGCCCCTGGGAGTCGGGCAGGTCGAGGTCGAGCAGCACCAGGAAGTGCGATGCCAGATGGAGTTCGTACAGGTGCAAGGCATCGGCGAGGCAGCGTGCCTCGTGCACCGGCACGCTGCCGGTTTCTGCCAGCAGCAGCGCCCGCAGGCCCAGGCGCACCAGTTCGTGGTCGTCGACCACCAGGATGCCCCGCGCGGGGATGACAACGCCGGCCTCGCTGCGCAACGGCGTGGCATGCGGGGGCAGGGGTGTGGCAGTGGCCATGGTCCGGTCATGGTAGTGCGGACCGCCGCGAACCTGAAATGACCAAAGTCATGCGCGGCGCGACTTTGGCACCTAGAAAGACATACGCAAGAAGGCATATGACGTGGTGAATCCGGGTTGCAGGGCGTGGCGTTTTCTACGGCGCGGTGCTCGTTTCTGTGTTTTCGGGCAAGGTGCGTGCTCGCGTTCGGCATCCGCGGCATGCGGCCGAGACCCGGCGTTCGCAGCGCCTATGCTTGGCAGTCAAGAACAAACCCCATTCCTTGCGGCCGCTGCCGCGAGACAACAACCCGACCATGCAATCGACCGGAACCCTGCGCGGCATCGCCGCGATGCTGTTGGCTTGCGCCTTCTTCGCCTGCATGGACGCGCTGCTCAAGAGCCTGGCTGCGCACTACCCGCCGGTGCAGGTGATGGCACTGCGCGGTCTCACGGCGCTGCCCTTGGTGTGCGTGTACATCGCCTGGCGGCGCGAGGCCGCCGGTGTTTTCAACCGCCGGCTGCGCTGGCGCCTGCACCTGCTGCGCACCGCGCTGAACATGACGATGCTCGTGCTCTTCGTTCATGGCCTGAAGACCCTGGGCCTGGCCGAGGCCTACACGCTCACTTTCATCGCGCCGCTGCTGATGGTGCTCATCGCCGTGCCGCTGCTGGGCGAGTCGGTGAAGCCGCGGCACTGGATCGCCATCGGGCTGGGCTTCATCGGTGTCGTGATCGCGCTGCGGCCCGAGCAGGGCGCCTTCCTCTCGGCGGGTGCTCTGGCGATCCTGGTGGCTGCGGCCTGCTATGCGCTGTCGAACATGCTGGGCCGGCTCATCAGCCGCACCGAGTCGAGCGCCGCACTGGTCTTCTGGACCACGGCGGGCATGGCGGTCGGCGGCAGCCTGCTGGCGGCACCGCAATGGGTGCCTCTCCAGGCCGAGCACATGGGGTTGCTCGCGGGGTTGGCCATCAGCGGCTTTCTGGGCCAGCTGGCCATCGCCGAGGCCTTCCGCCACGGCCAGGCCGCGGCCATCGCCCCCTTTGAATACAGCGCGCTGGCCTGGGGCCTCGTGCTGGACTGGGTGTTCTGGCAGGCCGCGCCCGATGCGTGGACGCTGGGCGGCGGGGCGTTGATCGTTGCGAGCGGGCTGTGGTTGGCGCGCAGCGAGGCGCCGAGGTCGGTACAGAAGGAGCAGAAGACCGCCTGAGCCGCATGCTGTTGCAGCAAGTTCAAGCGAGAGGCTCGAATGGTTGCATGAGGGCTGGGTGCCCAAGCTTCAGGGGGCGAGGGGCTACAGTCGGCCAGGACCAGTCATTCGACAGCTTGCTTCAATTCACACGAAGGCGCTCCATGGGGCCGTCCGCCCGTGGCGCTAATGCGTAGCGCCCCCTTCAGACCTCAGGTTGAACACCCGGCGGTGCCCGGTACACCAACACCTTCAACGACCGCTCGTCGGACACGTCGGGAAAGGTGCTTGGATTCGCCAGTCTTTCCACGAAATCCAGCTCCGGCGCCAGTGCGCTCATTTGCTCTTGCAGGAATTTTGGTCCCAGTTCTGGGGCATTGAGGCATAGCAGGACAAGGCCGTCGGGCTCCAGCAGGTCAGGCAAGCGCTTAATCAGCCGGGCGTAGTCCTTGGTCGCAACGAAACTCCCCTTTTGATAGCTTGGTGGGTCAACGATGACCAGCCCGTAAGGGCCTCCGCGCGCGATTTTTCCCCACGAACTGAAAAGGTCGTGAGGGAGGAAGCTCGCGCCGGCGAGCACGCCGTTGGCGCGGTGGTTCTGTTGCCCCACGGCCAGAGCGCCCTTGCTCATGTCCAGGTTGGTGACGTGCCGGGCCCCTGCCTGCAATGCGACCACCGAAAACGCGCAGGTGTAAGCAAACAGGTTGAGCACCTTGACGCGCGACCGGGCGTCTGGGCGCGCCTTCACAAACGCACGAACCCAGCGCCGTCCTTCGGCCATGTCGAGAAACAGCCCGTGGTTCTGGCCCCGGCCCACGTTAACGCGATAGCGAGCGCCCTCCTCGGTGACCCAATGCGGGTCGGGCACCGAACCGCCCATAAGTCGTGTGCTGCTCTGGCCTTCATGCCGGCACTGAAACACCCATTGCAGCGTTTCACCCGGTGCCAACTGTGACCAGCGACGCTCCAGTGCGGCGCCAATTGCAGCCAGTTCGCCGTCGGTCGCAGGCTTGAAGCTGGTCAACACCCAAACCGGCGGGAAAAAGTCGAGCGACAAGTGAGCGCACTCGGGATGAAGCCCACCGCGGCCGTGGAAGATGCGCTGCGCATCCACCGGTGCGGACATTGAAGCGATTGCGTCGAACAGGGGCTGCATAGGCATAGGCTCCCATTCTGACCGGATATCGCGGTGGTCCTGGCCAAGACTGCACTGGGCGAACTGGACCGCCAACGCGGCCGTCGGCTGCAGCAGACCTAGCCGGCTGCGGCACCCTTCAAACAGGCTTCGCTCACATCCTGACCATCACCAATGCGGGTGTGCGGCTACAGTCGGCCAAAAGCGGCCGGTCGACTGCACCGCGAAGTTCGCGGGATAGCTGAAACTCGTAGTACGTGCACAACGATTTGAGTTCGGGGCTGCGAGCGCTTGCCCTGAAGCGCGTGCACACATATCTGCCTTCATGAAGAATCCGGGGCGCGGCGTCGAGCGCAGTACTGGAGAATCAATGCGAAATACCTCGTTGGTGCGCATGCATTTGGGCATTGCGGTGTGCTACCTATGTGTCTTCCTCTTCATCGTCTATGCGGTGGTCACGAGGTCAACGAGCAGCTGGGCCGGTCTCTGGATACTCGGCGTCATAGCAGCGATTCCAATTGGCCTCCATCTCTGTGCCGCGCAAGGGGCCCGGAAGGGGGCGGACTGGGGAAAAATTGTGTCGCGAGTTCTCGGCGTGGTTCTGCTCATAGGTTTTCCCATTGGGACAGTGCTTGGAAGCTTGATCTTGATCAAGACTAGCGCGAAGGATTGGCAGTCATAGGACGGCTTGGCAACTTGTTGGCCCGGCACGTAACACGAGGGGCGTTTTGCTGCCAGAACTACACATTCTTCACAGTCCTTCGGATTTCATGATTACCACCGGTTCACATCGCATTCGAACGAATACATCGAGTCAACTGGCTGTCTGGAGCACCAGGCGACGAGAAAGAGGAAACTTGATGAGGCGCGTCATCTTCGGGCTCGTGTTGATCGGATTGGTCGCGGGCTGCGCAGGTCCAAGGGATTCCGCAAAGCAACCTGTTGCGCCCAGAGACATTGTTTGGCAGGAGCCAACAGCAGCCGACGCGATCGTCTACCTTCTGCGAGCGCCCCACGACAAGTCCGTGCTGGTTCCGTCTGTTGATGGCTCGCCCACTCAGACCTTGCCGGTAGACGCATACATTGCCCTACGCCTGCCGCCTGGCACGCACCGCCTCGCCGGTGCTAAGTCCAACACACCCGAATCGAAGATTGACAGCTTGTCGATCGAACTCAAAGCGGGAGAGCGGCGGTTCTTCTACGTCTCCACCGCGTTGAATAATCCAGACCACCTGAGCGGTTCGGTCGGAGCCGTGGTGGGAGCCCATCTTGGCCTCGTAGGCGGGGTTGTGGCGACGGCCATCACTGCTTCCCTGCACAAAGAACCTTCCGGCTTCGGAACCCATCGATGGGTCGAATGCGAAGACATCGACGCTCGCGGACTCGCCTCGATTTCCGTGGAGGTTTTAGCCGTTGATGACGCGCGAAATCGCCCCTAGTCGGCCAGAACCAGACATCGCCAATGAGCATTCAGCTGCCCACCGCCTACCGCGTTTTCATCGATACAAACGGTTTGTTCGAGGGCTTCGCTGTCTTGGCGGGCGAAGAACACTACGTGGTCCTCTGGGGCGGAGATGAGATAGCTGCCTCCAACCCAGAAATGGAAGTGGATGTGTATGCGCCCGGCTTCGTCGCTTTCGCTGGGAACGGCGGCGGCGAAATTTATGCCTTCGATAAAGCGGGCGCCGTCTTCATGCTGCCGATGATCGGAATGGGGCCAAAGGCTGCAATCAAGGTGACTGATGACTTCCTCGAATTTGCACGGGGTTTTCAGTGGGCAGTCGCACCGGGCAGCCCCCCGTAGACGCTTGTATACGGCCCGTGCCTGACAGCCGACCAAGCTTTTCAACTTTCCTGCCCGACATTTTTTCCTCCGACCCATGTCCAAGGTTGCCTCCTTCCTCATTGACGCTGGGCCAAAGAAGACGCAGGTCTTGAAGGCAATTCGGGACGTTTTTCAGCTGGGATATGCCGACATCCAAGAGAATGCATCAGCATCGACGCCGTTGGTCATTCGTCCGCTCTTTGATCGAGCGAACCGCGACTTTCCCGAATCCCTTCTCGGACTTCTGCTGAAGTTGAACCAATTGGGTGCTGCCGTGGCGACCTACCAGTTGCTTGATCATCAGTGCTACGACGCTGAGAATAAGTACTACGAGATCACCGCAGATCGTCTCCGAAACGCCATCGTCGCCAACAGGCAATCGCTCGCCGAGCAGAGGTTTCTAGGTTCCCTGGAAGGCACTGACTGAGCGACACAGCTGAAGGACCGCTACTCAGGAATCTGGACGACAGCTAAGGGCCCATAGCGTCTGTACAGACTTCCTCCAAAGCAGTCTTCGCATCGAGCTCCGCGACGCTCCCACGCTGCGCGACA
Source organism: Variovorax sp. 54 (assembly GCF_002754375.1). Taxonomy (NCBI): domain Bacteria; kingdom Pseudomonadati; phylum Pseudomonadota; class Betaproteobacteria; order Burkholderiales; family Comamonadaceae; genus Variovorax; species Variovorax sp. 54. The sequence continues at coordinate 5,058,140 of NZ_PEFF01000001.1, forward strand.
CAGCGATCCCAGCCCATGACCACAGAACCTCTTCCAATCACCCGGCCCGCCATCCTTGGCATCGCATTCGCCGCCGCGGCGGGGTTCTTCTGGTGGGCGTTCTACGAGCGTTACTACCGGCACCGGGATTGCATCGAAGCAGCCGCATCAAGCTGCGTCACAGCGGACGGCGCCAATCTCGTCGGCGCAGGCGCTGTGTGGTCCGTGGTCGCGGGTCTCTGTACGTGCGTTTCGATCTGCTACCTGGGGGTCGTGCTCCGCCGTCGTCGAGCGAATCGCGCGGATGGCCGGCGGTCGTCCAAGCCATGTCGCCGTTGAAGCGCATTCCAACTTTGCGGGCAGTACCGCAGTCAAGAACCTAGAACAGCTTCGGCGCAGCGTCGACCAAGGAGCGGGGCAAGGATCACGCCGGGGTGCGCGACCACTGCATACAAACCTTCGATGTTCCCCACAGCGCCGCAAAGTGGCCTGCCATCGGCTGTCATGGGCCGTTGCACGGCGTTGATGGACAGAAGCGATGGCGTCGTCGCAGTCCCAAGAAGATGCGCAATGGCGTTGCCAGTCTGCGTGGCAAGGGCGGAGAGGCCGGGCTCGCCATCTTCTGGACAGTCGGCAGCAGACACAAGGCCGCCTCCCAAGGCGGGGCGCAGCTCCATGTCCTGCGCACAGATCAGGTGGCGAATGCCGTGCGCCTGCGCACCGAAGCGAATCAACACGGCCGGCGACGCATGGATCGGAAGGTCGACGCCGACCGTCGAGGCCAGCGTGCGCGCGCCACAACCATTGGCGAGCACAACGATGTCGGCAGGCAGTGTCCGCCCTTCGATCACAACACCTGTGATGCGGTGGCCTGTGGCTTCGATCGCTTCCACCGTTCCCTGGCGGACACATGCCCTCGCAGCCTGCGCCCCTGTCAGCAGTTGGCGTGCAAATGCGGTGGGTTCCAGTGCGAAGTCGCCGGGCGCCCAGGCAGCGAGCGGCGGCGGTTCTGCAAGCATCGGTTCCATTTCGGCGACCTGGGCGCGAGCAAGTCGCTCGATCCGTGTGCCGGCGGTTCGATGCTCGGCAATCATGGCGGTCGTTTCGTCTTCCGTAGACCGCCAGAGAAGCGCGCCGCGCGCTGCGATCGGCAACGGGCCGAGTTCGCGCGCGAGACGGACAAACTCCTCCAGTGCCTTCAGCCTCTCGGCGAATGCTGCCGGGTTGTCGGAGGGTGTACTTGCGCTGGCGCCGACCCATCCGAAAGATGCGGCGGTCGCAGAGGAGAGATCGTTGGGGGCGCGTTCAATCAACGTGACTGCTGCGCCTGCCTTGGACAGATGCCAAGCCGCCGACGCACCCATGATGCCTCCGCCCACCACGATGACCTTGTTTCTGTGTTTCACGGATGGGGTGTGCGTGATGGCCGAGCCAGCACAGGCGCTTCATACCGCGAGGCCACCTCGGGCTGTCCATCGCGCGTGGCCCGTGCCCTGGCAAAGCAATCCACATCGGCCGGCAAGGCCACGCCGCTTTGCGCGGAGCGCGTCCAGATGTGGCTCGTGAGTTCGACCGCGTTCGGATCGTCATAGCACCCGCGCGAGATGGCGCGGACCTCGGGCCAGCGCTCGAAGGTCAGGCCCATCGTCGTGCCGCATGCGGGGCAGAAATGAACGAAGACCTTCTTGTGGCTGCCGTCCGAGTGATGTGCGTACTGCCGCAGTTCGCCGTCGTTGAACTGCACGGCGTCCATCGGAAAGAGCGACTCGGCATAGAACGACGTGCCGCTCATGCGCTGGCAGAAGGTGCAATGGCAGGCGAACGTGCGCAGCGGCGGCTGGCTCGTGCGGAACCGGACCTTGCCGCAGAGGCAACCCCCTTCAAGTACAGCTGGCATACGGCACCCGGAAAAAGATCGGATTCTGCCCCGATGGATGGGGCCGATGCCACGCTCAGGCCAGACCGAGTTCCTTGGCTTCGGCTTCGTAGCTGGGATACGACGCCTTCATCGTCGCGCCATTGAGGATCATCTCGGCCACGAGCGTGCGCGACGGCATCTCGTACACCTGGGTGCGTATCCACACGGACTCGGTGCGCGCGCTCTCGCTCAGCGCGATGATCTCGCGTTCCAATTCGTAGTCCTGGTCGACGAAGAGCGGGCCCTTGATGAGGCGAATCTCCTGCCCGGCGAACAGGCCCACCGCCGGCTTGCGGCCGCTCAGTTGTGCCTCGGCGCTGGTAGAGCCGAGCAGCACGCTGATCATCTCGGTCGGGATGATGGCCCGGCCCCACGGCGAGCGCTGGCCGCCTTCGGGCGTGTACCAGTCGCAGGGCTCGGTGATGGCCTTGAGCTTGTCGGCGAGCGTGAAGGGGTAGTGGTCGCCCATGTGCTGGTCGAAGCCCATGCGGATCTTTTCGACGACGGCGCCGCGCTGGCCCACGCGCAGGTCGCGGTTGATGACCAGGCCTTGGGCCGGGCGCAGCTTCGCGATGCGCTGGGGCAGCTCGTGCGGGTGCTGCGACGCATCGCCGATCGATGCAGTGCCGGTCAGCACGGGCGTGCCGTCGGCCTTCTCGGCACGCAGGCGCACGAAGGTCGCGCCGGGCGCGGGCAGGTCGACAAAGGCGCGCACCGACTCACCCTCGACCACCATGTTCTGGTAGTGGGCGCTGATGCAGCCGGTCTCGAACCAGGCCTGGCCGAACACGTGGAACAGCAGGGGATCGAACTGGCTGAAGTGCGTCGGCCCTTCGATCGGTCCGGCGCGCAAGCCCAGGTTTTCCGCCGTCGCGTCGTCGTGGATGGACTTGTGATCGTCGTAGGTCTGGTCGGCCAGCATCTGGCGCGGCTGGCGCAGCGAGCCGCACAGGCCCAGGGCGGTGGTGGTGAAAGGCGAGGTCATGGGGGAGGGCTCCGTGTAGCCGGCGGCAGGTGCCAGTCGAATTCGCGATGATGGCAAAGTCTGCGCGCTGCGCCTGTCGCCTAGGGAACGCCCGATGCGGCCACGCAGGCCCACGCGGTCAACGCACCACCATCGCCAGGAAAACCGCGATCAGCAAGGCCAGGTAGACCTTGGCGTGGATTCGGTCCGGAATGCGCCCGATCCACAGCGCGGCGACGCGAATGCCGATCCAGGAGCCCACCACGAGCGTCGCCGCCGCACGCACGTCGACGTACCCCAGATGCCACGGCCCGAACGACGGCGTTGATGTGGTCGACAAGACCACGTACGTGGCCGTGCCCGCCAGCGCCACCGGCAGGGACAGCGGGTTGGCCATGGCCGTCGCGCGGCTCATCTCGATGCCGCGACGGCGCATGAGGGGCACCGTCATCACGCTGCCGCCGACCCCGAGGAATGCGGCGATGCCGCCGATCACCAGCCCTGACAGCGTCGTGGCCGCGGCAGAGGGCGCTGCCTTGGGTGCCGCAGTCGGCGAAAGAAAACCGGGCCGGAGCCAGCAGTCCCCGATGGTCAGCGCCAGATACACGGCAAATGCCCAGCGCAGCCATTCCCCCTGCACTGCGGTGGCGGCCAGCGCACCCAGCACCGCACCGGCACCCATGGCGCCCAGCAGCGGCCGGACTTGCGACCAATCGAGCGTCCCTGCACGCTGATGACGCCAGGTGGCCAGCAGCGCGCCGAAGATCATCACGCACGTGGACGTGGCGACGGCGATCTGCATGGCCGACCGCCCGATGGCGCTGTCAGGCGCGTTCAACTGGGACAAGAGCTGGTACAGCAAGGGGACCACGACGAACCCACCGCCGAAGCCGAACAGCACGGTGGTGACGCCCGTCAGGCATCCACACACCACCAACAACAGATACAACAACACGAGCAGCTCCATCGACACAGAAAGAAGCCTCGAGGCTAGGGTGGGAGGGCTTGGCGCGCTTGCGATGTTCGGTCAACAATATTTGCGTTCCGGCCAACCCACCGATTCGCTGTGCGCAACCAGTCCCTCGACGCCCTCGACCCCACGCCGCGTGCCGTTCTGGCCATCGGCACCGACTACGCGCCGGGCACCGTGCTCGAAATGCACAGCCATCGCCGTGCCCAGTTTCTCTACGGCGCCACCGGGCTGATGGAGGTGGGCACGGACGATGGCGCCTGGGTCGTGCCGCCCCACAGCGGTGTGTGGATTCCCGCCGGCAAGCCGCACCGGGTGAAGATGGTGGGCGTCAGCACCCGCAGCCTCTACATCGAGCCCGCAGCGGCACCGCGCGGCGGTTCGCTGTGCGAAGTGCTGGCGGTGTCGCTCTTGCTGCGGCAGCTGCTGATCGAGGCCATCGACGTGCCGGCGCTGTATGACGAGCGCGGCCGCGATGGCTTGCTGATGTCACTGGCGCTGCAGGAGGTGCGCCGTGCGGCCGCATTGCCCTTCTTTGCGCCACTGCCCAGCGATCCACGTCTGGCGGCACTGTGCATCGCGTTCCTGCACCAGCCCGATGTGCGCACGCCTCCGCTCGCCTGGGCACGGCAGCTGCACCAGAGCGAACGCACGTTCAGCCGGTTCTTTCGCCTGCACACGGGCATGACGTTCGCCGAATGGCGCAGCCAGGCCTGCCTGCTCTCGGCCATGGCCCAGTTGGCCATGGGCCATTCGGTGACCACCGTGGCGCTTCAGCTGGGCTACGACAGCCCGGGTGCCTTCTCCACGATGTTCCGAAAGCGGCTCGGGCAGAAGCCGTCGGCGTTCATGGCCGCGTGAAGTACCTGGGGCACCGAGTGGTCGCCTGCCTCATTGCGCCTCGACGCCCAGGTCGCGCATCCGCTTGGTGATCACGTGGAACTCCTCCTTGTACGACGCCGCGAACTGCTCGGGCGTGCTGTTCATCACCTCGAAGCCGCGGCCCACGAACAGCTGGCTGACGTCGGGCGAACCGACGATGGCGCGCACTTCGCGGGCCAGCTTGTCGACGATGGGCTGCGGCGTCTTCGCCGGTGCCAGCAGCCCGATCCAGACGTTGGTGTCGTAGAGCGGATCTTTGAAGCCCAGCTCGTGCATGGTCGGGACCTGCGGGAGCGTGGTGGAGCGCTGGCGCCCCAGCACGGCCAGTGGCACGACCTTGCCCGTCGGCACATGCTGCATCGCACTGGGCACCGACGACAGGCCGAGGTCGATGGTGCCCGACAGCAGGTCGGTCACCACGGGCCCTTCGCCGCGCTGCGGCACATGCACCATGCCGGCGTTCAGTCCGCGGTTGAGGCTCTCGCCGGCCAGATGGCCCAGCCCGCCCACGCCCCAGGACCCGTAGCTCAGCTTCGCGCCGCCCTTGGCCACCTTGGCCTTCAGGTCTTCGATGCTCTTGATGCCGGTGCCGGGGTGCGTGGAGATCAGCGCCGGGCTGCGCACCACCTGCGTGACGCCGACGAAGTCCTTCTGCGGGTCGTACGCGAGGGTCTTGAACAACGCGGTGTTGTTGATCTGCGAGTCGGTGATGGTCATCAGCAGCGTGTAGCCGTCGGGCTTGGCGCGGCCGACTTCGCCGGCGCCGATGGCGCCCGCCGCGCCCGCCTTGTTGTCCACCACCACCGGTTGCCCCATCGATTTCGAGAGGCGATCGCCGAGGGTGCGCGCGACGAAGTCGGTCGCGCCGCCGGCCGCGTAGGGCACGACGAGGCGGATCGGCCGCGAGGGGTAGCTTTCCTGCGCGGCGATGGGAAGCGCCAGCGTGATCGCTGCGCAAGCGGCCGTCATTCTTTTGAACATGGTTGTCTCCAGTGGTGGGGTTGAGTGGTCTGCTTGTTGTTCGGGGAACGTCAGAGATCGAGGACGAGCACGGCGCTGCGTGCGCGGGAGACGCAAGGCAGGATGCAGCTGTGGCTGTCGCGCTCCTCGTCGCTGAGCACGAAGTCGCGGTGCTCGGCCTCGCCTTCGAGCAGCGGCACCTCGCAGCTGCGGCACATGCCTTCGCGGCACGAGAAGGGAACGCTGACGTTCGCGCTTTCCAAGGCATCGAGCAAGCTCTGCTGCGGCGCGACGTTGATCCGCTGGCCGCTGCGATGCAGCACCACGGTGAAGCTGCCGGCCGGTGCCACGGGCGTGGCCTGGTCTGGCGGCGCGAAGCGCTCGAAATGGGTGGCCGCCTTGTCGATGCCGACCACGCCTGCGGCCGCGCCGACCGCGTTCATCAGCCCTTCGGGGCCGCAGCAGTAGACGTGGGCGCCCGGGGCTGCACGGCTCAGCCAGCCCGCCAGATCGGGCGGCGTGCCTGCCGCTTCCTGGTCCACGTGCAGTTGCACGCGGTCAGGGTGGCGCGCCAGCGTCCACGCGTAGGCGGCACGCGCCCGCGTGCGCACGCAGTACAGCAGCTTCCAGGGCCTGGCATGGGCCTCGCACCAGAGGATCATGCTCAGCAGGGGCGTGATGCCGATGCCGCCGGCCACGAACACGTGTTCGGTGGCGGCAGGGGCGATGCCGAACAGCGCGCGCGGCGCGCCCACTTCGAGCACATCGCCCACGACAAGGCGCTGGTGAACGAAGGCCGAGCCGCCGCGCGAGGCCGGTGCCAGGCCCACGCCAAGTACGTAGCGATGGTGCTCCAGCGGTGAGTTGGCCAGCGAGTACGGGCGGCGGATGTCGCCGGGCAGCAGCAGGTCCACATGGGCGCCCGCGGTGAAAGGCGGCAGCGCGGCACCGTCCTGCGCACGCAACTCCAGGCCGAGCACATCCTGCGCCTCGTGCGTGAGGCGGGTGACGACAAGCTTCATGGCTCAGGCCCCGGCGGGTTCGGGCGCTGCCGCGGGAGCCGGGCGCGCTGCCGCTTCTTCGAGCGCCTCTTCTTCCAAGCGGCGCGAGACGATCCAGCGGAACTGGTTCAGCGCGGCGTCGATGCCGAAGGCCATCATCTTGAAGCCGGGCGCCAGCGCCAGGCTCTTTTGCTGCGCGGTGATGATGTCGCGGTCTTCGTCGAAGGCGTCCACCACGGCCTGGTGGATCGAGTGCGTGACCTCGGGTTGGTCGATGGCGAAGTTGTGAGGGTGCGCGAAGAAGTAGTGGGTGGAGTTTTCCGTCTCGGGCGTGATGGCCTGGCAGCCGCGAAACTCGATCGCGCCCTCGCGGTTGCCTTCAGCGGCGCCCTGGCCGGTGGGCGCCATGCCGGAGTCCATCAGCAGGATGGCGGGGAGGGTGAAGTTGTAGATGTTCCATCGGTCGACCCTGCTGCCCCAGTCCTTCACCGCCCGGGCGAACGGCGGAGGCTCGGTGTCGAGGGCCCAGCGGGTGATGCGCACGCCGTGGTCGATGCGTTCGACCTTGGGCTGGGCGGCGGCGTAGTCCGCACTGCCGCCCAGCGTGGTCGGGTGCACGAAAGGCAGGTGGGAAAAGTCCAGCAGGTTGTCGCAGATCAGCAGGTAGTTGACGTCGTAGTGGATGTAGCCGTCCAGGCTGCGCCAGTGCGGATCGTCGAGCCAGGGCGTGTCGGGGATCAGCGCCGGGTCGGCCTTGTCGGGCGCGCCCATCCAGATCCAGACCCAGCGATGGCGTTGCACCACGGGAAAGGTGCGCACCCTGGCCTGGATGGGAATGCGCTTCTGGGCCGGCGCCTCGATGCACTGGCCCGAGGCGTCGAACTTCAGGCCGTGGTACATGCAGCGCACGCAGTTGCCTTCCCGCCGCCCCACCGAGAGGGGCGCGCCGCGGTGGCAGCAGCGGTCTTCCATAGCGACGATCTCGCCGTCGTCCTTGCGGTACATGAGAACGGGCACGCCGATGAGGGTGCGGGCGAACAGGCCCTGCGTCGTGAGCTCGTGGTCCCAAGCAGCCACGTACCAGGTATTTTTGATGAACATGGGGCGTCTCCTTTGTTGTTCGCCGCGTTCGGGTCACGGCATGGGCACAGCGTAGGGCGAGGGTTCTCATGTATCAACGTCATGCCAGTCATTCCTAGAATGCGCTGCATGCATGCGGAAAACCTCGACCTGAACCTGCTGGCGGTCTTCGACGCGATGTTTCGCGAGGCCAACGTCACGAAGGCCGCGCAAGGCCTCGGGCTGACGCAGAGCGCGATGAGCCATGCACTCAACCGGCTGCGCGCTTTTTTCGACGACCCGTTGTTCGTCAAGGTCGGCAGCCGCATGGAACCCACGCGCAAGGCCGAGGGCATGCGCGCGGCGGTGGTCGAGGTGATGTCCACCGTGCGCCAGCAGATCCTGGCCGGCGCCCGCTTCGAGCCTGCGCTGGCGCGGCGCACCTTCACCCTGTGCATGACCGACATGGGCGAACTGGTGTTCCTGCCTCCGCTGCTCGAGCGCTTCAAGAAGGAGGCGCCCGGATGCTCGCTGCGCACGCTGCAGGTGCCGCTCGAGCAGGTCGAAGGGCTGCTCGCCTCGGGCGAGGCCGACCTGGCGGTGGGGTCCATCCGCGCGGCGCCCGAGGGGCTGTTTCATCAGCGCCTGTTCCTGCACTCCTTCGTGACCATCGCCAGCGCGCGGAACAAGGACATCGGCGCCACCCTGACGCGCGAGCGCTTCGAATCGATGCGACATGTCGTGGTCTCGCTCACCGGCCATTCGGCGGAGAGCTACGACAAGGTGCTGGAAGACCAGGGCATCCGCCGCACCGTGGCCGTGATGACGCCTCACTTCCTGATGGTGCCGCTCCTGATGGACCAGCATCCGGATCTGCTGGCGACCGTGCCGCGCGAGCTGGCGGAGGTTTTTTCCCGCCTGGGCACGGTGCGCATGTTCGAGCCGCCGGTGCCCGTGCCCCAGTTTCAGCTCAACCAGCACTGGCATCCGCGCTTTCATCACGATCCGGCCGTGGTCTGGCTGCGCGATGTGATGAAACATACCTTCGAGCACTATCCGCACATCACCACGCAGGCTGCTTCCCCGGCCAGGAAGAGGGTCCGAACCAAGCCGCGTTGACGCTCGCGGCGGCATCGACTTTTTCTCCGCGGCGAGCCTCATCCAAAACCAGTTTCCCCGCGTACAGGTGCCTGTGGCACGCTTCCCGACGTGCCTTTGCCGAGGAGCACACCGTCATGCCGCAGGACATTGCATTCGCCATCCGCTGGGTCGAACGGGGCCTGGTGCCCGACGCCGTGGTGCGCCGGGGCATCCGCCGCCTGCTGCGCGAGCGGCTGACCGAACTGCACGCCGGCAACGCATTGGCGGCGGCCGAGCTGACGCAGGACTTTGTCGCCGGCATGGGCGCGGCGCACCTGGCGCCGCTGCCCGAGAAGGCCAACGAGCAGCACTACGAGGTGCCGGCCGCCTTCTTCGGCGAGGTGCTGGGCCAGCACCGCAAGTACAGCAGCTGCTATTGGCCCGAAGGCACGCGCACGCTCGAAGAGGCCGAGGCCGCCGCACTGGCCGCGACCTGCGAGCGCGCCGGACTGGCCAACGGGCAGGACGTGCTGGAACTGGGCTGCGGCTGGGGTTCGCTCACGCTGTGGATGGCCGAGCGCTACCCGGGCAGCCGGATCACGGCGCTGTCGAATTCGCAGTCGCAGCGCGCCTACATCGAGGCGCAGGCGGCGCAGCGCGGGCTGGGCAACGTGCGGGTGCTCACGCAGGACATCAACCGCTTCGACACCGACCAGCGCTTCGACCGCGTGGTGTCGGTCGAGATGTTCGAGCACCTGCGCAACTGGCCGCAGGCCTTCGCCAATGTGGCGCGCTGGCTGCGGCCGCAGGGGCGCTTCTTCATGCACGTGTTCGCGCACCGCGAGGCGCCGTATCCCTTCGAGGTGCGCGATGCGAGCGACTGGATGAGTCGCTACTTTTTCTCGGGCGGCATGATGCCCAGTGACGACCTCGCGCTGTACTGCCAGGACGACCTGCGCCTGCTGCGCCGCTGGCGCTGGGCCGGCAACCACTACCAGCGCACGGCCGAGGCCTGGCTGCGCAACATGGACGAGCGGCGCGACGCGCTGCGTCCGCTGTTCCAGGCCACCTACGGCGCGGACGCCGGCCTGTGGTGGACGCGCTGGCGGCTGTTCTTCATGTCGGTGGCGGAGCTCTTCGGCTTCGAGCAGGGGCAGCGCTGGTGGGTGAGCCACTACCTGTTCGAGCCGCGTCGCGCATGAGCACTGTGCAGATCGCGCTCGCGGGGCTCGGCTGGACCGCTGTGGTGGCGGTGTTGACCTGGCTTGTCAGCCTGCTGCGGCACGATGCGAGCCTGGTCGACCGCGTGTGGTCCGCCTGCATTGCGGGCGCGGGCTTCGTGTACCTGGCGCTGCTGCCGGTGGTCGGCGCGCGTGGGTCGTGGCTGGCGGTGCTCGCGGGGGCGTGGGCGTTGCGGCTGGGCGTGTTCATCACGTGGCGCAACTGGGGTCACGGCGAAGACCGCCGCTACCAGGCGATCCGTGAACGCAACGCGCCGCACTTCAGATGGAAGAGCCTGTACCTCGTGTTCGGGCTGCAGGCGGTGCTGGCGTGGGTCGTGTCGGCGCCGCTGTTCGTGGGCATGGCGGCGGTGCCCACGTCACTGGGCTGGCTCGACATGGTGGGCATCGCGCTGGCGTTGTGCGGCATGGGTTTCGAGGCCGTGGCCGATGCGCAGATGGCGCGCTTTCGCACCGACCCGGCGAACCGCGGGCAGGTGATGGACCGCGGGCTCTGGCGCTACAGCCGGCACCCGAACTACTTCGGCGAGGCCTGCGTCTGGTGGGGGCTGTGGTTGATCGCCGTGGCCGGCGCGGGCTGGGCCGGGGCGTGGAGCGCGGTGTCGCCGGTGCTCATGACCTGGCTGCTGCTGCGTGTGTCGGGCGTGCGCATGCTCGAGGCCGACATCGGCGAGCGGCGACCCGCGTACCGCGAGTACATCGCGCGCACGCCGGCCTTCGTGCCGGGGCCGCGGCGGCGGTCCGTCGACGAGTGGGCGTGAGCGGCTCCCGCTCTTTCTTTCACTTGTTCGCGCAGCCGCGCACTGTTACAAAGAGCGTCTCCATGCGCTCACCCATCTTCCTTTTCGTTTCACTGCTCTGGCTTGTCGCGGCCGCGCCGGTCGCGCAGGCGGAGGTGGTGCGCTGCACCGACGCCGACGGCCGCATCGTCTACACCGACGGCACCTGCCCGTCGGGCACCAAGCAGTCGCGGCAGTTGCGGATCGACGAGCCGCCGCCCGTACCGCCGCGTGCCCCCAGCGATGAAGCCGAGCCTCGCCGGCCGAACTACGCGGCACCGTCCGCACCGCCGTCGCAGCCCGCGCCCGCGGGGCCGGCGATCATTCCGCGCTACCCGGTGGGCGAGGCGCCCGCGGTCGATCCGGCGCCGACCTACATCTGGGGCGGCGATCCGTACTACGGCCCGCCGCGCCCCGGGTACCACCCCCGGCCGCCGCGTCCGCCGCACGACCCCGGGCCGCCGCCCGGTCAGCGGCCTTGCAATCTTGCGGGCATCAAGCGCAGCAACTGCTGAGCGCGTTCGCGTCCTTTGGTTTTTTCTTCATGACCGTTGCCGCGCCGGAGCGCCTTCCCCCGTGGGTCGTCCATTGCGACGGCAGTGCCATGCCGAACCCTGGACGCATGGGCGTCGGCGTCGTCATCACCCAGCCCGACGGCATCCGCCACACCTTCTCGCAGGCCACGCACACCACGGGCTGCAACAACGAAGCCGAGTTGCGGGCGCTCACGCTCGCACTGCGCGAGTTGCAGGCGCGCGGCGCCACGGCCGTGCAGGCCTACAGCGACAACAGCACGCTGGTCGAGCAGTTGAGCGGCGCTGCCGACGTGCGGCCGATCGCGCGCATGGCGCCGCTGTTCGACGAAGCGCGCACGCTGCTGCAGGGCTTCGACGAAGCGCACGTGCAATGGATTCCGCGCCACCGCAACGCCGAGGCCGACGCGCTCGCGCGGGCCGCGCTGGGCTTCGGGCCGAAGCCGCCCGCCAAGGCCTGGAAGAAGCGGCGCTAGCAGTGCCGGCAGAGGGGCATGCCGCAGGTTCTATCATTCGGGTCGATTCAGAAACCCGTTTCCCCATGACCGAAGAAGCCACCTCCAAGCCCGCATTGCCCGATCACCTCTCGACCGATCCGCGCAGCCCGCACCACATTCCCGCCATTTTCGAGCACCCCATCGGCATCCGCTTCAACGGCAAGGACCGCCTGGACGTCGAGGAATACTGCATCAGCGAAGGCTGGATCAAGGTGCCCGCCGGCCGCACGCTGGACCGCAAGGGCTATCCGCTGCTGATCAAGCTCAAAGGTGCTGTCGAGGTGTACTACCGCGATTGACGGCGGGCGGCGCATCGGCGCCGTTCCTGCTTCTCTTCTCTTTCAACGCCACTGCAGAAGCAGCGACCAAGGCTGCCGGCTCATGTGGCGATCGACGCATGCAGCACCGTCCGTCGGGCAGCCTTCGGGCAGGTAGCTCGGGTCCAGCAGCCGCGTGCCGGGCGCAAAGGCCAGGCGCCGCCACGTGACCGACTGCAGCACGTTGCCGCCCACGGTGTCGAAGCCCGCGTCGTCCACGTTCACCACCACATCGCAGTGCATCGGCAACGGCGCGCCGCCTGTGGGGCGTCCGGCAAGCACCTCTCCGATCTTTTCGAAACTGTCGAGCGCAGCACCGCTTGCGCCGCGCGCCTGGCAGACCAGGTCGCCCGGGCGCGGCGGTGTGCGCGTCAGGTCGCAGGCGCGCAGGGCTTGCGGTGTCGCGCGGCCCGCGGCCTCGTCGATGCCGGCCTGCCATGCGGCGCCCGCGTAGTCGACGTGGGCCTCGGAAAAGACGAACTCGTCGGCGCCGAGACCGGCCTCGCGTGCGACCCAGCTGATGAACGCGGCGGACCAGGGCGTGTCGATCACCGCGACGCGCTGCAGGGCCACCTCCAGGGCGCGCCGGTCCGACGAATCCAATCCCTGGTCGGGGCCGACGCCCAGGCCTTCCAGGTGCGCTGCGCTCGCCTGGTTCAGTGCTTCGGTCAACAGCGTGCGGTCGGCCGCGCGCAGGGCGCCGAAGCGCACGAGGTACGGCAGCCGGGCGTTCGGCGGATCGACCGCGCGCCAGTAGCGCAACACGCGTTGCCATGCGGGCAGTGCGCCGGGCGCATGGCGCGTGTCTTCCGCTTCCGAATCGCCGGATTCGGTGAGCCGGCCTTCGGCATCCATCGTCTGACCGCCGAAGGCCGAGTGTTCCTGCCGGGCCAGCGCCGCCATCGCGAGGGCGCGGGGCGGTGGCGGGATGTGCGAGGCCGTGGCAAGGCAACCGGCGGCGGCCATTGCGAAGGTGGGCATTGCGGTCAACGCCAGGGCAGCGCACAGCATGCGTGCGGCGTGGCGGGGCGCTTGTCTGTGAGCGGAGGAGGTCGGTGGCGGCATGTGAGGCGAGCATAGCGGGGGCGTTCCCGCAGCAAGCCAAGCAGAATGCGGGCTGCGCACCCTGAAGCGCCGGGCCGTCCGGCGCAGGCGCTCCCACGGTGAAGCTCAAGAAGATCCTGCTCCGCACCCTTGCTGTCATCGCCAGCCTCGCCATCGTGGGCTATGCCGCATTCCAGTGGAGCCCGTGGCCCTCGGTACTGATGATCCGCTACGCCTTCGGCAAGGGATCGGACGCCGCATCGCAATCGCTGCAGAAGCATGTGCCGCCCGGCATCTCGGCGGTGCTCGATCAGCATTACGACGAGGTCGACCCCGACGCTTACCTCGACGTGTTCCGTCCGGCCTCGGCGGGCGTCGAGCCATTGCCCACCATCGTGTGGGTGCACGGCGGGGCCTGGGTCTCGGGCCACCGGCGCGACGTGGCCAATTACGCGCGCGTGCTGGCGGGGCAGGGCTTCACCGTGGTGGCCGTCGGCTATTCGATCGCGCCCGGAGAAGGCTACCCAGTACCGGTGCGGCAGGTGAACACGGCGCTGGGGTATCTCGTGCGCGAGGCGGTGCGGTTGGGCGTGGACCCCAAGCGGCTCGTGCTGGCCGGCGACTCGGCGGGCGCGCACATCGTCGCGCAGGTCGCGAACGCCGTGGCCGTGCCGGGCTACGCGAAAGCCGTCGGCCTTGCGCCCGTCATCGCGCGCGAGCAGCTGCGCGGCATGTTGTTGCATTGCGGCGCCTACGATGCAGCGCAGGCCAGGCTCGACGGCGCGTTCGGCGGCTTCCTGCGGACCGTGTTCTGGTCGTACAGCGGCAGCAAGGATTTCCAGAACGCACCAGCCTTCGAGACCGCCTCGGTGCGCCGCTACGTGACCGCAGCGTTTCCGCCGTCGTTCATCACCGCGGGCAACGGCGATCCGCTCGAAGGACAGTCGCGCTCGATGGCCGAGACGTTGATCGCGAAGGGCGTGCAGGTCGACAGCCTGTTCTTCCCCGCCGACCAGACGCCGGCGCTGCCGCACGAGTACCAGTTCAATCTCGACGACGCGCCGGGGCGGCTCGCGTTGGAGCGCTCGCTGCAGTTTCTTCGGCGCGTCACGGCGCCGTGAGCGCGCTCAGCCGGTGCGGCGCGCCCAGCGCTCCAGCGGCTTGACGTACAGCGGCAGCAGGATCAAAAACAGCGCCGAGCTGATCACGTTGAAGATCAGGTGCGCCATCGCCACCGCCATTTCGGGTGTCGGCGCGTGCCGTGCCACGGTCTGCGCGAACAGCACCAGCGCGGGCGCGAACAGCGCCGCGCCGGCCAGCTTGAAGCCGGTGTTGATGAGCGCAGTCTTGCGCGCCAGCATGCCCATCGACGCCGAGGCGATCAGGCCCGTCACCGTGGTGCCGACGTTGGCGCCCACCACGAGATAAATGGCGGCCTCGGTCGCAAGCACCTGCTGCTGCACCAGCACCACCGCCAGGCCCGTCGTGACCGACGAGCTTTGCAGCAGGGCCGTGATGACGATGCCCGCCAGCACGCCGATCCAGGGCGAGCCGGCCTGCGCCAGCGCGGAGACCACGGCGGGGTTGTTGCGCAGCGGCAGGAGCTCGTTGCCGATCAGGTCGAGCGCAAACAGCACGAAGCCGAAATAGAACAGCACCTTGCCGATCGGCTTCCAGCGCGCGGGCGCCAGTGCGGACAGCAGCGCGCCCAGCGACAGCGCGATCGGGCCGAGCGCCGTGAGCTTGAGCGAAACCAGCCAGGCCGTGGCCGTGGTGCCGACGTTCGCGCCGATCAGGATGGCCAGCGACGCGCTGAAGCTCAGCACGCCGCCGTCGACCAGTGCGATCGCGAGCGAAGTCACGGCCGACGACGACTGGATCAGCGCCGTGAAGCCGGCGCCCAGCAGTGCTGCGACGAAGCGGTTGGCGGTGGCGCGGGCCAGCCATTGCTGCAGCCGTGTGCCGCCTGCGTCGAGCAGCTCACGGGAGAAGCCCGACAGGCCGTAGAGAAACAGCGCGATCGCGCTCACGGCCGAGAAGATCCATTGCCAGTCGGTCATGGGCGGTGCTGGTGGGGTCGACCTCAGCCCTGGGGCTTGCTCGGCAGGTCGCCTTCGCGCAGCTTGCGGCCGACCCACATCAGGCCGGTGGCGTAGTCGGCGCTGCCGACCTGCACGCCGCCGACGGTGCGCAGCGCGCCGGTGCCGTCATCGGTGGCCGGGCCTTCGCCCGTGAGGTCGCCGGGGACGAGCAGGCGGCCGTCTTTCAGGAAGTCGGCAATGCGCAACTGACGCATGCCGCGGCCCCAATGCCAGTGCTGCTTGAGGTCGAAGGGCTTTGGCGAGGACGCGGGTTTGGATTTCTTCACGGGATGTCGGGGGAGGGCTTGCTTGCGAAGGGTAACGTTGGCGCAAGCAAACGTACAAGTGAACGCACCATGAAAAAAGCCTGCTACTTTGTGGGTAGCAGGCTTTTCAGCGTTTCCGCGATGTTGGTTGGTGGGCCCTGAGTGACTCGAACACTCGACCTACGGATTAAGAGTCCGCTGCTCTACCAACTGAGCTAAGAGCCCTTGCTTTGAAAACCGTTAGTGTTTTCTGGCAAGACCACGAGTATATACCAATCTTTTTGGGACTTCAAAAATTTTCTGCACATTTGTACGAGAGCGTTAGGATGCGCGACCGTTGGGGCCTGGCCCCGCCCCCTGTCCGAGGAGTTTTCAATGAGCGATGCAAGCAACACCCCCCACGTCGTGATCACCGGCGCCGCGGGCGCACTGGGCCGGGCCGTGGCCCAGCACTTTCTTGACCAGGGCGCACGGCTCGCGCTGGTCGACCACCACGCCGGTCGCCTGGCCGAAGTCTTTCCGGGCCTGGACAACTCGCAGCACCTGCTGCTCGCCGGCGACGTGACCTCGGCGCCCGACATGGCCGCGCTCACCGGCCAGGTGCTGCAGGCTTTCGGCCGCGTCGATGCGCTGGTGCACATCGCCGGCGGCTTCGAGATGGGCGAAGCGACGCACGCACTCACGCGCGCGAGCTGGGACCGGATGATGAACCTCAACGCCTGGTCGTTCGTTGCCGTCACGCAGGCCGTGCTGCCTTCGATGATCGAGCGCCGCGCGGGCCGCATCATCGCGGTGACCGCCAAGGTGGCGGCGCGCGGCCTGCCGGCGATGGCGGCGTACATCGCGTCGAAGAGCGCGCTGCAGCGGCTCGTGGAATCGATGGCGGCCGAGGCTGCGCCGCACGGCGTGAACATCAACAGCGTCGCGCCCAGCGTGCTCGACACGCCGGCCAACCGCCAGGCAATGCCCGACGCGAATCCGGCCGAGTGGGTTTCCACGACGGTCGCGGCGCAGACCATCGGCTTCCTGGCATCGCCGGGCGCCGCGGCACTGCACGGCCAGCACCTGACGCTCGACGCCTGATATCTGTTTCCCGTCGGCAACGCACAGCTGCAAACGAAAAAGGCCTTGGCGATTGCCAAGGCCTTTTTGCTGGGTCGGTTGGTGGAGAGGATGAGCGACGAGTATGGCCGTCCATGGTCAATGGACGTCCGATTCACCGGTACCGTACAGCAAGAGTATCGGTATCGTGTCGCAGAATGTCGCCCCGAATCCCTCCACAGTGCAACTTGATCCGTAAGTCAATCTGTATTGGTATTGACTAACACTATGGCCCGAGAACTGAATCGACTGACCGCTCTTGAGATCAAGAATGCCCAACCCAGCGCTACCCCCAACACCCCGAGGCTGATCGCCGATGGAGGAGGTCTCTACCTTCAGGTGACGCCGCAGGGCTCCAAATCCTTCCTGTTTCGATACACGTTCAACAACAAACCGCAGACCTTGGGTTTGGGCAGCATCAATAGCCTGAGCTTGGCTGACGCTCGGGAGCTGGCGCAGCGGCAGCGCAGCCTCGTTCAAAAGGGCGTCGACCCCAAGGTCGAGCGCGAACGCGAGAAGGCCCGGCAGAACACGGCCATCGAACAGACATTTCAGTGGTGTGCCGATGAGTACATCGAAGCCCACAAAGACGATTGGAAGAACGCGAAGCACATCTATCAGTGGCGTCAGTCCCTGGAGCACTTCGCGTACCCCACAATGGGCTCGCTCCCCGTAAAGGATGTTGATGTGCATGCGGTCATGGCGGTGCTGAAACCGATCTGGCGCAGCAAGACGGAAACTGCCACGCGGCTTCGCGGGCGGATTGAGCGCATCCTGGGCTGGGCGGCCGTCAATGGCTATCGGAATTCAGAAAATCCGGCCCGCTGGACTGCCTACCTCAGCGAACTGTTGCCCAAGCCGAGCAAGGTCGCCAAGGTTGTTCACTATCCAGCCGTTCCCCATCGCAAGATCGCACAGTTTCTGCGCGACATGCACTTGCAAAAAGATGGCATGGGCATTCGGGCGCTGGAATTTTTGACCCTGACTGCCAGCCGCACCGGCGAGGTGATCGGGGCGCAATGGGGTGAATTCGATCTCGAAGGCAAGGTCTGGACGGTCCCGGCTGAGCGCATGAAGGGACAGCGCATTCACGAAGTACCTCTAAGCCAGCGCGCGGTGGAGATCATTAAGGGCATTGCACATCTGCCCGACGAGAAGTACGTCTTCCGAGGCATCAAGCATGGCACGCACATCTCGAACATGACCATGCTGAATGTCATGCGGCGGATGGAACTCGAAGCTGTGCCCCACGGCATGCGTTCCACCTTCCGAGACTGGGCAGCCGATGAAACCGACTTCCCTCGCGAACTGGCCGAAGCGGCCTTGGCGCACATCGTTGGCGATAAGACCGAGGCCGCGTATCTTCGTACGACGCGACTGGACCGGCGTCGCGTGATGATGGATGCGTGGGCGGAGTATTGCTTGCTTCCAGAGGCTATGCCTGCGGCGGCGCAAGACGCGAAAAAATGAGCGTTGGCTCGTTTCGACGTGGCTGTTCGGTCGAAATCTACAAAGTTATTTGCTCGCCCCCCAGTGACCGCAGGCGGCTATGATTTGGTTGTCAAAGCGCTGTTTTCGTGTGCCGAAGCCAGGTTTTGATCGAGCGCACAGCAGTGCAGCAAGACGCGAACTGAGGCCTTGAGCCTCAATCTCGCAGACCTTCTCCCTTTCCTCTTCGCATCCCTTCCGCAGCTATCGGCTTGCAGGGCGCGTTGCGGCGTGGATCTTCGCTGCTTGAGGCTGCGCACTCGTTCCTTCACTTCTCCAAGGAGCATCTATCCCATGGCCACCAAGACCAAAGCCCCTCCTGCTGCGAAAACCGCAGCGCCCGCCGCCGTCGCCGACAGCGCGCCCAACGAGACGGGCTTTCCCGCCGGGTTCGTGTCGCCCTTCACACGCGTCGAAATGCAGCCGAACGTCAGAATCGACGATGGCCTGGCAGCTGTGGCCACCCTGACTGGCCAGCCGCTGGAGACAATCACGAAGGATGCGTTGAAGCACGGCCTCGCGCCGCATGGGCCTGCATGGGTATACGCCCCGATCCTGATCTCCATCTTGCGCCAGTACGGGCTCAATGCAGAAGAGAAGGAATGTCCGACCCTTGATGCGTTGCCGGATGTGGCGCTCATCACGGCGCAGTACAACCCGGCGACGCAGTACGGCCGCTGGGTCCTGTGGCATCACGTCAGGGCCACCGGCAAGATCAAGTCCTTCCATTACGTGATTGACCCCGCGTACTGGATTGACCCGTCGCAGCACATCGTGACAACAGATATTCAGCAACGGCTCATCACGCCGAAGTCGAATATCTACTACTTGGAAATCACTCCGAAGACGGCGGCGAAGGGCAAGGCGAAGTAGTCGATCACTTTGAGGCATGCCTCAAGGCGAGTTCTTCAGCACTTGGAATATCAGCCAACAGCTTGCGGATTGCAGAGCGAGTGCTGGACTTGGCATGACCGTACCGAAAGAGGAGGTCGGCTACGTCATCTTCCGCTGCGTACAGAAAGGCAGCAGGCACCTTCAGCACTTTTGCGAGATTGCGCGCAGTGAGGTAGTCCGGCTCGTGTACACCGACCTCATACCGGTTGATTCGAGTGCTCGCGACGAACGGGTCAATGCCGGCTTCGATGCCAAGTCGCTTCTGGGACAGATCGGCCGCAAGGCGAGCTTGCTTTAGCCTGTCTCCCCAAATCTGTTTCGATGTCGACATCCCGCCTTCACACAATGAAGGCTACGAGAGTCGTAGTTTTTGTATGATCCGAATACTACGACTCTCGTAGCTATTAAGGGCTGAAAGTCGAGTGAAAACATCTATATGAAAACACCATGGAGAAGACCTCAATGAAGTTTCAACCACGCCCGCAGGAGACCGTCCTGTTCGAGGGAGACGGCACTTTGCTCAAGAGCAAGATCAACGTGAAGGAGACCGAGGTCGTCGTCACGGACCAGCGGCTGGTCATCGAGGTGACCGGCCAGACCATCGAGAAAGCCGAAATCGCCTCCGTGACCGAGGGCAAGCACGGCTTCGCAGCCAAGCTGGTGCTCGCTCTGCGCGACGGCAGCACGATTGACCTGATGGCCGCTAACGTCGGCAGCTTCAAAGCAGCGGCGTTCATCCTGGCGGGCCAATCAGAAGCCGGCGCCATCCCCGCGATGCCCGCCGCGCCGGAGTTGTCTCAGGTCAAGAACGGCACCGCTTGGCTCGCTGCGCTCGGCCCGTTCTTCACGGCCATCATCGTGCTGATCCTCGCTGTGCTGCTCTGGGGCAACCCGGAGAACTGGGGCGCATTCACCCTGATCCAAGTCTTCCTGCTGCGCATCGTCCTCATCTGGCTGTTCCTGCGCATCGACTACCTGTCGCTCCAGAAGCAGGGCTACGCCGTCAAGCAGCTCGGACTGGTCGACCCGGCCGTGCTTCCGTACTACCTGTTCAGCCGCGCCAAGGTCTTCGGTCACAGCAAGGTCTACGGCATCACGTGGTGCGTGCTGGTCGTCCTCGACCTCCTGCTGGCGTTCGCATGAGGCCCGCCATGCTGATTCGCGTCGCCACCTTTGTCGCCATTGCCATGGGCCTTAGTGCGTCGGTGTCGTCTGTTCTCGCTCAGACGCCTCAGTTCAACTGCCCCGTCCGCCTGGAGCTTCTGACCGAGATAGACGGTGCGGGTGTGGGCGGGCTGGACAGACTCATCTACGGCGTGCGCGCGCGCGACTGGAGGCCCGAGTTCCTTGACCAGGCCCTGCGCCGCTACGAAGCATGCCAAACCGCCGCGCCCGGCCCGCAATCCCTCAAGGATGCCGAGCGCGCCGATGCGCTGCGACAGTTCCAGTTGCTCAAGGGCTCGTTGCAGCAGCGTGATCACCTCTTGGCGTTGGAGGCCCGCCAAGGCGGCGCCCAGAAGGCCGTTGCCCAGAGTGGCGCTGCGCAGATCAGTCAGAGCTCCGGCATCTTGACCTGGGCCTACACGCGGCAGTCTCCTGGCAGCGCCCCGGCCTCTGCGCCTCGTTCCATCACGTGTGCCGAGCCCGAGAAGTTGCCTGAAGACTTGCTGACGCTGTCATCGCAAAGTCAACTCGAACTGCCGAAGTTCTATGCCACCTGCGTTCAGGCGCAACAGATCTCGAGTAGTGCCGCGGCCTTGTTCAAGGAAAGCATCGATGAGCTTGGCCAAGAGCGCCAGGCGCAGGCCGGATTCATCGCCGGCGTGCGAAAGCTAGTGGCTGCACCGCCCCCGCAGCAGACCGATCAAGGCGTGTCTGCGCTGGAGAAGATCAACCACTTTCAGGCCAGCAGTGAGTCGGCCGCGAATGCGGCCTCCGATCAACTCACGGCGCTCCGACAGCGGGTCGATGCCAGAGAGTGCGCGGCACATGGCAAGCAAGCCGGCATTCCCGAAGACCTGCTGAAAGCACAGTACCTCATCGAGTGGGCTACTCCGGCATCGCTTGTCGGGATGGCCTGCGTCGCCGCGCGCAACGGCGTGCCGTTTCGGTTCAGCGCGAAAAGCTTGCTGTCCAAGGACAGTTTCGAGGTCAAGGGCGCACCCCGCGTCAAAGTCGTTCTCGGTCAGCAGGACACGGCCGAAGGCACCACGCTGCTGGTGCCACTGGAAGGCACGGTGCAAGGCAAGACCTTTGCGGTCACGCGACAGAACATCCAGGTGCTGGCACAGCAGATCCGCCTCGCGCTCAAGAGCCAGTAGCGGGCAATCCAACACCGCATCTCGTCGACCGTGCCTCTTGTGTCGCGGTCGTGCCCCATGTCTCCCTTCCATCGAAAGAAGATTCCATGAAGAAGATCGCCATTCCGCTTCTCGTGTCGCTGCTGATCGCAGTGTCTGGCGCCTCGCACGCGCAGGCCCCACAGCAGGACATCGCGTTCAAGCCGACCGGCCTCGAACAATCCTTCATCCCCGGCTACAACTGCTCGGGGTTCTGGGCTACGCCCAGCTTCAAGTGCGCCTCGATCCAGATTCCGACCTACGTGGCGCGCGCCAAGGACGGCAGCCGCAAGGCATTGGTGATCCTCAACGGCAACGCCGGCGGGCTGGACAAGCGGCATGGTGACTACGCGCGCTTCCTGATGGAGCACAACATCAATGCCGTGGTGCTCGACAGCTTTGCGGCGCGCGGCCAGTCCAGCGGCACACCGGCCGATCTTTCGACGGGCCGCACCAAGGGGCTGGACGGCTTCAACATGTCCATCGACGCAATGGTGGCTGCGGCAACGTTTGGCGCGATGCCGGAATGGACGAACGCCAAGATCGGCTACATGGGCGAAAGCATGTCGGGGGCATCAGCGATCAATGTCGTGCGACCTTACATCGGGCAGATCGTCAAACAGCAAACGGGCAAGCTGCGCGACTTCGATGCCGTCGTCGCCATCTACCCGTCCTGCATCGAAAAGAACACGATAGAGAGGTTCAAGAAGACGCCATTCCTGATCATCCACGGAGAGAAGGACGACATCGCCCTGGCTACCGAGTGCGAGCGGCAGGTCACGTGGATGAACGCGCGTGGCGGCAGCGCGGAGATCACGATCATCCCGGATGAATATCACGACTTCGATGGGCCGTGGCGTCTGCGAAGAGCTGGCGCCGAAAACACCAGCAAGTGCGCCAACACCCGCACTGGCGACAAGTTCGTGCTGGACGCCACCGGTCAGGAGTTTCCTGGCACGCCGGAGGGCTACACCGCAATGCGCGACTCCTGCAAGTTCCGCGGCCACATGAGCGGCCATCGCGACAAGGAGCGCGTCGGCTACGACCTCTGGCTCGCGCACTTTCAGAAGTACTTGCTGAACGACTGACGTAGCAACACCAGTCCCATCACCGCCGTAGCCATCTACGGCATCCCCCACAGAGCACGCCGCCGCACCGTCAGGTGCGGCCGGCGTGCTTTGTCGTTTCTGCTTTCCCGCAAATCAATCTCAACCCAAGGAGTTCCCATGTCGAACGACAAAGTAACCGTTCCCGCGCAGGACGTTCAAGCCCTCAAGAAGTACAAGCCACTCTTCGAGTTGGGGCAGATCGTCGCAACACCTTCGGTTCTCCGTCATCTCGAACAGCACGCTGTCTTGCCCGCCGCGCTGCTGTCGCGCCATCAGCATGGCGATTGGGGCAACGTGGACCCGGAGGCCAACGATCTGGCGGTGTTGTCCGGAGCCCGTGTGATCAGTTCGTTCACCGTGGCCTATGTCATCGTTTGGGCTATCACGGAAAGCGCGGGAGACGACGGCAAGAGGGCCAGCACCTGCTTGCTGTTCCCCGAGGAGTATTGATGGCTGACAAAGTGTCGCTGAGCCGCTCACCGGTGGCATCGGCGGCGCGCAACACGCCCAGGCCGGCACCGCCAACGCGTTTTGAGGCGACTTCCGCGACAGTCGATGGCTTTACCGCAGCGGCCCAGTCGGAGGCGACGCGACGAGCCTATGCGGGCGACCTCAAACACTTCCGAAAGCACGGTGGCAAGATACCGGCCACGCCGCAGATGGTGGCCAACTACGTCGCGCAATTCGCGGGTGTGCACGCGGTGGCAACTCTGAATAGACGCCTCATTGCTTTGCACCAGGCGCACACCGAGCAGGGCCTCACATCGCCCGTCATGGATCGCCTGGTCAAGCGCACCATGCAGGGCATTCGGCGCACCTTCGGCGTGGCACAGCGCCGTGTGAAGGCGCTGGTGAAGACGGACCTGCTGGAGATGCTGGTGATGGTCAACCGGCAGAAGCCGATGAAGGCGGCACGCGACCGGGCGTTGTTGTTGATCGGGTTCGCAGGGGCGCTGCGGCGCTCCGAGTTGGTGGCGATCCAGTGCGCCGACGTCACGCGCTTCGAGGGGGGCGCGGAGATTCACCTCCCTCGATCTAAGACGGATCAAGTGGGCGCAGGCCGTACCGTGTGGGTTCCACATGCGAAAGACGCCGAACGTTGCCCCGTTGCGGCGCTCGACCAATGGCTGGCGCTCTCGGGTGTTAGCCAAGGCCCGGTGTTCCGCTGGGTCAGCCGGCATGACAACTTGGTCGGTGACAAGGGACTGACTTCGCAGTCCGTGGCGTTGGTCGTCAAGCGGTCGGTGAAGCGCGTGCACGGAGCCGCCGCTACCAAGGCAGTCTCCGGCCACAGCCTGCGCGCGGGCTATTGCACAGAGGCTGCGCTCGTCGGCATGGCGCCATGGCAGATACGCGAGCAGACCGGGCACAAGTCGGACGTGACGCTGGCCAAGTACATCCGGCCGATCACCAAACGCAAGATCCCGAGCCTACTGTGAGGCCACTTTGGTTTACACCCGGCCGACACAACGACGGGCACTGCTCATCGCGAGCAAAGAAACGCCCGCCGAAGTGGCAAAGAAGGCCACTGTCAAGGGCGACGGCCTCCACGGAGTTGCTGCCGTGGAGGACGTCAGCGGTTCGTTTCTCGCACGGGTTCGAGAAAGCTGATATGCCCGCCCGCGCCAATATCGATCACCCAGGCAGCAAGTGCATATTGAAGCCCATGTCGGTTCTTTCAAGCGGTGGCGTCTGCTTGAAGGCTAGGAAATCTCTCTTTGCGAGAGAACTTTTGAATTCATTGCGCATAACCAATTGCTCATGTCGCAATGAGATGGGTGTATTTCAAAGAATTTCCGTTGTAAGTAATCTTGCAGTCAGGTATCTTGATGTCTCAAAAAACATTCGAGGGATCCAGCATGGGAGTGGTGGAGACGACCGTGCCACAGCACGGGGAGGAGGGTGTGCCGCCGCAAAAGGCCCCTGAAGCAGGGGTCGTTGCGAACCCTTCTCTTGTCGCGCTGTGCACTATCGCGCGCTTCCACCAGATCGCAGCCGATGCGTCCTTGCTTTCGCATCAACTCGGCCTGACACCCTCCGAGCCGATTGATACCGCTACGTTGCTGCGCGCAGCCAAGCATCTGGGCCTCAAGGCCAAGTCCTCCCGCACCACGCCTGATCGCCTGCCCCTGACGCCGTTGCCCGCCCTGGCGGTACTTCGTGCGGAGGATGGCAGCGAGCGCTTCGTCATCCTTGCTCAATGCGACGCCCAGCGCGTGCTGCTGCAAGACCCTGCCGCAGAAACAGCACGCCCCGTCATCGAACCCCTGGACGTCTTCACCGCGCACTGGACCGGTGAACTCATACTCATCACCAGCCGTGCGAGCCTTGCAGGCGAACTGGCCAAGTTCGACTTCTCCTGGTTCATTCCCAGCCTCGTCAAACATCGCAAGCTGCTGGGCGAGGTGCTCTTCATCTCCTTCATCCTCCAGCTCTTCGCGCTGGTCAGCCCGCTGTTCTTCCAGGTCGTGATGGACAAGGTGCTGGTGCACCGCGGCATGACCACACTGGACGTGCTCGTCATCGGCCTGCTGGTGGTCGTCGTCTTCGAGTCGCTTCTGAACGGCCTGCGCAGTTACGTCTTCAGCCACACCACGAACCGCATCGACGTTGAGCTCGGCGCTCGGCTGTTTCGCCATCTCGTGCAATTGCCACTGGCCTACTTTCAGGCAAGGCGTGTCGGCGATTCCGTTGCCCGAGTGCGCGAGCTCGAGAACATCCGCAGCTTCCTGACCGGCAATGCGCTGACGGTACTCCTGGACGTCGTCTTTTCCATCGTCTTCGTGGCCGTCATGCTGTTCTACAGCGTGCCTCTGACGCTGATCGTGCTCGTGAGCATGCCTCTGTACTTCGGCCTGAGCCTGGCGGTGGTACCCATCCTGCGTCGGCGCCTGGATGAGAAGTTCGCGCGCGGCGCTGAGAACCAGGCCATGTTGGTGGAGACTGTCAGTGCCATTCAGACGGTCAAGGCCACCGCACTCGAGCCCGCCTTCGGGCGCCGCTGGGACAACCAGCTCGCCGCCTACATCTCGGCCAGCTTCAGAACGCAGAACCTCGCGAGCTGGGCGCACGAAGGCGTCAACCTCATCGGCAAGCTCGTCAACGCCGCTACCCTCTGGTATGGCGCGCACCTCGTGATGAACAACGACCTCACGGTCGGCCAGTTCGTCGCCTTCAACATGTTCGCCCAGCGCGTGTCGCAACCCATCATGCGCATGGCGCAGCTGTGGACAGATTTTCAGCAGACCGGTATCTCCATGGCCCGGCTTGGCGACATCCTCAACACTCGCACCGAAGTACCCCCGAGCACTGCAGCACAACTCCCCGCCTTGAAGGGCCGCGTGACGCTGGACAACCTGACCTTCCGCTACCGCCCCGAAGCAGCGCCTGTGCTCAATGACGTCAGCCTGGACGTGCGCCCCGGAGAAGTCATCGGCATCGTCGGTCGCTCGGGCTCCGGCAAGAGCACGCTCACCAAACTGATCCAGCGTCTGTACACACCCGAGCAGGGGCGATTGCTGGTCGATGGCATCGACATCAGTCTGATCGATGCGGCGCAGCTCAGAAGGCAAGTTGGCGTGGTGCTGCAGGAGAACACGCTCTTCAACCGCAGCGTGCGCGAGAACATTGCCATCGTCGATCCCGCCGCGCCGCTCGATGCCGTGATTCATGCGGCCCAGCTGGCAGGTGCCCACGAGTTCATCAGCGAACTGCCCGAAGGCTACGACACGATGGTCGGCGAGCAAGGGGCAAGCCTCTCGGGCGGGCAGCGCCAGCGCGTCGCCATCGCACGAGCTCTGTTCACGCACCCGCGCATCCTCATCTTCGATGAGGCTACCAGCGCGCTGGACTACGAGAGCGAGGCCATCGTGCAACGCAACATGGCGCACATCTGCAAGGGGCGCACCGTCTTCATCATTGCGCACCGCTTGAGCGCCGTGCGGCATGCCAATCGCATCATCGTGATGGACAAGGGGAAGATCGTCGAAGGCGGCACGCACGAGAGCCTGCTGAGCCGCCCTAAGGGCATCTATGCCCACCTGTGGAACATGCAGGGTGGTGGGCACCCGACCGAAGGGGCTGGATCGGGGGCCGCGGTATGACGCCGGAAGTTTCCACCACCGCCCCGGCGGCCAACGCGCCCCATGTACGAGACACGCGGGACATGCGTCATCCGGTCTTCGAATTGCTAGGACGCTACAGCGCCATTTTCAAGGCCGCCTGGAAGCATCGGCATGAGCTGGCTGGGCCCAAGCGCCTTACAGATGAAGCCGCCTTCTTGCCGGCAGCCCTGAGCCTGCAGGACACGCCCGTTCATCCTGCACCCAGGCGGCTGGCCTATGCACTGATAGCGCTGTTCCTCATCGCCTTGACTTGGTCCATCTTCGGGCAGGTCGACATCGTGGCGGTGGCGCCCGGCAAGATTGTCGTGAGCGAGCGCACCAAGATCATCCAGCCGCTGGAGGTGAGCGTGGTCAAGCGGGTGCTGGTGCGGGACGGGGACCATGTCGAGGCAGGGCAGGCACTGGTCGAGCTCGATCCCACCACAGCCAATGCAGACAAGACCAGCATCGACGAGCAGTTGAAGTCGATGCAGTCCGAGGTGCTGCGCACAAGGGCACTCTTGCTGGCGCTCAATGTGCCAACGACTGTACGTTCACCCGAACTGAGCAAGGACATCCCCTCTGGATGGACGGCAGTCGATGCGGATGCCGCGAAGGCGCAACTTAGCGACGAGTGGAGCGACATCACGGCCAAGCTGGCCAAGGCAACCGCTGAGATCGCTCGTCGGCAAGCCGAGATCGCCACAGTGCGCGAGATGGTCACCAAGCTGGAGACGACGGTGCCGATTGCCAAGCAGCGGGAGGCCGATTTCCAGCAACTGGCCAAGCAGGGTTTCATGTCCAGTCATGCGAACCAGGACCGCACCCGGGAGCGCATCGAGCTAGAGCGTGACCTGGCGACGCAGCGCGCGAGGCTGGCGGAGGCCAATGCGACGCTGCGCGAGAGCGAGAACATAAGGGCCGCCTACATTGCCGAGACCAAGCACAGCCTGAGAACACGCGAAGCGGCGGCTGAACTCAAGCGGCAGCAAGGAACACAAGACCTGGCCAAGGCCGGGCAGCGCGAGCGGCTCACGACGCTCAAGGCACCGGTGGCAGGCACGGTGCAGCAGTTGGCAACGCACACGGAAGGCGGTGTGGTCACAGAAGCCCAGCCCCTGATGGTGATCGTTCCCGACGGCGCCCAGGTCACGGCCGAGGTGACGCTGGACAACAAGGACATCGGCTTCGTGAGCCCAACACAAGAAGCCAGCATCAAGCTGGAGACGTTTCCGTACACGCGCTACGGAACGGTGAACGCGACTGTGAAGACGGTGACGGCGGATGCAGTCAATGACGAGAAGCGTGGGGCGATCTTCCCGGTGACGTTGAACTTGGGCGCAACAACCATCGACGTGGATGGTAAGCCGATCAAGTTGTCTCCAGGGATGAATCTCACGGCGGAGATCAAGACGGGCAAACGAAGGGTCATCGAATTTTTGCTCAGCCCGGTTCAGAAGGCCACGGGCGAAAGCATGAGGGAAAGATGAATTCAGGCCACCCATACGAACAGTTTGAAAGGAGGGGTCGACAATGAAGCGACTTTCGGCAGTCCCGGCCAGTGGTTTCGCCGCCGTACTGATGAGTCTTTGCGCACTCGGTGCGCAAGCTTCCGAACCGTTCTTCAATCCTGGCATGAACGCCTGCGATCTCGAATGGGAGCGGATCAAGAGCCTGCCACCGATGCGCAAGGACGAATACGAGCGCACGTTGCGCCGAAAACCATCTCAAGTGGTGGAGGCTCCTGTGGAGATGCGCGAGGAGGACTACTACTACTACCTCGCACGAGTTCCGTATGTTGTTGGTGCCGAAGACCAGCCCAGCGTTGCACAGCGCGACGAATGGTTGAGCAAGGCCGCGGCACTGGGACACAAGGCCGCGAACGCGGCCTTGATGCGTTTGCGCTATCTCGGACTATCCGATGTCCAGCGTCAACGCGAAGGCAAGGAACCGTTGCCGCTGGAAAAGCCTGGTGCGACAAGAAAACAGTATCTGGAAGCTGCGCGTGAAGCCGCGGAGGCGGGCGATCCGGAGTTCGCCACTGTGATGATGGACACAGCTCGCAACTTCAATCGCTATCTGCATTGTCAGTCGAGCGATGCCGCGAGGGTGGATGTCACCAAAGACGGGAACCGCAGGCGATGCGATCCCCAATACGTCACGGCTCCCATCGAGGCCAAGAAGTGGGCGGAGATTGCTGCCCGCGGCGGAAACCCAAATGCAAAAGATCTCCTGTGCCGAGGATCGCAGTCTGGTGCCTTTCCTGAGCTTGGGTTCAAGAAGGATGCCAGTACAGCCTTCGCCTGGTGCTTCTCAACCCTGCAATCCGCATGCATTGCGGGAGATCGAGCTGGTTTGGTCGAGGATATGTACGAAAGGGGTAT
The DNA here is from genome assembly GCF_002754375.1 of Variovorax sp. 54. Taxonomy (NCBI): domain Bacteria; kingdom Pseudomonadati; phylum Pseudomonadota; class Betaproteobacteria; order Burkholderiales; family Comamonadaceae; genus Variovorax; species Variovorax sp. 54. Next base: position 5,087,129 of record NZ_PEFF01000001.1, read on the forward strand.
CGGCGTTGAAAAGTCGGCTGAGAAGGCAAAGGCACTAAGCGAGCTCTATCCGCCGCTAGTAAAAGCGAAGAGGAGGGATAGCTTCCCTCTCACAACACGTTAAGCGAGGGAAAAATGGCGCAAATTAGTATTCCATCAAAGCAAGTAATCAAAGATTCGATTCTTTATAACGGGAATGACCGTATCGGTCGAAACTTTGTTGGTCAAACTACCCCCATCCGGGTCTACTTCATTCCCGACGGCACTTCACCTTACACTGCAGGCCAAGTCGCAGGCGTTCCAGCTTTGGCAGGGCTGAATCAAAGCTTTCAAGGAATTCGACCTCAGGATCAGACCAATATATTGGCCAACGTCTTTGGTCCTTGGGCGAAGCTCGCCAACATTTCTTTCGTCATTACAACGGATCCTGCTGAGGCTCAGATTCGCGTGGGTTCGGCCAACTGGCAGGGCGGCGCTTCTGTGAATATTCCAGGAGGCATCGATGGAAAGATCGATTCCATTTTCATCCGGCGTGACTACTACAGCCCGGATGAAAGCTCACTTTCACAATTCGAAGTCGGGACAACCCAAACGCATGATCTGATCCACGAGGTGGGACATGCACTCGGCCTCAATCATCCAACCCATCAGGATGAATCGAGTGGCACGCTAGACCCGATCTTCAACAAGATGTGGTTCAGCACACTGACGGACAACGGGCCCAGAGTCTCGGGATGGGGGCCTGTCACTCCGAGCCTGTTCGATGCTGTCGGAATGGAAGAGTTGTACGGCCTGCGCAATACCAATGAAACGGACGCGTATGTATTTCAGGATCTTCCTTACCCCACAGGAAAACTCATTGTCGACAGTGCGGGCACTGACATCATCGACGCCAGCCGAACCACCACGGACAACGAAATCGACCTTCGTGCGACCGACTTTGCCGCAGGCAAGGCGTATTTCAGCTCCATTGGAGTGCCTGCTGGGCGCTCGGAGGGGTACAACGTTGCGATCTACGAAGGCACGCTGATCGAGAATGCCACAGGCGGTTCAGGCAAGGATCACATCGTCGGCAACGACGTGGCGAATGTGTTGAACGGCGGGGCGGGAAACGACACGCTCGAAGGTGGACTTGGGGACGACACGCTGAATGGGGGAACGGACAGGGACGTTCTGCTGGGTGGAGAAAATCATGACACCTTGAACGGTGGCTCCGGTGTAGACGTTCTAGACGGAGGCGCGGGGAATGACGTGCTCGAAGGTGGTGCTGACAACGACACACTGCAAGGCGGTGCGGACAATGACACTTACATCTTCAACGGAAACTGGGGCAAAGACACTCTCATCGAAGACAGTGGTGGCCAAAACAGCATTCTGAAGATCGATGGTCAGCTCTTGAGCGGAACTGCCGAAGGTGCCGTGGACAAGAAGAAGGCGCCTTACTGGAAACTAAAGATCGGTACTCAGACTTACGAGCTGCGCCTTGTTGGGAATGGGGCCCAGCAGGACCTGGTCGTTAATCGGGAAGGTAGTCAAGCAAACACCATCACCATCCGCAACTTCAATGCGGCGGCAGCCAAGGCAGGCGGCTTCATGGGCATTGAGCTGGGCAGTCGACGCATGGCGCTAGTGGATGGGATGGGCGACAGCCCCTACGGGCCGGCCGCGACGCCGGGCAACACGGGAAGCGGCGTGACGTTAGCCGAAGGCGGCGCGAGTACCTTAAGTCTTTTCCTTGACCAGCCAGCCAAGGCGGGCGCCAAGCTTAGATTGTCGGTAGCCGGTAGCGCCGCTGGACTCAAGGTCGTACTCGGCGATGTGACCGTGCCGGCTGATGGTGCTGAGATTACCCTTGTGGAAGGTCAGACTCAGGTCTTCATCGCACTGGTGCAGGACGGTGCACTGACTGCAGACGCGAGCGCACAGCTTGTCGCAAGCTATGCCGGCGCTGACGGTGCTGCCACCTCCAATACCCTGAACGTCGAGCTCAAGAACAGCGAAGACGACGCACGCACCTACAACGGCGATCAACGGGCCTTGCTGCGGGGCATCGAAATCGACCAAGGTAGCGTAGTGCCAGGCGAATCCGCCTTCAACACCTACAAGTGGTCGGCCACCAGTTGGGCCACGGACGGTACTTTGATCGGCGGTACGGCCGAAGAGGATTTCAACGACGTCATCGACGGAAGCGGCGGCAAGGACAAGATCAACGGCCTTGGTGGCAACGACGCACTCGATGGTCTGGCTGGCGACGATGAAATCGATGGGGGCGTTGGTGACGATCTGATTGGCGGTGGAGCAGGCTCCGACCGCATCAAGGGAGGCGCTGGCAACGATGTGATCCTCAGTGCCACCGGATTGGCCGTTTACCAGCGCGTGAATCCCGATGAAGAATGGACGCCACCGAGCGGAACGACCGTCTGGATCGCCGGTAGCAACTGGGGGGTGTATCAATCAGTTGGAAGTCGACCCATTCAGGGAGGCGGCTCCCTTTCGATGGATACCGCAGGCGACGTCATCGATGCTGGTGACGGCGACGATATGGTGACGGGGGGATTGGGCAACGACTACATCGACGCAGGCAATGGCGATGACGATTTGTGGGGGCATGGTGGTGATGACGTGATCGTCGGCGGGGCGGGGGATGACTACATTCTTGGCGATGGTGTCAAGGACGTCGGCTACTACCAAACCCTCGAAGGAAGCCAACACGGTGATGACTTCATCGATGGTGGCGAAGGCATCGATGACCTCTACGGCGGCGGCGCCAACGATGTGATCTACGGCGGCATCGGGGCGGACTTCTTGTTTGGTGACAGCTACTCGGAGGATCAACTGCAAGGTATCTACCATGGCGACGACTATCTGGACGGCGAAGATGGCGACGACCAACTGGCGGGCGGAGGCGGAAGCGATGTGCTTTATGGTGGCTCGGGTGCTGACTCCATGTGGGGTGATCAAGACAGCGAGACGAACTTGGTCGGTGATCACCACGGTGACGACTACCTCGATGGAGAAGAGGGTGACGACTATCTGGTTGGCGGAGGGGGCGGGGATGTGCTCTTCGGAGGTGCCGGAGCTGACGAGTTGTACGGTGACGACCGCCAGGCCAACCTGAGCGGCGAGTTCCATGGCTCAGACTACCTGGATGGTGGCGATGGCGAGGACCACATGGTCGGCGGTGGCGGCGACGACACGCTGCTTGGAGGGGCCGACAACGACGAACTGCAAGGGGATGTCGCGACGTCCTACCTCGAGGGGCAGTATCACGGCAACGATTTGCTCGATGGCGGCGCGGGTGACGACCGACTCTTCGGGTTGGGGCGTGACGATGTCTTGATTGGTGGTGAAGGCAATGACTACCTCTCGGGCGATGCCGCATCGACCGAGTTGGCCGGCGAGTACCACGGCAACGATTCTCTCGACGGGGGCGCCGGCAACGACACTATGTTTGGTGGCGGTGCCGATGATTTGCTTCGAGGAGGTGACGGCAACGACTATCTGGTCGGCGATGACGGAGGACTCGATATCGCCTTTCATGGCGATGACACCTTGTACGGCGGTGCAGGGGACGACACGCTCTACGCCGGTGGTGGCAATAACTTCCTTTCCGGTGACGAGGGCAATGACGTGCTCGTTGGGGATGCGGGGGACGATACGATTTTGGGGGGCGCTGGAAACGACTTTCTTCGTAGCGGCGCGGGCGACGACACGCTCGACGGCGGCGAAGGTAGCGATGTCTACTACGTCGCTTTGGGAAGCGGCAGCAAGCGAATCTCCGACGTGAAGGATGGCAGCTTGAATGTGCTGGTGTTGGAGGGAGGCTTCAATTTCGGTCTCGTGAATCTCTCTTTAGGCTCGCTGATGATCAGCGATTCAACAGGCAGCACCCAGATTCACCTGGATGGCGTTGACTACGACGACCTGGAAAATACCTCTCCTATCCAGGAGATCCGTTTTTCGGATGGTGTGACGATGTCGATTGGCCAACTGCTGGATGCCGTGCCAATCGAGATTCCAACCACAGAACAAGCCGATAACGTTCGAGGGACTTCCGGCAAAGAAATCATCTACGCACTAGCGGGCAATGACGTCGTCGATGGCCGAGGGGGCAATGATCTGATCGATCTGGGGGCGGGAAATGACATCGGCTATGGAGGCGATGGCGATGACACGTTGATCGGCGGTGTTGGCGACGATCAACTATCCGGCGGCGCCGGATTCGACACCCTCTACGGCGGTGACGGCAGCGACGTCCTCTTGGCAGGAGCGGGCGGTGGCTGGCTGGAAGGCGGGGCGGGTAACGATGAGCTTTTCAGTGGTAACGATGACTACAACCACCTCTTCGGTGGCGAGGGCGACGACATTCTCCATGGAGGTCTGGGCCTAGGTAATGGCCTCTACGGTGGAGCAGGCAACGACATACTTCGAGGCGGAGATGGCATCAACGAGCAACTCGACGGTGGTGACGGCGACGATGTTCTCGATGGAGGGATGGGCCTTGATTACCTTTCTGGGGGAGCCGGAATTGATCAGCTAGACGGTGGAGGAGGTGCCGATCAACTTGACGGAGGGCAAGGTGCGGATGCCATGTCTGGTGGCACAGGCGACGACGAATATTTCGTCGACAACGCGGGTGATACCGTCAACGAATCGTCGAACGAAGGACACGACATCGTTTTCACCACGATTGATCTTGTGCTCGCTGAGAACGTAGAAGACCTTCACATATTGCAGGACTCGCAAGCAACGCACGCGACCGGCAATTCATTGAACAACACGTTAATAGTCAGTACCGACCTGGATACCACCTTGCTCGGGCTAGATGGCGACGACACACTGCAAGCTGGCGGGGGCAATGATTTGTTGGATGGCGGTGCGGGCGCAGATCGAATGGAGGGGTGGTCAGGCGACGATGAATATCGTGTGGACAACGTTGAGGACCAGATCGTCGAACATGCTTATGACGGCGCCGGCATCGATTCTGTGTTCTCTTCTGTGAGCTTCACGCTGTCCAGCAACGTTGAGAACTTGACACTGGAGGGTAGCGCGGCCATCGAGGGCCTCGGCAATGCATCGGACAACACAATCAACGGCAACTCTGAGGACAACTACTTGTGGGGCGGCTCTGGTGATGACCTGTTGATTGGCGGGGAAGGCGCAGATTGGCTTGACGGTGGAACGTGGGCCGATACCTTGATTGGAGGATTGGGCGATGACGTTTATGAAGTAGACGTTGAACAAGATGTGATCGTTGAGTTGCAGAACGAAGGCAACGATACGGTTCAAAGCGCCTTTGACTACGTGTTGGGAAGCAACCTCGAGAACCTCACGCTGACCGGTCAAGCCGCGAACGCGACGGGAAATGCGAGCGACAACATCCTCTTGGGGAACGACAACGACAATAGGCTCGACGGCGCGGGGGGCGAAGACCATTTGGAGGGCGGACTAGGCAATGACATCTACGTGATCGACAGTGCCGGAGATGTTGTGATTGAAGATGTGGACGGCGGGAACGACACGGTCGAAACCTCATCCACATTCTCGGTGTCCTCCATTGCCAATATCGAAAATGTGACCCTGACCGGCGCCCTCGACGTCAATGCCACTGGCGACGACGGCAACAATGTTCTCATCGGCAATGCAGGCAACAACGTACTCGATGGTGGCCTAGGCGACGACGTCATGGAGGGCGGTGCGGGCAACGACACCTATATCGTTGATGCAGACGACAACAGGGTGACGGAGCGCCAAGACGAGGGCGTCGATACGATCATTCGCAATTTCGACACCACGTATATTCTCGAGAGCAATGTCGAGAACCTGACGCTGGCGGGCACCGTCTTCCGAGGCAACGGCAACGACCTCGACAACGTCATCACTGGCAACGATGCCGACAACAATCTCCTGGGTCTCGGCGGAAACGACATCTTGATCGGCGGCGCCGGCGAGGATGCACTGTTCGGCTCCGAAGGCCAGGACACACTCATCGGTGGTTCCGGCGACGACTACTACGAGATCGACGATGCCGGCGACACGATTGTTGAGAACGCAGGAGAAGGCGACGACTTCGTGCGCTCAACAGTGAGCTGGACTCTTGGTGCCAATGTCGAGCGCCTCGCGCTGGACGGTACGGGCGATCTCTACGCCACTGGCAATGGCCTGGCCAATGGCCTCTGGGGCAACGACGGCAACAATCTGCTCACCGGCGGACAGGGCAACGACTTCCTCGTTGGCGGAGCCGGCAATGACGTCTACGTGTTCAACGCCGGTGATGGCCAGGACACCATCGACAACCTCGATGCGCTTGGCGCAACCGACACCCTGCGTTTCGGTGCGGGTATTGGAGAAAATGACGTCTCTGCCTTCCAGTCTGGCAACAGCATCTTCTTCAAGATCAGAGGCTCGTCCGATCAGATTGCGATTTCCAGCTACTACGCCGCCAACACCACGTCCAACGGTGTGACGCAGGACCGGAAGATCGACCGCATCGAGTTCGCGAACGGCACGGTCTGGGACCAGGCCATGATCCAGACCGTGGTGGACCGGGCCAACAACAATCATTCACCGACGGTCAACAGCGGCCTGCCAACGCTGAAGGCGAGCCAAGGGAACCTGTTCACCTACGTCGTGCCGCTGAGCACCATCACCGACCCGGACGTCTGGGATTCCGTGACCTACACGGCCAAGATGGCCAACGGTGATCCGCTGCCGTCCTGGCTGTCCTTCGATTCGCAAACGCGCACTTTCTCGGGCACACCGACGTCGGCCAATATCGGCAATCTGCAGTTCGTGCTTTGGGGTACCGACAACTACGGGTATGGCGCAGGGACGTACGTCAACCTTACCGTGAGTCCTCCGAATCGAGCTCCGGTGCTCGCCACTGCGTTGGCCGACCAGAGCGTGGCCGAGGGTACGGCGATCAACTACACGGTTCCCACGGGGTCCTTTACTGATCCGGATGCGGGCGACAGTCTCAGCTACACCGCGACGCTCTCGGATGGCACGGCACTGCCCTCATGGCTCAGCTTCAATGCCAGCACCCGCAAGTTCACCGGCACAGTGCCCATTGGCGCTCTGGACGCTGTGAGCGTGCGAGTGACTGCTACGGATCAGGGCGGCCTTGCCATCCAGGATGTATTCAACATTGCGGTGACGGTGCAAAACCTCACACTCAATGGCACGACGTCGGCCGAAACCCTGACCGGCCGCTCGGGCAACGACACGATCAACGGCATGGGGGGCAACGACACCCTCATCGGCAATGCTGGCAACGACCGAATGATCGGCGGGACCGGCAATGACATGATGAGCGGTGGTACGGGAGACGACACCTATGTCGTGGATTCCGCCACCGATGTCGTGAATGAAAGTGCCAACGAGGGGAAGGACACGGTCGAGTCGAGCCTGACGTGGACGCTGGGCGCCAACCTGGAGAACCTGACGCTCACCGGGACGACGGCGATCAGCGGCACTGGCAATGCACTGGACAACGTGCTCACCGGCAACAGCGCAGTCAATATCTTGACGGGCAACGCCGGCAATGACGTGCTCGACGGGCAAGCCGGCGCAGACACCATGAAGGGCGGCACTGGCGACGACACCTACTACGTCGACAACGCCTCGGACGTGGTGACCGAGCTGGCCAACGAAGGCACTGACACGGTGATCTCGACCCTCACCCACACGTTGGCCGCGAACGTCGAGAACTTGCGCCTCAATGCCACGGGTGCGATCAACGGCACGGGTAACACGCTTGACAACGTGCTCTACGCCGGTGCCGGCAACAACACCCTCAACGGCCTGGGCGGTTCGGACACGGCTTCGTACCTCTACGCTGGTTCTGCCGTGACCGTGAGCCTGGCGTCCACCAGTGCGCAGGCCACTGGCGGTTCGGGCAGCGACACGTTGCAGAACATCGAGAACCTCACGGGCAGTGGTTTCAACGACACACTCACGGGCAGCGCGGTTGCCAATGTGCTCGATGGCGGAGCAGGTAACGATGTCTTGTTCGGTGGTGCCGGCAACGACACCTACCGGCTCGGCCGAGGGGACGGGAGCGACACCATCACCGAGAACGACACCACGGCCGGCAACGCCGACATGGCCCAGTTCGGTGTGGATATCGCCGCCGAGCAGCTTTGGTTCAGGCAGGTGGGCAACAACCTGGAGGTGAGCGTCATCGGGGGGACAGACAAGTTCACGCTGAACAACTGGTACCTGGGCAATCAGTACCACGTCGAACAGTTCAAGACGAGCGACGGGCACATGCTGAGCGACAGCAATGTGCAAAACCTAGTGCAGGCGATGGCAAGCTTCTCGCCGCCAGCGGCTGGACAGACCACGTTGCCGCCGAACTATCAGAGTAACCTGAATACGGTCATCGCGGCCAACTGGCAGTAGCGCTTAGAGGCGGCGGCCGGGAGATTTGCGGTTCCTATCGCAGAGCTCTCGGTCGTCGTCGCCCCATGGGCAAGTGTTGGGGCCAAACCTGTTGAGTGCAGGCGATGTTTGCTGACTCAAGGCAATAGCGTTTGTCGTGGCTCAGCCGCTTTCTGGATGCCCGGTTGGCCGACCCATTTTGACGGTGGGCATTGATCAGTTCCATCGACCTCGGCGCGAGAGTGCCAGCGATGCAGCAGGAGCTCGTCAATACGGCCCCACTGCCATGCCACCTGGCCGCTCATATGGGCCCGTCGCCGCCGCGTGACCGGGCGCGCAATGCGCGCGCCGCGCGCAGCAACTCGATCTGTTTCAGGAGGGCGCGTGATGCTCATCCTCGGGGCCAAGCATCTCGTCGAGCCGACGCATCCCTGCATCTATCGCGACGGCGTGCGCAGTCATCCTGTCTGGACAAATCTGGTTGACTTCCACTCGAAAGATCTCAGCACCGTCGACGCCACAGACGCGGCAGCTATGCGCGAAGTACGTCCCTCTCAGGTTGGAAAGGACGGGCGTAATGCTGAAATCTCGGTAGCGTGTCTCCACCGGAGAGTAGTCAGACTTCTCGCTCATCACATCACCTCGATTCTTGAGCGGGGCGTAACGCTGGCACTAGCCCGTGAGGTCGAACCGCATCTACGGCTCGTGCACGATTCGCGTGATGTCGCTGCGGCGCGCGCAGCGATCACTGACCACGCACACAGTCCGATTCAGGCCACCCTCGTGGCCCGGGCCCATCCAGATCACCCCGCCTCGGTGCACGTCGGTCACCTGGCCGCGTGGGTCGGGGATGGCCTCAAGGCGCTCGATCAGCAGGACCTGTAGTCGCTCGACGGTGCGACTGGGCTTGGCCATGCGCTAGCCTGGACGCCAGCCGGACCTCTGTCATGCTTGTCGTTTCCGTACTCCCAATTTGCCCCGCAAACCTGACTGGGGAACTTCCACACCTCGAAAGGACGCATTTTGCCCCTTCTCGACGCCATCCCCCGACCTCGTGCGCGCCAAAGAGACCCAGGCCACGCAGATGCGCACGCAGCCAAGCAAAGGGGTAGCATCCGCCCATGTGGAAGCCCGCCAGCCCCTTCCTGATTGCCGGCCGCACCCTGACCGATCAAGAGGCTTGGCGGCACGAATTCAGTGACGAGTTCTACAAACTGTACGAGGGCGCAGTGGATAGCGACTTGCTCACCATGCTCTATAACACAATGCACCCGCGCGCCTTCAATGACGACCCGCGTCATGTCGCCCGTCTGGCCCACGCGGTGCTGACGTACGAGCGCCCGTAACTTGCCGAGGCTGCAAAGGCGGAGCGCGCGCATCCGGGACGCATACGGCCGCGCCGGTCGGTCAGAAGAGGTGCATCTGTCCCTTCGAGTTCGTCTCGCCGAACCTGCGCAGTTTTTTGGTGGGGCCCTGCCTTACGAAATCCAGAGCCGTCAGCCACCGGGAGACTTATTGGCCTGAATCGGCTTGCCCGCCACTTCACGCATCGTCTCGGCGCTGCACGATGGCGTTGGCCTCAGTACGTCGTTACTCGCATCGAGGTATTGCACGTTTCTACACAGCCTCGGCCCGAAGAGGTCATCGGGTCGGCTTGAAAGCGGTCATCCGATTGATGCAGTGTGACTCTTCAGTTGGCGCTGCGAGAGCTGGTAAAAAGTTTGCCCACCGATGATGAAGCCACCCGAATCTCTAGCGGCGATGCGAGTTTCAGCAATTGACATTGCTTGGTTCCTCTCCCCCTTGAGAACACGGTGAATCAGGCGCTCCTTCCAAAAGTTCCACGCCGTGTTCGGCACGCTTTTTTGGATGCTCAGATTGAAGGCTTCCCCGAGTTCCATGAACGCATCGTCGCTGCGCAAGTGGTGATTGGACTTGATGCAGGCTTCCGCTTCTACGAGGCATCCACGACTCGCGTTCAGTAGCCCGTCCTCGCTCCACTCGGAAGTCGCAATGGAACCCTCATACAGCGGAACGCCGTACAACGTGTACGCACCGCCAGCGCGAAGGCCCAGCGGCGCCTGCAAATTCTCCGTCATGCCCAAGATTCGCCATAGCTGGGGGTCGAACGCCATTGGCTTGCAAGATAGCCTGCGATACAGCACGTTCTCCTTCGCATTGCCAGAAACCAAGAGCGAGAAAAACATCTCGCCTTCTACACGGAACGCGCTGGAGCCTTTCGTCTTTCATCCGAGCGCCTTGCTTTCTTGCTTCAGGTACGCGTTGATTTTTTTATCTAGTTCAGATTGCTTCATCGAGTCCTACGATGGTTGCGGCTTCGACAGCTCGCGCCCAAAGTCGTCATGAGAAACGACGACTGACGGTAGGTTTGCCCGCCTATAAGATCGCTACGCAACCGGTGATTTCGACCGTGAAAGGCATATGAAAAAGTCCATCAGTGCGATCTGGTACATGCAGCGGCACCTCGCATTGACGGTGCTTTTACTGTCACTGCCTGTGGCTGGATGGTCGCTCTCTCCCGTTTACGTCGACCGAGACCTGTACTTTGGCAAGAACGAAGTCACTCTTAAGCCAGAGCACTTGGAGATCCTGAGGGCGGTTGCCTGCCACACAACCGCTGATGGCCGCCCAATCTTCGTTTACGGCCACGCCTCTAAGGTGGAGCACGCACCCAGGAAGCTTGCTCAGAGACGAGCTGAAGCAGTCAAGAATACGTTGATCCAGTTCGGCTTTGAGGCAGCACGGATTGGTATCGAATCACACGGCGCCGACCTACCCGTTTCTGTAGAACGGGACGCAGATGGGAGGGCGAAAAACCGTCGCGTTGAAATCGCCTCGCTCGGATCTCTCAGTGCAAACAGTTGCGACAAGGTAAGTCGAGACCGACCTCGCCCATAGCGGAAGACTGAAGAAGACTTGATTCGGAAAATAAGGCTGCCGTCGACACCTCCGCCGTGAGGCTGCTCCTGGCCGACTGTAGCCTCACGACTGGTCGGCGCAAAGGGGCCCTGAGCTGCCTTCTCGCCAGCTCAGAAGCGGACGCTGAATTCTCGTCCATCGCTCAGGCCATGAAGGCCGCAGCCGGTTGTGCGCGGCCGTCGCTATCGCACTGGCCCTACATGCTCCGACGACTCCGAAATCGTCCAACGCGCCGCCAGTTTGGCTCGAACGTTGTCATAGTCCGCACGGTACCCCGCATTGCATTGCGCGACTCGAGTGTTTGTGTTTGCGTCTACCACCCGCAGCGTCACTTTTTCGCCATCTCTGAAGATCAGGCCATCAACGTGAATTGTGACGCCCACACCCGTACGCTTAACTTGGAGTCTTAAGTTGCGTCTGTCTACTGGATCTTGATAGCTCTCATCGAGAAACGGAGGATTCCCGGGGCTTTCAATAGAGAAGTCATGCATCAGCCGTCTTACGTCTGTCCATTCGCTTTTCTTGATCTCGAAGGAGAGGGATTTGCACACCGTCGGCTCGGCAGCTGGGGGCGCGCAGGCGCTAAGTGCAACGACTAGAGCTGTAGTCCCCGTCGCGCCGGGGAACGCTTTCCAAATTGATGGCATGCCCTCTCTCCAGAGTGTGTGTGTTTGCCCCCTTTCGGAGCGCATGCGTGACCACGGACGGTGCAACGAACTTCCGCTTTTGGCCAACTACAGCCTGTCGCCCCGGGGCGCTTCGATCAGGCCAAGCCTAGCAAGCGCCAACAAGAATTGTTCATATTCTTGATCTTGCATGCCTTCGACAGAGACGGCCACAGCGTGATACCACGGGTTGGGGTGTTCGCACTCAGGAGAGAAGCTGCAACTTAACTGCGGAGCACTGCAAGCGGTGCGTGCAGCAGCCAGCATCTCGTCACAGGCCGAATCAACTTCATCGCGGCCGAATGCTTGCGCGATCAAACGCAAGGGGACACTTTGCGTCCGCTGCGATGCGTTCGCGCGGGAAAAGCGGATATTTTTCATGAATACGGATTTGAACCTTTAGCCTGCGATTGCCACATCGTCCATTTATGGCCATCCCTCGCGCCGCTTCCATGGGCAATTTGGGGGACCCGTTCCAGAAATTCTTTCGACACGGCCGGCTGCTTTAGGGCGAACTGAGCACCGCTGAAGAACGTCGGGTCATAGCCGACTGTAGCCGCGCGAACTCGCCGCGCAGTATCAAAGACTCTCAGGCGCGCCCTGCGTCATCACAAGCGGTTTGACCGCCAGATCGGGCGGAACGTTCATCATGCGCAGGGTCTGCTGCACGACTTCGCTGAACACGGGCGCTGCCGCAACGCCGCCGAAATACTGGCCGTCGGTCGGCTCGTCGATCATCACCGCGACGATGATGCGCGGCTTCTCGATGGGCGCCATGCCGGTGAACCAGGCGCGGTACTTGTTGCTGGCGTAGCCCTTGCCGACCTGCTTGTGGGCCGTGCCCGACTTGCCGCCGACCGAGTAGCCGACCGTTTGCGCACGCGTGCCGGTGCCGCCCGGGCCGGCGGCCATCTGCAGCATCTTGCGCACCGCGAGCGCGTTGGACGGCGAAAACACCCGCACGCCGACCGGCGGCTCGGTGTTCTTCAGGATGGTGACCGGAATGATGGAGCCGTCGTGCGCGAACGAGGTGTACGAATGCGCCATCTGGAACAGCGAGGCCGACAGGCCGTAGCCGTAGGCCATGGTGGCCTGCTCGACCGGCTTCCAGGTCTTCCACGGGCGCAGCCGGCCGGTCACGGCGCCGGGAAACTGGATCTGCGGCTTCTGGCCATAGCCGAGCGCGGTGTAGGTGTCCCACATCTCGTGGGGCGTCATCTTCTGGGCGATCTTGAGCGCGCCCACGTTGCTCGACTTCTGGATCACACCCTCGACCGTCAAGGCCCCGTTGTTATGGGTGTCGGTGATCGTGAAGCCACCCAACTGGTAGCGGCCGGGGGTCGTATCGATGATGGTTTTCGGCGTGATCCGGCCCGCCTCCAGCGCCATGGCGACCGTGATGGGCTTCATGGTCGAGCCGGGCTCGAAGGTGTCGGTGATCGCGCGGTTGCGCAACTGCTCGCCCGTGAGGTTCTGGCGCTTGTCGGGCACGTAGCTCGGGTAGTTGGCCAGCGCCAGCACTTCGCCGGTGACGGCGTCGAGCACCACCACGCTGCCGGCCTTGGCCTTGCGCGCCGTGACGGCGTCGCGCAGCTTCTGGTAGGCGAAGAACTGCACCTTGCTGTCGACGCTGAGCTGGATGTCGCGGCCCTCGACCGGCGGCACCTGCTCGCCCACGCCCTCGACCACGCGGCCCAGTCGGTCCTTGATGACGCGGCGCGAGCCGGCCTTGCCGGCCAGCTCCTTGTTGAACGCCAGTTCGATGCCTTCCTGGCCGTTGTCTTCCACGTTGGTGAAGCCCACCACGTGCGCCGCCGCCTCGCCCTCGGGGTACTGGCGCTTGTATTCCTTGCGCTGGTAGATGCCCTTGAGGTTGAGCGCCGCGATCTGCTTGGCGATGGGCTCGTCGACCTGGCGCTTGATCCAGACGAAGGTCTTGTCTTCGTCTTCGAGCTTCTTGTCGAAGTCCTTCTGCGGCATGCCGAGCAGCTTGGCGACCTGCTTGAGCTTGGCGCGCACCTCGGGGTCGTCGCGTTCCACGTCTTCGGGAATGGCCCAGATGCTGGGCGCCACCACGCTGGACGCCAGGATGAGCCCGTTGCGGTCGAGGATGCGGCCGCGGTTGGCCGGCAGCTCCAGCGTGCGCGCAAAGCGCACTTCGCCCTGGCGCTGGAAGAAGCTGTTGTTGAAGACCTGCACGTACGCGGCCCGCCCCGCCAACATGACGAAGCCGAAGGCGATGCCGGCAACTATGAACTTGCTGCGCCACACCGGCGTCTTGCTCGCGAGCAAGGGGCTGGTGGTGAGCTGAACACTTTTCCGATAGCTAGGACTGACCATCATTCACGCCTCGTTAAGCAATAAGGATCAGTCCACAAGCTGCGGCAATCTGGGTGATCATGACGTCGCGCTGGTCGAAAAGATACGTGGAAAGTATCTTCCCGCTAGTTAGGACGTTGAGTAGATCTTAGAGCTTGATCGGATCCTGTCGCACTGTCGAATGGCTGGTGTTGGCCGACTGTAGCCTGTCGGCTACCAGGTGCTTCGGATCCGAAGCCGCTCATCGGTAGCTCCTCAAAGCGGTCAATTCATTCTGCCCGGATGCCGTCGATCAAGTAGAGTCGAAACCGCCATGTCCTATAGCCACTACGTCCGTTGCCCAAAGAGCCACAGCCTCAGCGTCACGGAGAATGGCACCCCGCTTGAACTCCTGGCCGAAGGCCGCGCCAACGTCACCATTAACTGCGAGCATTGTGGCTTCTCCAATGAGTACGTAGGTATTTCAGCCGAGGAGTTCGAGGCACTAGCTGTCTCTGACGAGGTCGCTGAACAGGAACTTAGGAAGTAGTCAGTCGAGGTTGTCACGGAGCGAGGCGAAGCACCTATGTAACGCAGCCGACCGTCCATTTTTGGTCGACTGTAGCCGGTCGCGCTGCAGTCACGAAGGGGCCCATATCGACTGGACGTTCTTCTCTGAAGCTGTCCGCGCCGAAGTAGAACTGAGCCACCGCGCCGCTTGAATCGTGAGCCAGGGGTGGAAGCCGACGCAGCAATGGTCGACTGTGGATAAGTGTATGTCTTGCCTTGTTCTGTGACCTTCTTTCGCTTCTTGTGATCGAACTCATAAGGCGCGAAGGGCGAAGCCCGTAGCGCCTTGTCACGCGCGACGGCCGTCAATCAACGGCGTCTGTTGGATCGGCCTTGGCGCCTGTCTTGCGGGTCTGCTCCCTGGCCTTGATGCGCTTCTTCGCGGTGGAGCTGCTGTGCAGGAACCGATGGCTCTCGTTGCCCGTCTCCACGATGTGACAGTGGTGCGTGAGGCGGTCGAGCAAGGCGGTCGTCATCTTCGCGTCGCCGAACACCGTCGACCATTCGGCGAAGTCCAGGTTGGTGGTGATCACCACGCTGGTGTGCTCGTACAGCTTGGACAGCAGGTGGAACAGCAGCGCGCCGCCGGCCTGGCTGAACGGCAAGTAGCCCAGTTCGTCCAGGATCACCAGATCCATTCGCAGCAGGCTCAGCGCAATACGCCAGGCCTTGCCCTGGGCCTTCTCCTGCTCCAGTGCATTGACCAGATCGACCGTCGAGTAGAACCGCACGCGCTTGCCGTGGCGCGTAATGCCCGACACGCCCAGAGCCGTTGCCAGATGGGTCTTGCCTGTGCCCGGGCCACCGACCAAGACAACGTTATGCGCGGCCTCCGTGAACTCCAGCATCGCGAGCTGGTGGACCAGCTTCTGGTCGACCACCGAGGCATCGAAGTCGAAGCCGGCCAGATCCCGGTGCACGGGGAAGCGCGCCGAGCTCATCTGGTGCTGCACCGAACGCATCGAACGGTCCGTGGTCTCCGCCTGCAGCAGATGTTCGACCAGCCAGCGCGAGGCGTCCAGGCCGGACGCTGTACCTTGCTCCGCCAGATCGCACCAGGCACTGGCCATGCCATGCAGGCGCAACGCCTTGAGTTCGACTGTCACGTCACGCATGGTCCACCTCCTGTCCACGCAGGCTGTCGTAGCGTGCCGTGTTGGCCAGCGGCGGCGTGACGATCTGCAGCGCCGTCTCGGCACTCTGCGGTGTTGCCGGCGCGGTGAGCCGGCCGAGCACATTGACGACATGCTCCACGCTGACACGGCCTGACGGCGGACCACTCTCCAGCGCCAGTTCGACCGCCACGATCACTGCGTCCAGCCCCGCCGCCGGCACGATGGCCAATACCTGGGCCATCACGCGATCTCCGCCGGGTTGTCGCAGCAGGCCGCGGCGCAGTTGTTGCAGCGCCTCGGGCATGTCTGCGAAGGGCGCACCGTTCCTCAATGCACCAGGCTTGCGCTGGATGAGCCGAATGTAGTGCTGCCAGTCGTAGCGGGTGCCGCCAGAGGCGCTCAGGCGCTCGTGGCGCGCCACTGCCGCGTCTTCTGCGACCACCACGACGCTGCCCGGGTACAGCCGCGTGCTGACCATCTGCCCGGCCAGCTCGCATGGCACCGAGTAGCGATTGCGTGCCACCGACACCAGGCAGGTGCTCGACACCCGTGCGGGCTTCTCTACGTAGCCATCGAAGGGCTCAGGCATGGGCATCAGGTGGGGGCGCTCGTGCTCGAGCATCTCGGCCACGCTGAACTGGCTGTGCTCGGGATGCCGGACCTCGTTCCACAGCGCCCGGCAGCGCTCCGCCAACCAGGCATTGAGTTCGACGAAGGATCCGAAGCGACGCCGGCCCGCCTCGATCCAGATGCGCCGACGGCTGTCCTGCACGTTCTTCTCCACACGCCCCTTCTCCCAGCCCGAGGCCACGTTGCAGAAGTCGGGGTCGTACAGGTAGTGCGCGCACATCACGGCGAAGCGGGCATTGACGGTGCGACCCTTGCCCTTGTGAACCTTGTCGACGGCGGTGCGCATGTTGTCGTAGATCCCGCGGCGCGCCACACCGCCCAGCGCTGCGAACGACCTCGTGTGAGCGTCGAACAGCATCTCGTGCCCTTGGCTCGGATACGCCACCAACCAGAACGCACGGCTCGCGCACAGCTTCAGGTGCGACACCTGCATACGGTAGTAGATGCCGCCGACGACCAGGCCTTCTTCGCTCCAATCGAACTGGAAGGCCTCGCCGAGCTCGAAGGTCAGTGGAACGAACGCGGTGACGTTGACCGCCTGTCCCTCGCCCTGGCGCCAGGCTCGAACGAAGTCAGTGACGGCCGAGTAGCCGCCGCTGTAGCCCGCCGCCTTGATCTCGGCGTGCAGCGCGCGTGCCGTGCGCCGCTCATGCTTGGGCCGTCGCGCATCGGCCGTCAATGCCTGCTTCAGCACTGTCTCGAATGCACTCAGCTTGTTCGGCCGTGCTTCGCGCCGGTACTTCGGCGCCTCGGCAACCGGTGCACGCAGCCACTTCGACACCGTGTTGCGCGACAGCCCTGTCATGCGCGCTATCTCGCGCTCCGACAGCTTGTCCCTCGCATGCAGTCGTCGGATCCTGCCAATCATGTCCGTGGTGATCACTCCTCGAACCCCGCTGCTTAAATAAACAGCAGGGTAGGTTGAACACCTGGCTCACTTTTACTTCGGCACTACCTACAAAACTGGCTCAGTTTCCGGTCGGCGCCAACAGGCGGTGATCTGGCGACAAAGTTGTGCCGCCAATATATCGGTAAGTGTGGCTTACTCAAACAATGAGTGATTGCAGCGCGTGGCGGCGCATCATCGTCTTACCGAACAAAACTCGAAACACAAAGCATGTTGGAACTCACAAACCCGGCCTTTGCGGCCCTGGCTGGCAGTGTGACAGGGGCCTTCTTCACATTGTTCGCTGCAGTGTTGGTAACCAAAGGGCAAGAGCGCGTTGCGCGCATCAACGCAGACAAGGACTTGCGGATCCACGCGGACAAGATGACGAACTCGCGTCTGACCGAGGATGTCACAACGCGACGCGGGAAGCTCTTTGAGCTTCATCAAATTCTCTCTCGCGTTGAGTTCGAGAATTCGCAAACGATGAGCTACATGAGTGCCGATGAGAACCTGGAGATTCCGATGTTTCGACAACGCTATCGGGAACTCTGTTCACTGATGGCTTCGGCATTGAGCATCGTGGATATCTACTATCCCGAGATGTCGCGGTCGATGCAGCTCGTTTATGGAAAGGCAAGTATCTTTTGGGGCCAGCAAGAGCACCTTCTTCGCACTCCCAGCCAGGATCGAAAGGCATGGCAGGAGCGCCACGCGGCCGTAGTCGAAACGGCCCACAAGATTCGCGACTTGACATCTGCGATGCAGGAAAACGTTCAGGCCGAGGCACGGGATCTTGCCCGATCACTGGCTCTTCCAAACCGGCGGTTGCCTAGCTAAGCATCGAAGACGCCGACGGCCGGTGAGGTGACAGTCGGCAAGACCGCGCAACTCGCCGTAGTGATGGTCGACAGCCAGGGCCGCAACGTTACCAACCGGAGGTAAATTGACCGAAGTTCGGTCGTCAGCAGGCGGTTGTCCCCGACGCAAGGCTCCGGATGGTCAGTCTGCATATGTTCAAGATCCTCATGTTCTATGGGTGAGTTGGGCACAATGCGGCTATGCCCAACATTGCATCAATCCTGAAGGTCGAGATCGCCCGTGTCGCGCGCAAGGAGGTTCGCGCGGAGATCGAGACACTCAAGAAATCCTCGATATTTCATCGTTCTTCTATCGCTGCCTTGCGTCGACAGGTCAGCGAATTGGAAAAGGAGCTACGGCGTGTGACTCAAGGTGCGGTGCGCCGTCGTCCTGTGGATGCTCCAGAGGCATCTGAGTCAGGACCAGCACGTCGATTCAGTGCGACCCGACTGGCCGGACATCGCGAGAAGCTAGAGCTCTCCGCTGCGGCGTACGGACAGCTTGTCGGTGTGTCCGGCCAAACGATTTACAACTGGGAGCAGGGCAAGGGGCGTCCGAAGCCTGAGCAGCTTCAAAACCTAGCGTCTGTGCGAGCTTTAGGTAAGCGAGAAGTGGCTGAATTGTTGCGCACTAAGTAGAGGGGGCAACCGATGCCGTGGGCACACGGAAAGCCAAGTCACCATGGCCTCCACCAGCGCCGCCGCTGTCGATGCTCAAGCGGCCGCAGGTCCAGGGTGTCGTAGTCAGGATGGGGTGCACCAGCGCGTCGGCGCAATTCCGCCTCCAGTTGATGCGCTACGCCGCGGGCGCGCAGATCACCCTGTAGCGCTCGTCGGCGCCACTCAATGGCCCGCGCGCCCAATTCCTCGTCGGGCAGCGTCTCTGTTTCGATCATGGTATTGATTGTGACGGGGAGGCTGGGTCGCAGTCAGGTGCCTCCCGCTCCTCGATCCAATGAGTTCCGGGGCCGAAGACCTCGTTTCCCGCGCGAACCATGATCTTGTAATCTTGTCGCAGGTGCCGTGTTGTCGGCGTCCATTCCGCTGTCGTCTGGATCTCATGCTTGAGGTGGCTGACTTGGGCGGCCCAACAGAGGCGAGTCTGCTTCACGTCGCCTCCTCGAATGCATATCTGCCGGTGCGCGTCTTTCCACATATTGTTGAGGCGGACATGTGCAGGGCTAATTCCAGTTGAAAAGGTACGGCCGAGGTTTGCGCTGGCTTTGTCGAGTGGGGCTGCGTGTTCTCTGGGCCTCGCCTGCCGTAATTTCTCGCAAGGTCAATCGGAGGCTTTATCAAACCAACGCAGCCCAGGCTGCAGTGAGCGTAGGGGTTTGCACCACCCGCTATCGCCAGAATATGGGATGTTATTTGGGTAACCAAAGATTACATTTGTCGAATGAGGCTGTTCGTCTGACTCCGGTTTGTGCTTGCGCTTTGCGCCTCTGTCATGACGACCGCCTGCGGGGCAGGTGCCCCTCAATAGATATCGCTGACGCTCGCATTGCATGCGGCACCGGGGAGGTAGATCGATCACTGCTGAGGGCGCATGCCTTGCTGGATCGAGAAAGAAATCATGGCTTGGCGGTTCCGTAAATCCTTCTCTCCTCTGCCGGGCGTGCGCCTCACGCTGTCGCCGCGCGGCATCTCAACTTCGGTCGGTGTCGGCCCCCTGCGGATCAGCAGCGGTTCGCGCGGCTCCGCGATCACGGCACGAATTCCCGGGGCGGGGTTGTCATTTCGGCAGTCGCTAGCTTCCGGTTCTGGCCCCAGACCCAGCCAGCGAACGTCGATGCCGGGTGTCCCTGCCGGGAGTACTCGGCGTGATCCAGAAGAAGCCACGCCATTTGCCTTTTCGCCGGCGCTCGCGCCGCTGACGAACGCACCCGGTCTGCAGGACATCCGGAGCGCTGGTTCTGGTGCATTGACGACGCCCGGTCTGTCCGAGGTCAAGCGTTTGCTGTTGCAGTCCCACAAGGAGCTCGGCGAGGTTCGCAAGGATCTCGCGCTGTGGCGTGACCAGGAGAAATCGGCAGTCGGCAAGTACAAGAGTTGGGCAACCGGTTGGCTGCTGCGCAAGCTTCTCAAGAAGAAGTTCGAGCAGTTGCGTGTCTCTGCGGAAGAGGCCACGGCGCATCGCACGGAGCTTGAGGAGCAAGAGCGCCTGGCCAAGCTGCAAATGCAAATGGACTTGCCGCCAGGCGTGAAGGACGCGTTCCACCGTTTTGCAGATGACTTTTCCGTGATGGCGGGTGCCCGCAAGATCTGGGACACGGTTGGCGAACGCGCGGCCAACCGGGTTGCAGAGCGCACGACTGCGTCGCGCGTTGTCGAACGGAAGCCTGTCCGTTTCAAGCTCGGTACATGTGACTTGCTGGACACAGATTGGGCTGTCCCGCATCTAGAAAACGCGAACGGCGGCGATCTCTATTTCTACCCGGTATTCGCGATCTATTTTGTGACTGCCGAGAGTTTTGCGCTCTTGGAATACTCCGAGTTGAATCTCGACGCCTTGGGGACTCGGTTCATCGAGGAAGAGGGCGTGCCTGGCGACTCTCAGGTCATTGGCCAGACGTGGGCGAAGGCCAACAAGGACGGTTCTCCTGACAAGCGGTTCAACGGGAACTACCAGATCCCCATAGCTGCCTACGGCAAGCTGCTTTTCCGATCAGCCACCGGCATGAATGAGGAGTACATGGTGAGCAATGCCGAAAGTGTCACAGCGTTCGCGGTGTCTTGGCAGACTTTGGTTCAAGCAGTCAGAGTCGGGCTGTAAGGACGCCCGCAGGCACCAGACTTACTAGGGAACAAAGGAAAGCGCATGTCGATACTCCAAGAGATTCTTGACTGGACCACGACCATCCCGGCTTGGCAGAGCGATGCTGTGGCGCGGCTGCTTGCAAAGCAGGCGTTAGATGCAGGCGACATTGATGATCTGTTTGCGCTTCTCAAGTCTGGGCACGGAATCAACGATGAAAAAGGTCGGACACCAAGAATCCTTACGGCCGACCAGATTCCTGCACCGGCCAAAAATTCTTCGCAGGTCACATTGCTTGCCATCAAGAATCTCGTCAACGTCAATGCCATCGCAGAAAACGGACGCCTTCCGATAGCACCCATCGGACTGAGCATTATTTATGGGGACAACGGATCAGGAAAATCTGGTTATTCACGCGTGCTCAAGCGGGCATGCCGCGCGCGCGATCAGACGGAGCAAATTCTTCCAGACGCTAACTTGCCGCCGGGGAAGGCGGGACAACCTCAGGCGGCATTTGAGATCGCAGTAGATGGCAACGCGAAGGAAGTGGCTTGGGTGATGGGGAAGCACGCGCCCTCCGAACTTTCTGCTCTCTCCATATTCGACACGCGATGTGCTCGCGCGTACTTGGACAACGAAGACGACTTTTCATATGTCCCGTATGGACTGGATGTATTTGAAGGGCTGGCGAAGCTCTGCAAGCAGCTCAAGGCGATGCTCGATGCCGAGCACGCGCAGTTTTCCGCGGACGTCACGGCGTTTGTGCCGCTTCATGGAGATACGGCCGTTGGCAAGCTGATTGCTGCATTGAGCGCAAAAACGGCGCCCGCGCTTGTTCAGTCATTGGCGACGTTGACACCGGAGGAGCAAGCGCAACACATTGAACTTGAGAAAAGCCTCAAGGAGAACAATCCGAAGGAGAAAGCAGCGCAGCTCCGCGCGACCTCGAAGCGAGTGGCTTCCATTGCAAGCGCTGCCATCACGAAGGGGGAACTCGTTGCCCAGGCTGTTGTACTGAAGCTGAAAGCCCTTGCCGATAGCTATCGCGCCGCGAAGGAGGCGGCTGCCCTGGCCGCCGCACAGTTCAAAGAAGGCGACAACTTGCTGCCGGGCACAGGCGGAGAGGCGTGGCGAGAGCTGTTTGAAGCCGCCCAGAAGTTCGCAGTCGAATCGCACCCGGGACGAACATTCCCCGACCTTGGCGATGAGGCTCAGTGCCCACTTTGTCAGCAGCCGCTAGCTGAAGGAGCGAAACGCCTATTGCGGTTCCAAGAGTTCGTTCAGCAGGAGGCAGAGAAAACAGTACAGCTTCGGAAGGCTGCTCTTGCAGAGCTGTATACGCCCTTCGGGAAGAACGTCTTAACCTTAGCGTTAGACGATGTGACTTATGGGGAGATCGAAGTTCTAGACCAACCGTTAGCAGTCGAAACACGAGCTTTTGAGAAGGCACTAACGGAACATCAGAAGGTGGTCATTGCTGCAGCCAACAGCAATATTTGGGAGGGGGCGGCCAGGGAAATTCCTAGCCCGGCGGCGCGCCTCAAGCTCCTTGCAGACAGATTGAATGCCGAAGCAGAAACGCTTGATAAGGCCTCCGATGAGAAAGCACGAGCGGTGCTTCTGAAAACGTTCTCGGAGTTAGATGCGCGAGTGAAGCTCGGAGCAGTGAAGGACTCGGTAATCACTGCCGTCAACAGATTGACTCACCAGGCAAAGCTTGCCAGTTGTCATGCGTCTGTGAAAACCAATGCTATTTCGCTTAAATCTTCAGAACTGACGGAAAAGATTGTCTCCAATGACTTGGCTGCGGCGTTAACTGCAGAGTTCAAAGCCCTCGGTGTCGGCGCACTCAACGTTTCTTTGAAGAGTCGCGGCGATAAAGGAAAGGCATTGCACAAGCTAAAGCTTGAGCTGGCGCAGGTCAAAAACCCGGGTGAAATCTTGAGTGAAGGTGAACAGCGGGCTATTGCCATTGGTTCTTTTCTCGCAGAGATCGGCCTCGGCGGTGGAAAGGGGGGCGTCATCTTTGATGACCCGGTTTCTTCCTTAGACCATCGCAGGCGAGAGAGAGTCGCCCAGCGCCTCGCGTTGGAAGCGTCAAAGCGGCAGGTCATCATCTTCACACATGATATTTACTTCCTGAACATACTCGCTGAGATGGCAAAGAAGGCCGAAGTTCCGGTGATGACTCAAAGCCTAGAGCGGCGACCGCAAGGCTACGGAGTCGCTTCAGCCGATCTTCCCTTTGAGGGAATGAACGTGAAGCAGCGAGTTGGGTGGCTAAAAAATCAGCAGCAGGCAATCGCGAAGGTCCACAAGTTGGGCGACGAACCAGAGCATCGAAAGCTCACGGGTGATGCGTATACACGGCTCCGCATTACCTGGGAACGAGCTGTCGAGGAGGTCCTTCTTCGTCAAGTCGTGCTGCGATTCCGAAAGGGGGTGGAGACCCAGCGTCTAGCAGGCGTTGTGGTGGACGACAACGACTACGCAGTCATCGACTCAGCGATGGCGAAATGCTCTAACTACGCCCACGATAAGGCGCTGGAGGGAGGCGTCGCAATGCCCGATCCGGATGAGCTGCTGGCCGATATTCAGAACCTGGACGACTGGCGTGCGAAAACTCATGAGCGCAGCGAAGCTACTGCGAAAAGCAGGAAGTGAAATACCGCCATCCAACTGGAGCAGTTTCGATGCTGAGAGTTCGACATGCTGGAGGGGCTCCTGGCTGCCCTAAGAGAAGTTATTGCGAAGATCTATCGCATTCGCCATTGGGCGGTCAAACAACAACTTGGAGATGATGTGCACATTGACGACGACCATCTATATCACGGCGCCGCCTTGATCCAGATCGCAGAAAGCCTGCGATTCACGGCGATCAACTCGCTCAAGATCGCCAAGCGCGTTCTCGGAATGGGCTATCTCATCAACGACGACGTGGCGGTCTACCTCAAATATGCAAGTGAGCCGAACGAAGCCCATGAGGAGTATGTATTCACCTTCGCCGAAGGTCATTTGAGTGACCTGGAAAAAACTGCGCACAAGTATGAAAAGACGTTCATCGCTCTGGTTTGCGTACAGGAGCGCGAAATTTGCTGTATCTCCTATGCTCAGTTGATGGAGCTAAAAGCGGCCCGCGAAAAGAGTTCTGGCCAAAAGGAGGGTGTGTTGGCTGTGCTGGTTACCGCTCCTAAGAAGAAGCAACTTCGGGTTGGAGTAAATGCCGCGCATCAAAAGAACAACTACGCCAAGGTGATGAAAGTCGCGCGCAACGCATTTCCAGAAGTCATCTTCGAGTGAGTGACTAGATGAAGTTGTGGTGCTGGTGCGTTGGCTTACCAATTCTCCCGGCAACAATGAAGTTGGCTACCGCTGGAGAAAATGTTGGCTAGAAAGAAAACGAGTCTTGCGGAAGATCTGATGGATCTGGTGTCCCTGTTGCCATGGTGGGCCGGCGTCGTCCTAGCGGTGATCAGCTACTTGCTCTTGCACAGGCTTGCGATACCTCCAACGGCGGTCGCGCTTCAGCCGGGTCAGGTCGGCGACTTGATGGTCCGCTCGGCGGGAGCTGCGCTGGCGGGCTTCGGTCAGTATGTGGTGCCGCTGATTTGCCTCAGCGGTGCGGCCGTCTCCGCGTGGCGAAGGCATAGACGCCGAACCCTGATCTCGAATACTGCACAGGCCAAGGGTGCTGATGCGCTCGACGGTATGTCGTGGCGCGAGTTCGAGATGTTAGTCGGCGAGGCCTTTCGCCTGCAAGGCTTCGGTGTCTCCGAAACCGGTGGCGGTGGAGCAGACGGCGGCGTGGACCTCGTGCTCTCGAAGGGCACAGAGAAATTCCTCGTCCAGTGCAAGCAGTGGAAGGCCTACAAAGTTGGGGTCGACGTGGTGCGCGAGCTGTACGGCGTGATGGCGGCGACGGGTGCGACAGGCGGGTTCGTGGTGACCTCCGGCAGCTTCAGCGAGGATGCCAAGGCCTTTGCCGATGGCCGTAACGTCAAGCTGGTGGATGGGCATCGACTGTTTGGCTTGATCAAACAAGCGCGGCAATCGCTGTCTTCGCGTGCCGATGCCGTAGACCGGTTGCACCCGGTCGCACCATCGAATCCACCAAGTGTCACGGCTGGCGCAACCGCATGCCCTGCATGTGGCTCGGGGATGGTCAAACGCACTGCCAAGAAGGGCGCGAACGCTGGCGGGCAGTTTTGGGGATGTTCCCAGTATCCGTCGTGCCGGGGTGTCCGGCCGATAGCTTGATATGGGCTCGAACTACACCGTGAGCCGGCTGGTCGTCCTCTCATGTCTCTTTGCCTCTTGGATTGCCTCAATGGCACCGCCGGTCTATCGCTGCGAATCGAATGGCAGGCCTGATCGGCAACCTCAATCTGCTGTGTGCTGCAGCATCAAAGGAGCGTTATGAGCCTGAGAGATGAGGACAAAACGAAGCTGTGTGCGGCGCTACTGTGCGCGCCCGGCATTCAAGACGAATTGACGGAAA
Organism: Variovorax sp. 54; assembly: GCF_002754375.1. Classification (NCBI taxonomy): domain Bacteria; kingdom Pseudomonadati; phylum Pseudomonadota; class Betaproteobacteria; order Burkholderiales; family Comamonadaceae; genus Variovorax; species Variovorax sp. 54. The sequence continues at coordinate 5,112,710 of NZ_PEFF01000001.1, forward strand.
ACGTGGAGGTAAGAAGTCGGGATGCAAGAACTCAAATTCAATCCACAGTCACCCAAGAAGTTTGACAAAACGCTGGAGGCGCTAGCGTCTTATCTGGGCATAGTCTCCACAGATGCAGTCCACCTGAAGTTTTCTCGCCCCTCGACCTTTACTCCCGAGCCCCAATACTGCCATTTCAACGTGTGGTGCCAGATGCGAAGTGAAGGAGGCGCACCTCAGCCCGGCTGGGTTTTCGCACAAGACAAGAATATGGAGTTCGCGGAGGCCATATTTCATGCGGTCTGGCGAGCCCCGGATGGACGGCTCGTCGACGTGACGCCGCGAAAGGATTTGGAGAAACGTCTTCTCTTCGTGCCTGACGCACGGCGTGCCATCGTGCTGACGTCTCATGAGGGACAGCCAGCGATTCACACTTTCCAAAATGTCCGGGTGTTTCGGGGGAGGGTAGTGACGCCGCTAACCGAGTTCATCGCCGTCATGGCAGATGATTTTCCTCAACGTCAGGGACTATGGCCTTGGTAGCGCCCGGTACAAAACGGCTTGGCCCGACTCCGGTGCAACGGCGGATGTAGTCGGACATTCTGTGAAGCCGCAACGGGACAAGCAGGCACATACGCTGATTCCAAAGCGTTGCCGCTCCCGTGAGCGGAAGTTTCGTCCCATTTCGATGCAGTCGCGGCAATATGTCGATAAGCGCGTGTTACTCAAACAATGAGCGAATGACCGCGTTCGGCAGCGGCGAATTCATCTCTGCGGAATGGCATTGGGCCTGCGGTTGCCGCGTGGCGGTCGTCGAGCTAAAAAAGAGCAGACGGCGTTGACGTTCAGAGGTGAGAACGAGGCCTACGGGCAAACTCATGAAAGAGGACATGAGCATCGAACTACAGATTCAAGGGCAAGGCTCGGCTGTCGAGCAAAGGCCAGTTGAGCCGGTTTCGACACTGCAGCGCGAGGTCCAGCGCAAACTCGGGCGCTGTCTGATCCGTCTTCAGCAGTACGAACGCTTGATGAAGGCGCTGGCGGTGGATTTCGAGATCGCCGGGCCTTCCGATGAACTGATGGCCATCCGACAGAAGCGCGGTGAAGTCGTCTCGCGCATGACGCTCGGACAGTTGGTCGCCGAGTTGACCGGGACTTACCTGCAGCCAGAGCCGCCGGACACGGTCGAGCCCGGGTGGGACCCAGTCGACTCCCAGCGCATCTGGTTTCGCATGCAGACACGGATGGCACTACAGCCGGAAGACTACGAACGCGTCGTGGTGGGACTGAAAGAACTCGTCGCGCTGCGCAACGAACTCGTGCATCACTTTCTCGAACGATTCGACCTCTGGTCCGAAGCCGGTTGCCATGGCGCGGACGCGTACCTCGATGCTGGAATGACGAAGGTCGATGGTCACTACGCCGAGTTGCGCCAATGGGCGATTACCATGGATCAAGCCCGCAGCGCCATGGGGGCATTCATGGCGAGCCCCGTGTATACCGACTTGCTGTTCGATGGCATCTACCCGGATGGCGCTGTCGACTGTGGCTATGTTGTTGAAATTACATAGTGGGCGAAGTAGCACTGGTCGCCGAATCTCGAGATTGCGAATTTTCGTGGAAAGGAAGCTCCCGCAGGCGCCGCAGATGCCTCAATTCATGGGTTTGCGATCCGAAGCATCGAAAGATATTTGGCCGAAATATCTTCGACTTGCACCGAACACATTCACCTCCAGCGGAAGCACGCGATCAAGGCATTCGCGCTGGACCCAGGTGCATCATTGGTCGCCGTCAATTAAGGCCTTGCGAAACCTGCCACGCCCGCCAAACAGCTCTACACCCCTCGTAGATGCATCCGCAAGCCGCGCCGATGCATCCGCAAGGCCATCGGCCTATTCAGCGGGTGCTCAGAACGTGGCGGGTGTGGCGGGTCTATGGCCCGTGCAACAAGGCCGGTCCGCTGGCCGTTCAAGCCCTGCATCGTGATGAAGGCTGCCATCCCGCGGCGCAGCAAATTTGCATAGGCGCAAAGTCATTTAGGTGCTTCTGATGCATGCCGATTCGATGACAGCAGGTGCACGCCGAATTAAAATCATCCTGTAGCTGAAGCGGGATCGCAACGCGCGAAAAACCGGACATACGCCGGGCCCACCCAACCAGCTATGTGCGGGCTACTGCTGCGCTCCATCATCTCGGGAGCGCTAATGCCAGGTTAGGCGATGGGACCCAAAAATCCTGTCGGTATGGCCCCTGGTTTATGGCCCTCTCGCACCTCGACTCCTGCGGTTTTTTCGCAGGCTGCGTCGCGGTGCCGGAATGACGGTGCCACGGCATATCTGTCTAGGTGCATCATGGGAAAAGATATTCAAAACACGAACGGCTCGCCCGAGCCTGAAATCCCCGCTTCGGGACCAACCACGGTTGATACGCAGGGGGCGTGCGAGATCACCGGTTTCAGTCGGCAGCGATTGCACACGATCCGCAGCGACCCGAGCTTCAACTTTCCCAAGCCGATCAAGGTCGGGCGCTCAGTCCGCTGGTTTGTCAGCGATCTCATCGCGTGGCTGCGGACCATGACGCTCGATAACGCCCCGCAAGGTGCCAGCAGCGTCGACAAGAAGGTGGCCATCAAGGCCGACACCCGCAAGCAGATCGAGCTCAAGCAGTTCCGCGGCCTCCTCTGGCTCACCTCGACGAAGGCGAAAGCAGTTCCGAGCGTGGCCGAGCTCGCGGCCGCGAACCAGAAGGTGCAAGCAAAGAAACGCCAGCCTGGTCAGCATCTTCAGCGGCGCATGGTCGATACGCGAGATGGAGCGAGGGAATGGCAGTATTCCGTCTTTCCGCAGGTGCCTGGCAAAGGCTTCGTGCCCGTGAAGGTCAGCCCACGGAAAATCTTGGTCCCCTCGAATATCCCGGAGGCCGAACGCCAGCAGCTTTTGGCTCGTGCTACAGCGATGCGCACCGCCAGCGGCAGCCCTGCGAGCCCGCCGGTGCTTGCAACGCCGAAGGGCGACATGAAGGCACAGAAAACGGAGGTCTCGTTGACCGAAATGAAGGCCGCCTACGAGGTCGAGGGCAAGTCGTTGGACGACCTGTGCAAGCGATACCGAATGGGTAAGGGGCGAGTCTTGAAGCTGCTGCGCGATGTCGGCACTGAAATGCGTCCTTCAGGCCGAAAGTCGAAGCCGATCAACTTATAGGGGAGCAGGCCACGACGCCGGGGGGGCGTCGGTGCGCGGTCGGATGTCGCACCGCGCGTGGCCGATACTGAAAGCCAGCCGTCTAAGCGGCTGGCACTCGGCGCTTGCTAGTGCGGAGTTTGTGTAAGTTGCTATTGTATTTGAACTGCGATACCATTGCTGGTTTTCGTTCTAAATCAACGACTTACGTGAGACAAGGTGGTGGAGAGGATGAGGATCGAACTCACGACCTCCGCATTGCGAACGCGGCGCTCTCCCAGCTGAGCTACCCCCCCAACACAGCCCGCATTTTATCCAGCCGCGCCTTTCCATGCACGCTGTCGTGCCAAGATGCCGCCTGGAAAAACTAGGAGCAAGCACCGCATGGAAGCGCACGATCCCGCCTGGCTGGAAGGCATGTACAACAACCTGGCACGGGTGAAAGACCACCCCGCGTACTTTGCGCGCTGGGCCCGTGATTCCGCCGCGGCGCGCGACACGCTGCCATGCCGCATCGATGTGCCCTACGGCACGGGCCCGAACGAAACGCTCGATGTCTTTCCGGCGCCCGTGCCCGATGCGCCGGTGCTGGTGTTCATCCACGGCGGCTACTGGCGCGCGATGGACAAGAAAGACCACTCGTTCATCAGCCCCGCGTTCCACGACCGCGGCATCTGCGTGGTGCAGCCCAACTACGCGCTGTGCCCGGGCCCGGTCGACCAGCCGGTGACCGTGCCGGGCATCCTGCTGCAGATGGTGCGGGCGCTCGAATGGACGTGGCGCCACGTGGCGGCGCATGGCGGCGACCCGTCGCGCATCACCGTTGCCGGGCATTCCGCGGGCGGTCACATGGCGGCGGCGTTGCTGGCCTGCGACTGGAAGGCGGTGGCGCCCGATCTGCCCACGCAGCTCGTGCGCAATGCCTTGTCGGTGTCGGGGCTGTTCGATCTGCGGCCGCTGCAGCGCACGCCGTTCCTCGAGCACACGCTGAAGCTCACCGATGCCGACGCGCGGCGCGCGAGCCCGGCGCTGTGGCCTGCACCTGCGCGCGGCCAGCTCTATGCGGCGGTGGGGGGCAACGAGAGCGCCGAGTTCCTGCGCCACAACGCGATGATCCGCGAGGCGTGGGGTCGCCACACCGTGCCGGTGTGCGAGGTGCTGCCGGGGCTCGACCACTTCGGCGTGGTCGATGCGCTGGCCGATCCGGCGCACGCGCTGCACCGCTACGCAGTGCAGTTGCTCGAGGCCTGAAAGAAAAGAGACGGGCAAAGACGGGCGGACAGGCCGCCCGTCGCGCTCACATCAGCAGGTGTTCGCCCTCGTTGGCGCCGCCCAGCGTGACGTAGTTGACCTTGCGGATGTCCATCAGCGTGCGGCCGCCCGCGTAGCTGATCGAGCTCTGCACGTCCTGCTCCATCTCGACCAGCGTGTCGGCCAGCTTGCCCTTGATGGGCTCGAGGATGCGCTTGCCTTCGACGTGCTTGTACTCGCCCTTGTTGAAGTCGCTGGCCGAGCCGTAGTACTCCTTGAAGAGCGCGCCGTCGACGTCGACCGTCTTGCCCGGCGACTCTTCGTGGCCCGCGAACAGCGAGCCGATCATGACCATCGACGCGCCGAAGCGGATGCTCTTGGCGATGTCGCCGTGGTCGCGGATGCCGCCGTCGGCAATGATCGGCTTGGTGGCCACGCGCGCGCACCACTTGAGTGCCGACAGCTGCCAGCCGCCCGTGCCGAAGCCGGTCTTGAGCTTGGTGATGCAGACCTTGCCCGGGCCGATGCCGACCTTGGTGGCGTCGGCGCCCCAGTTCTCCAGGTCGATCACGGCTTCGGGCGTGCCGACGTTGCCGGCGATCACGAACGACTTGGGCAGCTTGGCTTTCAGGTAGCCGATCATGTTCTTCACGCTGTCGGCATGGCCGTGCGCAATGTCGATCGTGATGTATTCGGGCACGAGGCCTTGGGCCACCATCTGGTCGACCGTGTCGTAGTCGGGCTTCTTCACGCCCAGCGAGATCGAGGCGAACACGCCCTTGCCCTGCATGTCTTTCACGAACTGGATGTTGTCCAGGTCGAAGCGGTGCATCACGTAGAAATAACCGTTCTGCGCGAGCCACAGGCAGATCGACTCGTCGACCACCGTTTTCATGTTGGCAGGCACCACCGGCAGGCGGAAGGTGCGTTCGCCCAGCGTGACGCTGGTGTCGCATTCCGAGCGGCTTTCCACGCGGCATTTGCGCGGCAGCAGAAGGATGTTGTCGTAGTCGAAGATTTGCATGACCAGGCTCCAGAAAGGAATCGTTGAGTGGAACGAATGAGCGCTTGGTCCGGCCGGTTCTCGTGGTCGCGTCATGAAAATGACGGCCAAAAAAAACCGGACGCAAGAAACTTGGGCCCGGTGATTGATTTTACGGCCATGGCGGTGATGCGCAAGTCGCCGGGTCGTATTGACCCTATGGGCTGCTGCGTATACCCGACGACCGTGGTGCGGTTCTTTGTCAGAAGCGGTAGCCGACGCCCACGCCGAACAGCCACGGGTCGACCTTCACGGTCGACAGCTGCACGCCGTTCATGTTCACGGCACTGCGGATGCGCAGCTTCTTCACGTCGAGGTTGAGGTAAGTGTTCTTCGCCACCTCGATGTCGACGCCCGCGCCCATCGCAAAGCCGAAGCTCTCGTTCTGCAGTTGAAGCCGGCCGACCGTCGGCACCTGCAGGTTGACGCTGCTCAGCCGCGTGTAGTTCAGGCCCGCGCCCACGTAAGGGCGGATCTTCGCGGTGGGCATGAAGTGGTACTGCAGCATCAGCGAGGGCGGCAGGTGCTTGAAGGTGCCGATGTCCACCGGGCCGCCCAGCGCGCTCTGCTGCACGGTGACCGTCTGCTTCTGCGGCACCGTCAGCACCAGCTCGGCCGCGATGTTCGGCGTGAAGAAGTAAGTGATGTCCAACTCGGGAATGGTCTTGCTGTTGATGGTGATGGCGTCGGCCGGAATCGACAGGTCGGCCACCGGGGCCGAGTGGTTCGCCGGCTTCAGGTACACGGCGCGGGCGCGCACCAGCCAGTTGCCCTGGGCTTCCTGCGCCGTGGCCGGCAGCGCCGCCATGGCGCCGAGCAGGGCGGCGATGCAGGCGGGGGCGAGTTTCTTTGACATGTGTTCTCCAGTCGTGACGGCCGGCGCGCAGGGCCGGCAACTGGAAGGCAGTCTCCCGCCGGGCGGGGTTGCATCACTTGATCTGCCGCAAGAGGGGCGGGCCTGCGCAGGCCAGCGGGCCCTGCCTTGATCCAGGTCATGCCCGCAGGGGCAACCGGGCCCGGCGGCGCCCGCGGCGGGGCAGCTTTCTACAATGGACCCCATGCTCCCTCACGACCTGTTTTCCGGCGCGTCCGCAGCCGATGCGGGCGGCCCTGCCTCGCCGTTGCTGAACAACCTCAACGCCGAGCAGCTTGCTGCCGTCACGCTGCCCGCGGGCAACGCGCTCATCCTCGCCGGTGCCGGCTCCGGCAAGACGCGGGTGCTCACCACCCGCATCGCGTGGCTGTTGCAGACGGGGCAGGTGTCCGCCGGCGGCATCCTGGCCGTCACCTTTACCAACAAGGCCGCCAAGGAAATGATGACGCGGCTGACCTCGATGCTGCCCGTCAACGTGCGCGGCATGTGGATCGGCACCTTCCACGGCCTGTGCAACCGCCTGCTGCGCGCGCACTGGAAGCTGGCCAACCTGCCCTCGACCTTCCAGATCCTCGACACACAAGACCAGCTCTCGGCCATCAAGCGGCTGATGAAGCAGTTCAACGTCGACGACGAGCGCTTTCCGGCCAAGCAGACGCAGTGGTTCATCGCCGGCGCCAAGGAAGACGGCCTGCGCCCCGGCGACATGCAAGCGCGCAGCGACGACGACCGCAAGAAGGTCGAGCTGTACCAGCTGTATGAAGAGCAGTGCCAGCGCGAAGGCGTGGTCGACTTCGGCGAGCTGATGCTGCGCAGCTACGAACTGCTGCGCGACAACGACCCGGTGCGCGAGCACTACCAGCGGCGCTTTCGCCACATCATGGTCGACGAGTTCCAGGACACCAACCGCCTGCAGTACGCGTGGCTGAAGATGCTCTCGGGCCACACCGCGGCCGGCGGTCACTTCACGCCGGGCGAACACAACAGCGTGATCGCCGTGGGCGACGACGACCAGAGCATCTACGCCTTCCGCGGTGCGCGCGTGGGCAACATGACCGACTTCGTGCGCGAGTTCAATGTGCGCCACCAGATCATCCTGGAGCAGAACTACCGCAGCTACAGCAACATCCTCGATTCGGCCAACGAGCTCATCAGCCACAACAAGAAGCGCCTGGGCAAGAACCTGCGCACCGAGCAGGGCCCGGGCGAACCGGTGCGCGTGTACGAATCGCCCACCGACCTCGCCGAGGCGCAGTGGATGGTCGAGGAAATGCGCCAGCTCGTGCGCGACGGTTTCGACCGCAAGGAAATGGCCGTGCTCTACCGCAGCAATGCGCAGAGCCGGGTGATTGAAACGGCGCTGTTCAACGCCTCCGTGCCGTACCGCGTGTACGGTGGCCTGCGCTTCTTCGAGCGTGCCGAAATCAAGCACGCGCTGGCCTACCTGCGCCTGCTCGAGAACAAAGACGACGACACCAGCTTCCTGCGCGTCGTCAACTTTCCGCCGCGCGGCATCGGCGCACGCACGCTCGAAAGCCTGCAGGACGCGTCACGCGCCGCCGGGCGCTCGCTGCACGACGCGGTGAGCGCGGTCGGCGGCAAGGCCGGCTCGAACCTCACGGCCTTCGTCGCCAAGATCGACGTGCTGCGCGAGCAGACGCAAGGTGTGAGCCTGCGCGAGATCATCGAGCTGGTGCTCGATCACAGCGGGCTCGTCGAACACTACAAGGCCGACCGCGAAGGCGCCGACCGCCTCGAGAACTTGGACGAACTCGTGAACGCGGCCGAAAGCTTCGTCACGCAGGAAGGCTTCGGCCGCGATGCCGTGGCGCTGCCGGTCGACGAGTTGCGCCAGTCGCTCGCCAGCCAGGGCATCGACCTGACCCGCCCCGTGCTCGACGAGCCGCTGGCACCCGATGCGGAAACGGGCGAAACGCTGAGCCCGCTCGCGGCCTTCCTGACGCACGCGGCGCTCGAGTCGGGCGACAACCAGGCGCAGGCCGGCCAGGACGCGGTGCAGCTCATGACCGTGCACGCCGCCAAGGGCCTGGAGTTCGACTGCGTGTTCATCACCGGCATGGAAGAGGGCCTGTTCCCGCACGAGAACTCGATGAGCGATTTCGAGAGCCTCGAGGAAGAGCGCCGCCTGATGTACGTGGCGATCACACGCGCCCGCAAGCGCCTGTACCTGAGCCACTCGCAGACGCGCATGCTGCACGGCCAGACCCGCTACAACGTCAAGAGCCGCTTCTTCGACGAGCTGCCGGAAAGCGCGCTCAAGTGGCTCACGCCGAAGAACCAGGGCTTTGCGCCCTCGGCCTTCGGCTATGGCGGCGGCTACGGCAGCACGCGCGGCGGTGCCGGTGGCTACGGCGGTGGTGGGGGCGGCGGCAACCGCTACGGTGGTGGCGGCAGCAGCGCCGGCAAGGACACCTTCGCCAGCCCGCCCGTGCCGCCGCAGAAGACAGCGCCCTCGCACGGTCTGCGTTCAGGCATGCAGGTGTTCCACAACAAGTTCGGCGAGGGCACGGTGACCGCGCTCGAAGGCACCGGCGACGACGCGCGGGCGCAGGTGAAGTTCGCGCGCCACGGCGTGAAGTGGCTGGCGCTGTCGGTGGCGAAGCTCACGCCGGTTTGAGGCCGGCAGGCCCGCCCGCCCGAAAGGGCAGCGGGCGATGCCCGCTCAGTTCGCGTCGAAGCTGTCGCGGAAGGTGAACCAGGTCGAAGCCAGCGACATGGCCGCGAGCACCAGCGCCGTGCCGATCATCAGGATGTTGCCGATCGCCAGCGCTGCGCCGTCGGAGCCCATGGCGCCGACGCCGATCAGCACGGTGGCGAGCAGGCCGATGGCGATGCCCGCGAACATGAACACGCCGAACCACGCCAGGCCGAACAGCGCGTAGGCGCCGAAGTTGCGGAACAGCGCGACGATGCTGAAGAAGATGCTCTTCACCGGCTCCACGCGGTGCCAGTGCACCAGCGCCGGTGCGTGCCACATGGCCAGCGACAGCGGCAGGTTCAGGCACATCAGCAGCGTGCGCGCCGTGAGGAACTCGCTGCTCTTCATGACTTCGGGCGTCACCGTTTCGTCGAACAGGTAGGCGCGCATGAGCTGGCCGCCGTCGACCAGCGCCGTCAGCGTGACGGCCAGCACGAAGTACACGGCCGAGATCACGCCCAGCGTGACGAGGGCGCGCCATTCGGTGCGCATGGCGTCGAACACCGCGATGAACATGGCCGAGCCCGTGGGGCGGCCCTGGTCGCCCGCGTTGCCCAGGCCGTCGGCGTTGTCGGTGGCGGCCACCGAGGTCGCGACCATCAGGCCCAGCGTCAGGAAGGGCAGCAGGATCGGCGCGAGCACGCTGCCGAGCAGTGGCAGCATCGACACCGTCGAGATCATCGCCATCAGCAGGAAGAACAGCGAGATGAAGGCCAGCGGCTGGCGCCAGAAGGTCTTGAGTCCGAGGCGGACCCAGGCGAAGCCGGTGCGCGCCGGCACGAGGTTGAGTTTCATGTGTAGGGTCAGGCTGCCATCAACGGCTCGAGGACGTGGGCGATGGCGTGCGGGTGGGTGGCGCGCTCGCGCAGCACGCGCTCGAAGTGCGTCGGGTCGTGGGGCTTGAGCATGCTGGCCTCGCGCGGCAGGTGGAAGTCCCACAGGCGCGAGATCCAGAAGCGCAGCGCGGCGGCGCGCAGCATCGCGGGCAGCAGGGCGCGCTCGGAGGCGTTCAGCGCGCGCACGCTTTCGTAGGCGGCGAGCAGGGCGTCGGCGCGGGCGGCGTCATGCCGGCCGCTGGCCAGGTCGATGGCCCAGTCGTTCAGGCACACGGCCAGGTCGAACAGCCAGGTGTCGGTGCCGGCGAAGTAGAAGTCGAACACGCCCGTGAGGCGCGGCGGCGCATCGGGCCCGCCGTCGGTCGCGAACATCACGTTGTCGCGGAACATGTCGGCATGCACCGGGCCGCGCGGCAGCGCCGCGTAGGCCGACGATTCGGCGACATGATTCTGGTAGGCCAGCTCGGCGCGCAGCAGCGCCGACTGCGCCTCGTCCATGTGGGGCAGCACCACCGGGGCGGTTTCGTTCCACCAGGGCAGGCCGCGCAGGTTCGGCTGGATGCGCGGGTAGTCGCGCCCGGCCAGGTGCATGCGGGCCAGCATGGCGCCCAGTTCGGCGCAGTGCGCGGCCGTGGGGGCCAGCTCGCTGTGGCCCGACAGCTTCTGCACCAGCGCCGCGGGCTTGCCGGCCACGCGGTGCAGCAGCTCGCAGGGCGCCTGCGCGGGAATCGACAGCGCATGGCCGGCAGGCGGTGCCACGGCCGGGTCGGCCACGGGCGCGGGCACCGGCAGGCCGGCACCGGCCAGGTGCTTCATCAGGCAAAGGTAGTACGGCAGCTGTTCGGCGCTCAGGCGCTCGAACAGCGTCAGCACGAATTCGCCCGACTCGGTGGTGGCGAAATAGTTGGTGTTCTCGATGCCGCCCTCGATGCCGCGCAGTTCGCGCAGGGCGCCCATGCCAAGACGCTGGACGAGCGCGTCTGCCTCGCCGAACTGGACTTCGGTAAAAACTGCCATGGCGATGCTCAGCGCCGGACGGCGGCTGCGGGAGAAAAGAGGGAGGGCGGGAAGGAGAACGACAGCGTCACGGTCAGAACTTCAGCACGTTCCAGACACGCGGGCCGTTGCCGCCGCTGTTCGCGTCGCCGGTCGTGCCGGGGCGGGCGCTGCCACCGTCGTTGGGCAGCACTTCGTAACCGGGCATGTTCGACTTGGGCTTGACGTTGATGCTCTGCGTGCGGCCGCCGTAGCGCACCTCGTCGACCGAGGCGCCGCTGTCTTCCGTGTGGATGTGCTCGACCTTCTGGTTGCGCCGGCCGTCGGCCTGCTCCTGATTTTGTAGCGGTTCCGCCGGTGCCGGCTGGGCGGCGGGCGCGGCCGGCGCCTGCGCAAGCGCGGCAAAGGGGGTGGCGAAAGCCAGCGCCAGCAGGATGCGGCGGGCGACCAGGAGTGGGGAGCTAGGCATGCGCAGATTGTAGGCGTGCACCCGCTCGCGGCGTGTCGGCGGCCAGCCGACCCTGGTGTCGTTCCGGACGCCGGTCCGGGCACGGCAAAATGCCCCGATGACCGACAAGAAAACGCTGCTGCTCGTCGATGGCTCGAGCTACCTGTACCGGGCCTTCCACGCGATGCCCGATCTGCGCGCCGTGCCCGGCGACCCGAAGAGCCCGGCCACCGGTGCCATTCGCGGAATGATCAACATGATGACCGCGCTGCGCCGCGAGGTGCGCGCCGACTACGCGGCCTGCATCTTCGACGCCCCCGGCAAGACTTTCCGCGACGACTGGTACCCCGAGTACAAGGCCAACCGCTCGCCGATGCCCGACGACCTGCGCAGCCAGATCGACCCCATCCACGAAGTGGTCAAGCTGCTCGGCTGGCCGGTGATCACCGTGCCCGAGGTCGAGGCCGACGACGTGATCGGCACGCTCGCCAAGGTCGCGGCCGCGCAGGGCGTCGAGGTGATCGTCTCCAGCGGCGACAAGGACCTGAGCCAGCTGGTCGACGAGCACATCACCATCATCGACACGATGAACGGCAAGAAGCGCGACATCGCCGGCGTGACGGCCGAGTTCGGCGTGCCGCCCAGCCTCATGGTCGACTACCAGACGCTCATCGGCGATACGGTCGACAACGTGCCCGGCGTGCCGAAGGTCGGCCCCAAGACGGCCGCGAAATGGCTGCTTGAATACGGCTCGCTCGATGCGCTGGTCGAACGCGCCGCCGAAGTGAAGGGCGCCGCCGGCGAAAACCTGCGCCAGGCGCTCGACAAGCTGCCGCTGAGCAAGCGCCTCGTCACCATCCGCACCGATTGCGACCTGAACGGCCATGTCGAAGGCCTGCCCTCGCTCGAAGGCCTGCCCGTCGGCGCGCCGCAGACGGCGGAGCTGAAGCCCTTCTACGAGAAGTTCGGTTTCAAGAGCCTCGTCAAGTCGCTCGAAGCGCAGGAAGCGCCGCCCGAGCTGATCGAAGAGAACGCGAAGAAGAAGGCTGCCAAGGCCGATCGCGACCAGGGCGGCCTGTTCGACGAGCCCTCCGAGCTGGAGGCGCAAGAGGCCGCCGCGCCCGCGAGCAACCTCAAGTACGACACGATCATGGAATGGGCGCAGTTCGACGCCTGGCTCGCCAGGCTCGAGGCCGCCGAACTCACGGCCATCGACACCGAGACCACCTCGCTCGACGAGATGGTCGCGCAGATCGTCGGCATCAGCTTCAGCGTCACGCCGGGCGAGGCGGCCTACATTCCGCTCACGCACAACTACCCCGACGCACCCGCACAGCTGCCGATCGACGAGGTGCTCGCCAGGCTCAAGCCATGGCTCGAGAACGCCGACAAGAAAAAGCTCGGCCAGCACATCAAGTACGACCGCCACGTGTTCGCCAACCACGGCATCGAGGTGCAGGGCTACGCGCACGACACGATGCTGCAAAGCTACGTGCTCGAAGTGAACAAGCCGCACGGCCTGTCGTCCCTGGCCGAACGCCACCTGGGGCGCAGCGGCATCTCGTACGAAGACCTGTGCGGCAAGGGCGTGCACCAGATCTCGTTCAGCCAGGTCGACATCGCCAAGGCCGCCGAGTACTCGTGCGAAGACAGCGACCAGACGCTCGACGTGCACCGCACGCTGTGGCCCCTGCTGCAGAAGGAAGAGAAGCTGGGCTACATCTACCAGCTCGAAATGGATTCGAGCGAGGCGCTGTACCGCATCGAGCGCAACGGCGTGCTGATCGACGCGCCCACGCTGGCCGCGCAGAGCCACGACCTCGGCACGCGCATCATGGCGCTGGAGCAGGAGGCCTACGACATCGCGGGCCAGCCCTTCAACCTCGGTTCGCCCAAGCAGATCGGCGAAATCTTCTTTACCAAGCTGGGCCTGCCCGTGGTCAAGAAGACGCCGAGCGGCGCGCCCAGCACCGACGAAGAAGTGCTCGAAAAACTGGCCGAAGACTACCCGCTGCCCGCCAAGATCCTCGAGCACCGCGGCCTGTCGAAGCTCAAGGGCACCTACACCGACAAGCTCGGCCAGCTCGCCAACCCGCGCACCGGCCGCGTGCACACGCACTACGCGCAGGCCGTGGCCGTCACGGGCCGCCTGAGCAGCAACGACCCCAACCTGCAGAACATCCCGATCCGCACGCCCGAAGGCCGGCGCGTGCGCGAGGCCTTCGTGGCGCCGGCGGGCTGCGTGATCGCCAGCGCCGACTACTCGCAGATCGAGCTGCGCATCATGGCCCACATCAGTGGCGACGAGTCGCTGCTGCGTGCCTTCACCGACGGCGTCGACGTGCACCGCGCCACGGCCGCCGAGGTGTTCGGCACCACGCCCGACCAGGTGTCGAGCGAGCAGCGCCGCTACGCCAAGGTCATCAACTTCGGCCTCATCTACGGCATGAGCAGCTTCGGCCTCGCGAAGAACCTGGGCATCGAGACCAAGGCCGCGGCCTCGTACATCGAGCGCTACTTCGCGCGCTACCCGGGCGTGAAGGTGTACATGGATGAGACCGTGGAGTTTGCGCGGGAGCGCGGCTACGTTGAGACCGCGTTCGGCCGGCGCCTCTACCTGAGCGAGATCAACGGCGGCAACGGCCCCCGCAAGAAGGCGGCCGAGCGCCAGGCCATCAACGCGCCGATGCAGGGCACGGCGGCCGACCTCATCAAGCTCAGCATGGTCAAGGTACAGAACGTGCTTGACGAAGAAAAGCGCGCCACCAAGATGATCATGCAGGTGCACGACGAACTGGTGTTCGAAGTGCCCGAGGCCGAGATCGAATGGGTGCGCACCGAAATCCCGCGCCTGATGGCCGGCGTGGCGGCGCTGAAGGTGCCGCTGCTCGCCGAGATCGGCGTCGGTCCCAACTGGGACAAGGCCCACTGACCCACACTCGCACGACCCTACGAGACAAACGACAGAAAGAAGAAGCCCGTCCATGAAACTCCAGCCCCGCACCTTCCTGCTCGCCGCCGTCTGCGCGGCCTTCCTCGGCACCGCCTCTGCCGCGCCCGATGCCCGCATCGCCGCGCTCGCCGCCAAGGAAAAGCCCGCGCTGCTCGAGACGCTGAAAGAGCTGGTCTCCATCGAGTCGGGCAGCCGCGACCTCGAAGGCCTCGAGAAAATCTCCGACCTCATTGCCGCCAAGTTCAAGGCGCTGGGCGGCGAGGTCGAGCTCATCGACCCGAGCGCCGACGCCTACCGCATGGAAGACACGCCCGAGAAAATCGGCCGCGTGGTGCGCGCCACCTTCAAGGGCACGGGCACGAAAAAGATCATGCTCATCGCGCACATGGACACGGTCTACACCATCGGCATGCTCAACAAGCAGCCGTTCCGCATCGACGGCGACAAGGCCTACGGCCTGGGCATTTCGGACGACAAGCAGGGCGTGGCCGTCATCACGCACCTGGTGTCGATGCTGCAGACGCTGAAGTTCAAGGACTACGGCACGCTCACCGTGCTGATCAACGGCGACGAGGAAATCAGCTCGCCGGGTTCGCGCGCGCTGCTCACCAAGCTCGGCGGCGAGCACGACGCCGTGCTGTCGTTCGAAGGCGCGTCCATCAAGGACGACAAGCTCTCGCTGGCCACCGCGGGCATCGCCTCGGTCACGCTGAACGTGTCGGGCAAGGCCTCGCACGCGGGCTCGGCGCCCGAGCTGGGCGTGAACGCGCTGTACGAGCTGTCGCATCAAATTCTGCAGATGCGCGACCTGTCCGACCCGGCCACGGGCCTGAAGATGAACTGGACCATCTCGAAGTCGGGCTCCAACCGCAACGTGATTCCGGCCAGCGCCACCGCGGGCGCCGACGTGCGCGTGCTCAAGGTGGCCGACTACGACCGCATCGAGCAGCAAGTGAACGAGCGCGTGAAGAAGCAGCTGGTGCCCGAGGCCAAGGTCGAGCTGAAGTTCGAACGCCGCCGTCCGCCGCTCGAGGCCACCGACGCTTCGCGCGCGCTCGCCAAGCACGCGCAGGCGATCTACAAGGATGAGCTGGGCCGCCCGCTGGGCGCCGACGACAAGGCGGCCGGTGGTGGCACCGACGCGGCATTCGCCTCGCTCAAGACCAAGGCGCCCGTCATCGAGCGCTTCGGCCTGCAAGGCTTCGGCGCGCACTCGGCCGACGCGGAGTACGTGCTGATCGATTCCATCGAGCCGCGTCTCTACCTGGGCGTGCGCATGGTGATGGACATCGCCACCGGCAAGACCACCGTCCGCTGAGCAGCCACACCGACGACTGTCGGCCATGCGGCTGCGCCACATCGAGGTCTTCAACGCGATCATGCTCGCGGGCAGCGTGAGCGCGGCTGCGCGGCTCATCAACATCACGCAGCCCGCGGTGAGCCGCACGCTGCAGCATGCCGAGTTGCAGCTGGGCTTTCCGCTGTTCCAGCGCACCAAGGGGCGGCTCACGCCGACCACCGAGGCGCTCACGCTGTACCCGCACATCGAGCGGCTGTTTGCGCAGCTCGACGAGGTGCAGCGGCTGGCGGCGAACCTGCGTGCGGGCAACGACACCGGCGAGCTGCGCATCCTCAGCGTGCTCGCGCTGAGCTACGAAATTTTGCCGCGCGCGCTCAAGGCTTTTCGCGAGATGCACCCGGGCTACGCGATCACGGTCGAGTCGCTGCACTCGCCGCAGATCATGTCGGCGCTGCTCTTGCAAGAGGCCGACGTGGGCTTTGCGTTCAGCCCCGCGGTGCACCCCTCGCTCACGCAGGAGACGCTGGCCGACAGCCGCATGGTGTGCGTCGCGCCCAAGGGCATGCTGCCGCGCGCGCTGGTGCGCAACGGCTCGGTGGCGCTGCACGACCTCATCGACCGCCCGGTGATCGGCCTCGACGGCCGCGACCCGGTCGGCACCAGCCTGAGCCAGGCCTGCCGGCAGGCGGGCGTGGGTTTCCAGCAGGCCGTCGTCACGGTGCAGACCTACCATGCCGCACTGGCCATGGCGCACCACGGACTGGGCGTGGCGCTGGTCGACGGCTGCACGGCGCGCTCGGCCGACCGCACCAAGGTCGAGGTGCTGACGCTCGAGCCGCACATTCCCGTGCCGGTGCGGGCGCTGCGCTTCGCAGGCAAGCCCGACTCGGTGGCGGTGCGCGGCATCACGCGCTGCATGCGCGAAGCGATCGAGCAGACCGCCTGAGAAAGATGCGGGGCATTCGCCTCGCGCCATAATCCGCGCCCATGCACGCCCTTCGAACCTTCTGCGCAATGCACCGTCTGGTGCTGGCGTGGTTCATGGCGTCGCTGCTGATCGCGGGCGCGTCGCCGCTCGTGAATCCGCAGGCGATGGAGCTGGTGTGTTCCGCCGCGGGCACCGTCAAGCTCATCGTGCAGGGCGACGACGGCGCAACCGAAGTCGGCATGGCGGTCATGGACTGCCCGCTGTGCATGGTCTCCGGCCCACCGCCTGCCACCGTGCAGGTGACGCTGCCCACGCCGCCGCCGCTGGGCCGCGCGCTGCAATCGATTCCCGCTGCCCGCCTCGCGGCAGCCACGGCCTCGCCGCCGCCGGCGCGAGCGCCGCCCACGCATCTCTCCTGAGCTTCGTCGTTCCTGCACCTGACGCCGCCTGAACGGGCCGCGCGGTGCGTTCCCGGTCGTTGTGCGGCCGGCGCTGTGCGCCTTTGTTTTGCGCCAGCGCCGCCGCAAGAGAGATGCCATGCCTACCCTTTCCCGTGCCCCCGCTTTGGGGCTGCTTGCCTTGTTCGGCGCCGTCAGCGCGCCTGTCCAAGCCCAAACCCAAACCGTCGCCGTGTCTTCGCTGCCTCTGATCGAGGTGGCCGACGACGCCCCGCGCCCCAACGGCCGGCTCGATCTCGACACGCCCGCCGACACCGCGAGCCGCCTCGGCCTCACGCCGCGCGAGACGCCGGCTTCCGTCACGGTGGTGAACCGTGCAGTGCTCGACGCGCGCGGTGCGCAGAACACGCAGGAGGCGCTGCGCGCCGTGCCCGGCGTGACCGCGCACGACGCGCCCGGCAACGTCGGCGTGAGCTACCGGGGCTTCGGCAGCGGGTCGATCGCGCAGCTGTTCAACGGCATCAACCTGCAGTATTCGATCGCGGCCCGGCCGGTCGACAGCTGGGTCTACGACCGCGTCGAAGCCATCGGC
The DNA here is from genome assembly GCF_002754375.1 of Variovorax sp. 54. Taxonomy (NCBI): domain Bacteria; kingdom Pseudomonadati; phylum Pseudomonadota; class Betaproteobacteria; order Burkholderiales; family Comamonadaceae; genus Variovorax; species Variovorax sp. 54. The sequence continues at coordinate 5,130,205 of NZ_PEFF01000001.1, forward strand.
GGCCCGTCGAGCTTCCTGTTCGGTTCGGGCGCGTTGGGCGGCTCGATCAACTACATCACCAAGGCGCCGGAACGCAGCGACTTCGCCGAAGCGCAGTTGCGCCTGGGCACGCAGCACCTGAAAGAGGCTTCGTTCGGCCTGAACCGCCGCATCGCCGGCGATGGCGGCGCGGGCAGCCACTACGCGCGCATCGACGTGAACCACCGCGACGCCAACGGCTGGACCGACGGCACCAAGAGCAAGTCGACGCAGCTCGCGGCTTCGCTGTTGTCGGACTTCGGTGGCGGCCTGAAGCACACGCTGGCCTACGAGTACCAGGACGAAGACGTCAAGCGGCCCTACTGGGGCACGCCCGTGCTGAACCCGGCAGGCGGCGAGATGCGCATCGACCGCGGCACGCGCTTCAAGAACTACAACAGCGCCGACGGCCTCTACGCCCAGCGCGTGCAGTGGCTGCGGTCGGTCACCGAATGGCAGGCCAGCGACGCGCTGCAGTTCCGGAACACCTTCTATGCCTACGACGCGCTGCGCGACTACCGCAACGTCGAGAACTACCGCTACAACGCGCGCAACACGGCGGTCATCCGCTCGGGCGCCTTGCTGCAGCGGCACGACCAGGACGTGTGGGGCAACCGCGTCGAAGGCATCTACAAGGGGCAGCTCGGCGGGCTGAAGAGCGACTGGTCCTTCGGGCTGGACTTCAGCGTGAACCGGCAGACGCGCTTTCCCAACAGCCTGCCGGGCACCGTGAGCACGGTGAACCCGTATGTCTTTGCCACCGAGCATTTCTTCGAGGTGCCGGGCATGACGCCCGGCTTCCGGCCCGACCGCGACAACAAGGTGCGGACCACCGCGCTGTACCTGGAAAACCGCACCGCGCTGCAGCCGTCGCTGCACCTCGTGACGGCACTGCGCCACGAGCGCATCGACCTCGACCTGGCCAACCGCCGCACCGTGGACGCGTCGAACCCGGCCACCTTCCATCGCGGCTACCAACCCACGACCGGCCGCATCGGCCTGGTGTGGGACTTCGCGCCCGGCGCCAACCTGTACGCGCAGTACGCCACGGCGGCCGATCCGCCGTCGGGCGTGCTCTCGACCGCCTCGTTCGCCGACGTGCGCAACAACAGCGAGCTCACCACCGGCCGGCAGGTCGAGGTCGGCACCAAGCTCGACTTCTGGCAGGGCAAGGGCACGGCCACGCTCGCGGCCTACAGCATCCGCCGCACCAACATCGCGACGCAGGACCCGGCCAACAGCACGCTCACGGTGCTCGTCGGCGAACAGTCGTCGAAGGGCGTGGAGCTGGCACTCGGGCTGCAGCCCACGCCGCATTGGTCGCTGCAGGGCAACCTCACGTATGTCGATGCGCGCTACGACCAGTTCCGCCAGGGTGGCGTGTCGCTCGCGGGCCGCACGCCGACCAACACGCCGGCGGTCGTTGCGAACCTTTGGGTGTCGTACGCCTTCACGCCGCGCCTGCAAGCCACGGCAGGCGTGCGGCATGTGGGCAAGGTCTACGCCGATGCGGCCAACACCATGCACTGGCCGGGCTACACGCTGCTCGACCTCGGGCTGAGCTGGCAGGTGAACCGCACCGTCACGGTGGTGGGCCGCATCCGCAACGCGACCGACCGCGTGTATGCCGCGAACGTCGGCGCAGGCTTCGCCTACCTCGGCGCGCCGCGCACGGCGGATGTCTCGCTGCGCGTGAGCTTCTGACATGCATGCCAAACGCTGGTTGTTCCTGATCCACCGCTGGCTCGGCGTGGTCGTCTGCGCCTTCTTCGCGATGTGGTTCATCTCGGGCGTGGTGATGATGTACGTGGGCTACCCCAAGCTCACCGAGGCCGAGCGTCTGCAGCACCTGCCGCCGCTCGATGCGAAGGCGCCCTTGCTGGGCCCGCGGCAGGCGCTCGATGCGGCGGGCATTGCGGGGCCGCTGCAGGACCTGCGACTGGCCGTGGCCAGCGGCGGGCAGGCGGTGTACCTCGCGGCGCCGGCACGCGCGGCCGAACCCAGCGCGCGCCGTTCGCCGCCGGGGGGCGGCGTGGTCGTCATCGATGCGCAGACCGGCACGGTGCTGCGCCAGGTCGACCGCGCCCGCGCGCTCGTGACCGCACAGGCCTACGGGGGCGAGGGCGTGGTGCTCAGGTACCGGCGCACCATCGACGAAGACGCCTTCACCCATTCGCGCGGGCTCGACGCGCACCGTCCGCTGCATGTGATCGACCTGGTCGATGCACAGGCCACGCGGCTGTACATCTCGGGCCAGACCGGCGAGGTGGTGCGCGACGCGCCGCGCGCCGAGCGCATGTGGAACTACGTGGGTGCGTGGATCCACTGGCTGTACCCGCTGCGCGGCACGGGCCTGGACCGCTACTGGGCCGACATCGTCAACTGGCTGTCGATCGTCGGCATCGCCGTCACGCTCACGGGCACGGTGGTGGGCGTGATGCGCTGGCGCTTCCGGCGCACCTACAAGAGCGGATCGCACTCGCCGTACCAGGGCACGATGATGCGCTGGCACCACATCAGCGGCCTGCTGTTCGCGCTCGTCACGCTGACGTGGATTTTCAGCGGGCTGATGTCGATGAACCCCTGGCGCGTGTTCGACAGCGGTGCGCCGGCGTTGCGCACGGCGGCGATGCAGGGCGGGCCGCTTGTTGTAGAAACTGGCGATGCGGCGCCCGCCGCGCTGCTGGCTTCCACGCGTGGCGATATCCGCGAACTGCGTTGGGTGCGCGCGGCAGGGCAGACGCTGGTGCTGGCCAGCACCACCAGCGGCCGGCCGCTGGTGCGCGACGCGGCCAGCGCACAACCGCAACAGATCGACCCAGACGCGCTGCGCAGCTCCGTCGCGCAACTGCTGCCCGACCCGGTCGCGCGCATCGACGTGCTGACCGCCTACGACAGCCACTACTACACGCGCGACGCGCACACCATGACTGGCGGCAGCGAGAAGCCGCTGCCGGTCTGGCGCGTGGTGTTTGCCGACGCGCACGCCACCTGGGTCCATGTCGATCCGCAGACCGGCGCCGTGCTGGGCCGCAGCGACAGCACGCGCCGTTGGAGCCGCTGGCTGTTCGCGATGCTGCACAGCTGGGACTGGCTGCCGCTGCTCGAACGCCGCCCGCTGTGGGACGTGCTGCTGGTCGCGCTGAGCACGGGCGGTGCGCTGCTGAGCCTGACCGGCGTGGTGATCGGCTGGCGGCGCCTGGGCCGCAAGCTCAGGAGCGCGACGGGGCCGCGTCCAGCGCCTGCGCGATCCGCTGCGCCGAGCCGAAGGCCAGCGTGAAACCGAGCGCGCCGTGGCCGGTGTTGAACAGCATGTTCGACGGCGCATGCGCCAGTCGCCCGATGATCGGCAGGCCCTTCGGCGTGGCGGGGCGCATGCCGGTCCAGGGGTGCAGTTCGGCGAGCCGGCTCGCGCGCGGGAACACGGCGCGCGTGGCGTCGGCCAGCGTCTCGATGCGCGTGGCCGGAATGCTCGCGTCGTGCCCCACGAGTTCGGCCATGCCGGCCACGCGCAGGCGCGAGCCGATGCGCGCGAAGACGACCTTGCGCGCGCTGTCGGTCACGTTCACGCGCGGCGCGGCGCCGGGTGCGGGGTCAACGTCGACCGTGATGCTGTAACCCTTGAGCGGGTACACCGGCAGGTAGGCGCCGAGCGCACGACCGAGCTTGTGCGAGGCCGAGCCCAGCGCCATCACGAAGGCATCGGCTTCGATGTCGCCTTCGCTCGTCTGCACCGCCGCGACACCGCCCTCGTGGCCTTCGCTGCGCGCAAAGCCGTGCACGTCGACGCCGAGCATGAAGCGCACGCCGCGCGCGTTCAGTGCGCGCATCAGCTCGGCGCACACCTTGAGGCAGTCGGCCGCGCACTCGCTGGGCGTGTGGACCGCGCCTGCCATCTGGCCGCGGTAGTCCGCGAGCGCGGGCTCGATGGCCACGCACTCGTCGGGCGTGACGATGCGCTGTTCGCTGCCCAGGGTGCGCTGCAGCGCGACCTGTGCGCTCGCCCCTTCGAGCGACGCCGCGCTCGCATAGAGCACCAGCTTGCCGGTGGCGGAGAAATCGCAATCGGGTGCGATGTCGGCCTGCATCGCTTCGAAGCCGGTGCGGCTCGCGGCCGCCAGCGCGAGCAGCTGTGCGGTGGTGTCGCGCGAGGTCGCGGCGTTGCATGCGGCCAGGAAGGCCAGTCCCCAGCGCCATTGCAGCGGGTCGAGCTGCGGGCGCAGTTTCAGCGGTGACGTGGGGGAGAACAGCAGCTTGGGCAGCTGCGTCCAGATCGACGGGTCGGCCAGCGGCTGCACGTACGAGTAGCTGAGCTGCGCGCCGTTGCCGCCGCTGGCGCCCGCGCCGGGCGCCGCGCGGTCGATCACCGTGACCTGGTGGCCCTGGCGCTCGAGTTGCCAGGCGGTCGCCAGGCCCACGATGCCGGCGCCGAGCACGCACACATGCATGGGGGCAACTTTCCGGAAGTGAAGAAGAAGGAAGTCAAAAGAGACAGCCTGCGACTGTAGAGGCGCCCCGTGTTGGCTGGAAATGCCAAAAGAACCCAGCCCATAACCTTTGGGCATGACCCCGGGGTTAATTGGAATTGTCCCGATGTGTCACTCCTTCTTACACTGGTTGTCTGTTCAATCCAACCGAATGAAGGCTCGAATGAAACTCTCCGTTTTGATGGCGTCCCTGGCTGCCGCGGTCCTCTTCACTGCACCGGCCGCACAGGCTGCCGACACGCTCGCCAAGATCGCCGAGTCCGGCAAGATCTCGCTCGCCTACCGCGAGTCGTCGGTGCCCTTCAGCTACCTGGACGGCCCCAACAAGCCGATCGGGTTCTCGGTGGAACTCTCCAACGCCGTGGTCGAGGCGGTGAAGAAGAAGTTGAACAAGCCCAACCTGCAGGTCTCGCTGATGGCGGTCACCTCGCAGAACCGCATCCCGCTGATCACCAACGGCACCATCGACCTGGAGTGCGGCTCCACCACCAACAACACCGCGCGCGGCAAGGATGTGGCCTTTGCGGTGAACCACTTCTACACGGGCACGCGCCTGCTGACGAAGAAGTCTTCCAAGATCAAGGACTACGCCGACCTCGCGAAGAAGACCGTGGCCAGCACCACCGGCACCACCAACGCGCTGGTCATGCGCAAGTACAACACCGAGAAGAACCTCGGCATGGACATCGTGCTCGGCAAGGACCACGCCGACGCGTTCCTGCTGGTCGAGAGCGACCGCGCCGTGGCCTTCGCCATGGACGACATCCTGCTGTTCGGCCTCATCGCCAACTCGAAGAACCCGGCCGACTACGAAGTGGTGGGCGAGTCGCTGCAGGTCGAGCCCTACGCCTGCATGCTGCCCAAGGACGACCCGGCCTTCAAGAAGCTGGTGGACGACACCTTCACCGCCATGATGAAGAGCGGCGAGTTCGAGAAGCTCTACACCAAGTGGTTCATGCAGCCGATTCCGCCGAAGAACGTGCCGCTGAACCTGCCGATGAGCGACCAGCTCAAAGAGAACCTCAAGGCCTTCAGCGACAAACCCGCGACTTGAGCTCGCCCCCAGGCTGCGCGCACTTCGTGTCGCTTCGCCAACCCCCTACCGGGGGCAATACCAGCGGCCCGGCAAAGCCGGTTCCGCGGTATTCCTGAAACAGAGAAAGACCATGGCTTCGACGAACGTAGTTGGCATCTTGGGGGGCATGGGCCCCGCGGCGGGCGCCGACTTCGTCCGGCTCTTCGTGCAGGCCTGCGCGCAGCAGATGCGTGCGCGCGGCGAGCCGGTGCGCGACCAGTCCTTTCCCGAACACTGGCTGGCGCAGGTGCCGGTGCCCGACCGCACCGGCGCGCTGGCCTCGGGTGAGCAGGGCGCGCACCAGCCGCTCGAACCGATGCTGCAGGCGCTGGGCCGGCTGGCCGCGCTCGGCAGCCGCGCCGTGGCCATTGCCTGCAACACGGCGCATGCCTGGCATGCGAGCCTGCAGGAGCGTTTTCCGCAGGTCGAGCTGCTGCACATGGCGCGCGAAACCGCGCAGCAGCTGGCGTTGCAAGGCGCGACCGAGGTGGCGCTGATGGCCACCGAAGGCACCTACCGCGTGCGGCTGTATGAAGAGGCGCTGGCCGAGGCCGGCCTGGGCTGCCACGTGCCACTGGCCGACGAGCGTCAGACCATCATGCGCGGCATCTTCGACGGCGTGAAAGCCGGCAACCTGCCGCTGGCCGAACGCTGCTTCTCCGAGGTCGCGCTGCGGCTGGCCGAGCGGCACGGCCCGGTCACGATCATCATGGGCTGCACCGAGGTGCCGCTGGGCCTTCAGGGCTCGGCCGCGGTGGCGGGGCTGCGGCTTGTCGACCCGGCGCAGGTGCTGGCCGAGGCGCTGGCACGACGGGCCTACGGCACGTAGCCAGAGCCCAGCACAGCCCGGCTGCTTTACCGCCGGGTCACACGGCCCGGCCCGATTTCGCCTACATTGCGGCGTGCGTTTTTCTACGCCACACCCCCTTGTCAGACGATTCAACCGGAGCCTTTGCATGACCTCCTTCGACGACAACCGTTCCGAATTCGATTCGCTGCGCCCCGGCGACAGCACCGAGCAGGGGGCCACGCGCCGCACTGCGCTCAAGGCCGCCATCGGTGTCGGCTACGCCGCCGCCGTGCTGCCGGTGGCCGCGCAGACGGCCATCTCGACCCCGGCCGAAGGCCTGAAGGCCGGCCCGATCAAGTACACCGTCAACGGCTTCGAGGTGCCCGGCTACGCCGCCGCGCCGGCCGGCAAGACCGGGCTGCCGGTGGTGCTGGTGATCCAGGAAATCTTCGGCGTGCACGAGTACATCGCCGACACCTGCCGCCGCTTCGCCGAGCTCGGCTACCTGGCCATTGCGCCCGAGCTGTATGCGCGCCAGGGCGATCCGCGCGGCTACACCGACATTCCCAAGCTGCAGGCCGAGGTCGTCAGCAAGGTGCCCGACGCGCAGGTCATGGCCGACCTCGACGGCGCGCTGGGCTGGGCCAAGGCCAACGGCGGCGACACCAGCAAGGCCGGCATCACCGGCTTCTGCTGGGGCGGGCGCATCGTGTGGCTCTATGCCGCCACGGGCAAGGTCAAGGCCGGCGTGGCCTGGTACGGCCGGCTGGTCGGCCAGGCCAGCGAACTGCAGCCGAAACACCCCGTCGACATCGCCGCCAGCCTGCAGGCGCCGGTGCTCGGCCTGTACGGCGGAAAAGACCAGGGCATCCCCCTTGACACGGTTGATAAGATGAAAGCTGCTCTGGCCACTGGAACCCCGGCGGCCAAGGCATCGAGCTTCGTCGTGTACCCCGAAGCAGGCCACGCGTTCCACGCCGACTACCGTCCCAGCTACGTCAAGAGCGCCGCGGACGACGGCTGGCGGCGTGCCGCGGCCTGGTTCAAAGCCAATGGTGTCGCCTGACTGAAGACGGCGCCCCGTAGCCACCCTCCGCCGAAGGCCGTCCGAAGTGACGGCCTTTCTCTTTTTATGAACGGAACAAGGTCATAACGGCCGTCCCCTTTGCGCAAGCAGCTATGAATTTGATAGTAATTCTCGTGGCGACCCTGGTCGCCGGCATCGGAAGTGTCTGGCTCGCGGCCCTGTTGCTGCGCGTGGGCGTGCGCAGCGGCGGCGGCGGCGTGAACCCGCAGCACCTGCTGAGTCTGGCGGCCGGCGCGCTGCTGGCCACGGCCTTCATGCACCTGCTGCCCGAGGCCTTCGAAAGCCGCATCGAACCCGCGCTGCTGTTCGCGGTGCTGCTGTTCGGACTGGTGTTCTTCTTCCTGCTCGACAAGGCCGAGCTGTGGCACCACGGGCATGAGCACCACCATGGCGATGTCGCACCCGCGAAGGGCGAAGCGCACGATCACCACGGCCACGATCACGGTCATTCACACGGCCACGCCCACCACCACACATCGCCCACGGGCGGCGGCAGCTGGGCCGTGCTCACCGGCGACAGCGTGCATTGCTTCGGCGACGGCATCCTGATCGCCTCGGCCTTCGTAGCCGACATCCGCCTGGGCCTCGTGGCCGCGCTGGCCGTGCTCGCGCACGAAGTGCCGCACCACATCGGCGACCTCGTCGTGCTGCGCCAGAGCTCGGCCAATTCGCGCGCGGCGCTGGTGAAGGTGTCGCTCGCGGGCACGATGACCATGCTCGGCGGCATCGCAGGCTGGTGGCTGGTCGACCAGCTGCATGGCTGGCTGCCGTACTTCCTGGTGCTGGCGGGCAGCAGCTTCGTCTACGTGGCGCTGGCCGACCTGATTCCGCAACTGCAGAAGCGCCTGCCCGCGCGCCAGACCGCGGCGCAGATCGCGTGGCTTGCAGCGGGCATCCTGCTGGTCACGCTCGTGAGCCGGCTCGCGCACGGCGACCATGGCCACGAACACGGCCATGACGAAGGACACGGCGAGCACGGCCACGTCCACAAGGACTGACGACAACGCGTGCGGGCGGCCTCGCGGCCTCGGGGGACGGGAAACTTTCCGACACCGACGTCAGCCCGTCGATCCACCGCAAGGGGCAAAACAGGCGCACCATAGAGGGCCGTTCACCCATCTGCCGAGGAATTCTCATGACGCCCCACGCCGATGCCACCGCGCGCTCCGCCTCGTCGTCCGAAGACGACGATGACGACAGCACGCCTGCCGACGACTTCGATGAACTCGAAGCCGATGCGTCCGACGACCTGTCGGACGAAACGGGCATCGACCTCACCGATGCCAGCGAACTCGATGCCGACAACGTGCCGGCCGACGAAGAGTTCGACCGCGTGATGAACGCGCCAGACTGATCAGGCTCTGCTCAGACCGGTTCAGGCCAGCGCGCCTGCGCCGGACGCACCGATTCGTAGAAGCGCGCCATCTGCAGCACGCCCAGGTCGTCGAAGCGACGCCCCGCGATCTGCAGGCCGATCGGCAGGCCATTTTTCGCATGGCCGCAGTTGATCGACGCGGCCGGTTGTTCCGACTGGTTGAACACCGACGTGAAGTGTGAATCTTTCAGCGGATTCTCCGAGCCGCTGTTGATCGCGTCCGCCGCGAACGGCAGCACCGGCGACACCGGCGACAGCACGTAGTCGAAGGGCTGCGTGGCCGCCACGGTGGCCGCGCGCAGCGCCTGCATGCGCGTGAAGGCACGGAAGGTGTCTTCGGGCGTGAGCGAGGCCGCGAACTCTGCCGCCTGATGGATGTAGCCGGCCGCGAGCTTCGCGCGCTCCGGCGGCATCGTGGCCAGGTCGACGCGGCAGCGCATCGTGAAGAAGTGGGCCATGCCCATGCGCATGTCCAGCGTGCTCCAGTCGGCCAGCGGCTCGACGATGGCGCCGGCCTGCTCGAACAGGCGCGCCGCGGCCAGCACGGCCTCTTTCACTTCCGCATCGATGGGCCAGACGCCCATGGTCTCTGTCCACAGGCCGATGCGCAGGCCCTTCACATTGCGCTCGAGCCGCTGCCACGCCAGGTCGTTCGGCGGCAGGCTCATGTAGTCGCGCGCGTCGGGGCGCGTCACCACCTGCATCAGCAGCGCGGCGTCGGCCACGGTGCGCGTCATGGGGCCGATCACGCGCGCGGCGGCGGGTGGGTCGACGGGGATGCGGCCCTGGCTGGGCTTGAGGCCGAACACGCCGCAGAAGCTGGCCGGAATGCGCACCGAGCCGCCGATGTCGGTGCCCAGGTGCAGCGGGCCATAGCCCGCAGCGGCGGCAGCGCCGGCCCCCGAGCTTGAGCCGCCGGTGTTGCGGCCCAGGTCCCATGGGTTGCGCGTGAGCGCGTGAAAGCTCGACGGCGCCGCGCCGAGAAAGCCGAAGTCGGGCATCGTCGTCTTGGTCACGATCACTGCACCGGCTTCGCGCAGGCGTGCGGCGGCGGGGGCGTCGGCCGCGGCGGGTGCCAGCACGGTGGCTGCGGTGCCGATCGGCGTGGGTGTGCCGCGCGTGGCGATGTTTTCCTTCAGCGTGACCGGCACGCCGTCGAGGTCGCCCTGCGGCTTGCCCTGCGCCCAGCGTGCCTCGGAGGCGCGGGCCGAGGCGAGCGCGGCTTCGGCGTCCAGGCCGTAGGTGGCGTGGATGTGCGGCTCCCAGCGCTCGATGCGCGCGAGCACGGCCTGCGTCACCTCGACCGGCGACAAGGCACGGTCACGGTAGTGTTCGAGCAACTGGAGGGCACTGAGTTCGTACAGGGGTGTTGTCATGGCTTCGCTTCTTCTTTGGGTGGTTGGATGAAGGTGGGTTGAAAAGACAAGAGGGCGACGGCGCTCAGCCGCCTCCGAACGCATAGCCCTGGCCGGGCGCCGCGGCCAGCAGCGTGCGCGTGTAGGCCTCGCGCGGCGACAGCAGCACGTCGTGCGCGCTGCCTTGCTCGACGATGCGGCCCTGGTGCATCACGATGAGTCGGTCGCAGATCTGGCTGGCCACGCGCAGGTCGTGCGTGATGAACAGAATGCCGATCGACAGCCGCTGCTGGATCTCCGCGAGCAGCTTCAATATCTGGTCCTGCACCGACACGTCGAGCGCCGACACGGCCTCGTCGGCGATCAGCACGCGCGGCTCGCAGGCCAGCGCGCGCGCAATGCACAGCCGCTGCCGCTGGCCGCCCGAGAACTCGCTCGGGTAGCGGTGCAGCACCTCGGGCTGCAGCCGCACCAGCGCCATCAGCTCCTCGGCGCGCTGCCAGGCCTTGGCGTGCGGCACACCGAAATTCACCGGCCCCTCGACGATCGACTGGCCCACCGTGCGGCGCGGGTTGAGCGAGCGGTTCGGGTCCTGGAACACGACCTGCACCATGCGCCGGAACGCCGAGCGCTGCGCGCCGCGCGAGCCCTCGATGCCCGGCACGCGGACGTCGCCGTCGGTCGGTTCGATCAGCCGCGCGATGCAGCGCGCCACGGTCGACTTGCCCGAGCCCGACTCGCCCACGATGCCCACCGTTTCGCCCGCATGCAGCTTCAGCGACACGTCGGCCGCCGCATGCACCGTGCGGCGCTTGCCGGGCCAGCTGCCCGTGCGGTAGACCTTGCCCACGCCGCGTGCATCGAGCAGCGGCGCCTTCGCTTCCACCGGCGCGCGCAGCACCGGTGCGAGCCGTGGCACGGCGTCGAGCAGCATGCGCGTGTAGGCCTCTTTCGGGCGGCGCAGCACCTCGTCCTTCGGGCCGCTCTCGACCTGCCGGCCCAGCTGCAGCACCACCACCTGGTCGGCGATGTCGGCCACCACGCCGAAGTCGTGCGTGATGAACAGCACGGCGGTGCCGTTCTCCTGCTGCATCTCGCGGATGAGCGAAAGAATTTCGGCCTGCGTGGTCACGTCGAGCGCGGTGGTGGGCTCGTCGCAGATCAGCAGTGCGGGGCGCAGGATCAGCGCGATGGCGATCACGATGCGCTGGCGCTGCCCGCCCGACAGCTGGTGCGGGTAGGCGTCGTAGATGCGCTGGGGCTCGGGCAGCCGCACGCGCTCGAAGATGGCCAGCACGCGCTCGCGGCGCGCCGCGGCGCCCAGCGTCGTGTGCTCGGCCAGGATCTCGTCGACCTGCGCGCCGCAGCGCATCACCGGGTTGAGCGCGGTCATCGGCTCCTGGAACACCATCGCCATGCGCGCGCCGCGCAGGGCGCGCAGCCGCGCCGGGCTGGCCGCGAGCACGTCTTCGCCCTGCACCTCGATGCGCCCGGCCGAGGGACGCAGCGACGCGGGCAGCAGGCCCATCGCGGCCTGCGCGATGACCGACTTGCCGGAGCCCGATTCGCCCAGCAGGCACACGACCTGGCCGGGCAAGACGTCGAACGAGATGCCATGCACCGCGTGCGCGCGGTCGGCACCGGCGGGCAGGTCGATGGCGAGGTCGCGCACCACGAGGCAGGGCGCCGCAGAAGCAGGGGACGTTGTGGATGTCATGGTCAGCCTCCGCGCGGTTTGAACTTGGGATCGAGTGCGTCGCGCAGACCGTCGCCGAGCATGTTCACGGCCAGCACCGTGAGCGCCAGGAAGAAGCCGGGCAGCAGCACGGTCGACGGGTGCGAGGTGAAGTGCGTGCGGCCTTCGGACATGATGTTTCCCCAGGTCGGCACGTCGGACGGCAGGCCGATGCCGAGGAACGACATCACCGCCTCCACCAGCATCGCCGCCGCGCAGATGAAGGTGCCCTGCACGATCAGCGGCGCCACCGTGTTGGGCAGGATGTGGCGCAGCATCAGCTTCCAGGTCGGCGTGTCGAGCGCAACGGCCGCCTCCACATACGGCTCTTCGCGCACCGACAGCACCACCGAGCGCACCAGCCGCGCCACGCGCGGCGTCTCGGGCACCACGATGGCCAGGATCACCGTGAGCAGGCTGGGCCGCCACACGGCCACCAGCACGATCGCGAACAGGATGCCGGGGATGGCCATCATCCCGTCCATCACCCGCATGATCACGCCGTCGAGCCGACGGAAGTAGCCCGCCACCATGCCCACCACGAGGCCGAACGCGACCGAGCCCAGCGCCACCGCCACGCCCACCGACAGCGAGATGCGCGCCCCGTAGGCCGTGCGGCTCCACAGGTCGCGGCCCATGCTGTCAGTGCCCAGCGGGAAGAAGCGCTCGAAGCTGTCGCCCGCGAGCGTGGTGAACTCGGTGCGCGCGCCGGGCGGCAGGTGCGAGTTCGCCGGGTCCATCGCGTTCGGATCGATGGTGTAGAGCCAGGGCGCGGCCACCGCCAGCAGCAGCATCGCGACCAGCAGGGCGCCGCCGACGCGCACGGCGCCGTTGGCGAGCAGGCGGCGCAGCAGCGACCGGGCCGGAGCCCGGGGCGCGGCGGGAGGAACCGCGGCCGAGGCAGGCGCGTCGTCGCGCAGGGAAATCGAAGTCATGGCGAGGCTTTCGAAAGGCGGTGTGAAGGCTGTCAGTAGCGGATGCGCGGATCGAGCAGCAGGTAGCTCAGGTCCACCAGCAGGTTGACCACCACGTAGACGAGCGAGAAGAAGAGGGTGATGCCCTGGATCAGCGGGTAGTCGCGCGAGAGCACGGCGTCCACCGTGAGCTGGCCGAGGCCGGGGATCGCGTAGATCGTTTCGGTGACCACCACCCCGCCGATCAGGCCCGCCACGCTCAGGCCGATGACGGTGGCGATCGGCACGGCCGCGTTGGCCAGCGCGTGGCGCAGCAGCATGCGCCACTCCGAGATGCCCTTGGCGCGCGCGGTGCGCACGTAGTCTTCGGTGAGCGCCTCCGACACCGCCGCGCGCGTGACCCGCGCAATGAGTGCCGCGTACATCACGGCCAGCGTGACGCAGGGCAGCGCCAGGTGGCGCAGCCACGGGCCGACGCCGTCGCCGATGCGCTGGTAGCCCTGCGAGGGCAGCCAGCCGAGCTGCATCGAGAACAGCCAGATCATCACGTAGCCGGCCACGAACACCGGCACCGAAAAGCCGAGCACCGACGCGCCCATGATGAAGCGGTCGAGCCGGCCGCCGCGCTGCGACGCCGCGAGCACGCCGAGCGGCACGGCGATCAGCACCGTGAGCACCACCGTCACCGCCGCCACCGAGAGCGTGGGCTCCAGGCGCTGGCCGATCAGGTCGGTCACGCGCATCCGGTAGAAGAACGAATAGCCGAGGTCGCCGCGCAGCACCTGGCCGAGCCAGTGCACGAACTGCGTCACGATCGATGCGTCCAGGCCCAGCTGCGCGCGGATGCGTGCGATGTCCTGCGCATTGGCCGCATCGCCCGCGATGGCCGCCGCCGGATCGCCGGGCGTCATGCGCAGCAGCAGGAAGACGATGACGGCCACGATCAGGAGCACGGGCGCGGTGGCCAGTCCGCGGCGCAACAGGAAGTGGAGCATGTGAATCAGGTCCGTGACGAAGGGCCGGGCGTCCGGCGCGGGCAAAGGAAGTCCCGCCCGGCTGCCGCGCAAGGCGCAGCCGGTCAGGGGTGTCGATCAGAAAGGGGAGCGAGGCGGTAGCGCCCGCCTGTTTACGGCGCCGTCTTCTTGCGCACGTTCCAGTACAGCACCGCCGGTGAGGGCAGCAGGCCGGTGATCGTGCCGCGGCGCACGGCCGTGGGCGCCTTGCCTTCGCCGAGCGGCGCGAGCACGCCGTGCTCGAGCACGACCTGCTGGATCTGCGTGGCAATTTCCTTGCGCTGCGCGAGGTCGGCGGTGGCGATGAACTTCGTCTTCAGTGCCTCGAGCTCGGGCACGACGGGCCAGCCGAAGTAGCCCTGGTCGCCGTTGCCGGTCAACGGGCTGTAGCTGATGGGGCTGCTTGCGTCCACGCCACCCCAGAAGGTGATGAAGGCGTTCCAGCCGCCGTTCTCGGGCAGGTCTTTCTTGGCGCGACGGGTCACGAGCGTGGCCCAGTCGGTGGTCTGCACGTCGACGTTGAAGCCCACCTGCTTGAGCAGCTGACCGTACACCGCGGGCAGCTTGTTCAGCGCGGGCGCATCGCCCGGCAGCATGAGCACCACGGGCTTGCCGTCGTAGCCCGATTCCTTGAGCAGCTTGCGCGCCTCTTCGAACTGCGGCTTGCCGGTGTAGAAGCCGGTCTTGTCGCTCGCGTAGAGCGAGCCGCACAGGTAGATCGAGGCGCAGGGCTTGTAGAAATCGCGGAAGGTGACCTGCGCGCGCAGCATCGCTTCCTGGTTGATGGCCAGCATCGCGGCCTTCAGCGCCTTCGGGTTGTTGAAGGGCGGCACCTTGTGGTTGTAGAGCACGGTGAAGGGGCCCGCCGGCATCACGTCGACCAGCTCGATCTTGTCGTTGGTGCGCATGCCCGTGTAGCCGGACGAGGGCACGGTCTCGAGCATGTCGACCTCGCCGTTGAGCAGCGCATTGGTCTGCGTCTGCGGGTCGCGCAGCATCACCCATTCGACGCGGTCCACGTACACCACCTTGCCGCCGGCCAGGCCCGAAGCGGGTTCCTTGCGCGGCACGTAGGCGGTGTTCTTGCGGTAGATGACGCGGTCGCCCGGGCGAAAGTCTTCCTTGGCGAGCGTGAAGGGGCCGGAACCCACCATCTCGTCGATCTGCTTGTCGGCGGGCGTGTCGGCCACGCGCTTGGGCATGATGAAAGGCACCAGCGGGTTGGGCTTGCCGAGCGCGTCGAGCACCACGCCGAAGGGCTGCTTGAACGTCATGCGAAAGCCGTTCGGGCCGTCGGCGGCAATGCTGTCCATCGCCTCGTACATCTTCTGGCCCAGCGTGTCGCGCTTGGCCCAGCGCGCCAGCGAGGCGATCACGTCCTGCGAGGTGACCGGTGCGCCGTCATGGAACTTCAGGCCCGGGCGCAGCGTGAAAGTCCAGACCTTGTTGTCGGGGCTCGCGCTGTACTTGTCGACCATCTGCGGCTTGATGACGCCCTTCTCGTCCATCGCGAAGAGGGTGTCGTAAATCATCAGACCGTGGTTGCGCGTGATGTTGGCGGTGGTCCAGATCGGATCGACGATCTTCAAATCCGACGAGGGCACGGTGCGAAGCACGGTCTGGGCGGACGCGGTGGCGGCAAAGCATAAAGCGAGCGCCGACAGAGAAGCCGCCGCGACGCGGCGCGGTGAAAGGTGGATTGCCATGGAGCCTTACTTCTTTCGGGAGGGAGCGGAAGACGAGGGGGAGGAGGACGGGGGCGGTTCCTTGCTTTCGCGCAGCTGCACCAGCAGGAATTCGAAGATGTCGCGCGAGCCTGCTTCCGCGTCGATGACCTTGTGCAGGATGCGGCGCAGGCTCTCGATCTCGGCGACGCTCAGGCAGTCGAGAAAGCGTGCTTCCATCTCGTGCCCGATGGGCTCGGCGCGCTGCACCATGTCGACGCCGGCGGGGCTCAGGCACAGACAGATCTGCCGCGCGTCCTCGGTGCCGATCTGGCGCTCGACCAGCTCGCGCTGCACCAGCGAACTGACCTGTTTGGAGACCAGCGTCTTCTCGATGCCGCAGGTCTGCACCAGCTGGCCCATGGTGATCCCGGGCGCGCCGCCGATCATCCGCAGCAGCCGGATGTCGCGGATCGACAGGCCGAGCTCGATCTCGTAGACGCGCGAGCCGCGGTCGCGCGTGCGCTGCGAGGCCAGGTCGAGCAGGACGTTGAGGTAGTCGGTCTTCAGGCGAAGCGGGGCGTGCATGTCGGGTTGGTAGAAGTCTTCAATAGTTGAAATGTTCAACTATATGAACGACCTACGCAAGCTCCGGGCCAGATGTCGAGGGAAATCCCCTAGGAGCGCGCCGCTACAGGGTCAGAGGGGAAAAGAGAAAGAAAAACCGGGCCCGCGAGGCCCGGCGTGTTCACCGATCCGGTGCTGCGCGTGCACCAGGATGCGAAGGCGGGCGCCATGCAGGCGCCGCCGGGGTGCGAGCTGTCAGGCCGCCTCCTGGCGCACGATCACCTGGCCGTTGCGCGCGCCGCTGTGCACGCCGTGGCGCCAGGTGACGGCGCCGTTCACGATCACTGCATCGATGCCTTCGGCAGGCTCGGTCGGCGTTTCGTAGTTCGCGGTGTCGCGCACCGTCGCGGCATTGAAGACCACCACGTCGGCGTGATGGCCGACCTTGAGCGCGCCGCGTTCGTGCAGGCCGAAGTTGCGCGCCGTGAGCCCCGTCATCTTCCACACGGCCGTCTCCAGCGGGAACAGCCCCACGTCGCGGCTGTAGTGCCCCAGCACGCGCGGGAAGGTGCCCCACAGGCGCGGATGCGGCTTGTCGCCCAGCGGGATGCCGTCGGAGCCGATCATGGTCTCGTCGAAGGCGAGCACGCGCTGCACGTCGTCTTCGTCCATCATGAAATAGATGGCGCTGCCGGGCGACAGGCGCAGCGCGGCCTCTTCGCCCGACACGCCCCATTCGGCCGCAATGTCCTTCAGGTCGCGGCCCGCGCATTCGGGGTGCGGCACGCTCGAAGCGATGAGCACGCGGCCGTCCATCATCCCGCGGTCGGTGCGGATCATGGTGGAGCCTGCGGTGTATGGGTAGCAGTCGAGCCCGATGCACTGGTGCTTCATCGCTTCCTGGATGAAGGGCAGCGTCACCTTGGTCTTGCCGAAGTTCTGCGTGTTCTGCACCTTGTGGTGCGACACCACCACCGGAATGTCGAGCGCGCGGCCGATGTGGAAGGTTTCTTCGAGCGACGCCATGACGTGGTCGCTCTCGTCGCGCATGTGCGTCACGTACAGCGCCTTGCGCGCCGTGAGCGGGCGGCCGACCTCGATGATCTCTTCGGTCGTCGCCTTCACGGCCGGCGGGTAGAAGGTGCCGGTCGACAGGCCGATGGCGCCGGCCTGCATCGCCTCTTCGACCAGCGCCTGCATGGCGGCGATCTCCTGCGCGGTGGCGGGCCGGTCGAGGTCGGACATGGTCACGGCACGCAGCGTCGAGTGGCCGACCATCGCCGCCACGTTCACCGACGAGGGCGTGGCGCGCAGTGCGTCGAGGTAGGCCGCGAAGGTCGTGAAGCGGTCTTCGGCCGGCGTTTCGAGCAGGCTCAGCGGCATCGGCAGGTCCATGTCGGCGCGCAGCGGTGCGGCGCTGATGCCGCAGTTGCCCGCCACCACCGTGGTCACGCCCTGCGACACCTTGAACGGCATCTGCGCCTGCGACAGCACGGCCTGGTCGTCGTGCGTGTGCGAGTCGATGAAGCCGGGTGCGACGATGCGGCCCGTGGCGTCGAGCGTCTGGTCGGCGGTGTGGCCTGCGAGGTTGCCGATGGCGGCGATGCGGCCGTTGAGGATGCCTACGTCGGCGTCGAAGCGCGGGGCCTTGGTGCCGTCGATCACGGTGCCGCCTTGGATCAGCAGGTCGTAGTGGGTGGGTTGTTTCATCTTCGTCCTTTCATGTGTTCGAGAGCGTGTTGTTCAGGGCGTGTGCACAGGACACCGGGCACTCCCCTCCGCGAATGTCCCCCGCTTCGCTCCTCCTTGATTTCGCTGCGGGGAGCACCCAGTGCCCTGCGCACCTGGGCACGTTGTGGGTTCGCGGCCGATCAACGGGTGCTCTGAAAACGCTCGCGCTGGCGGTGTGCTCTGCGCAGCGAAATCAAGGAGGAGGCCGCAGGCCGGGGGACATTCGCGGAGCAGAGCACACCGTCGGCGTGAGCGCGCCCTGAACAGCCGCGCCCACCCGTTCATCAGCGAAAGTGGCAAGCCACCCAATGCCCACCCTTGGAAGACGAGGGCCGCTCCGTCAGCTCGGGCGTCTTCTCCTTGCACACGGCCTGCGCCATCGGGCAGCGCGTGTGGAAGCGGCAGCCCGAGGGCGGGTTGGCCGGGCTCGGCGGGTCGCCCTGCAGCAGCAGGCGGCGCGCGGGCGTGCGCGGGTTGGGCACGGGCACGGCCGACAGCAGGATCTCGGTGTATGGATGGCGCGGCGCCGAGAACAGCGTGTCGCGGTCGGCGATCTCCACGATGTGCCCGAGGTACATCACGGCCACGCGGTGGCTGATGTGGCGCACCACGGCGAGGTCGTGCGCCACGAACAGGTAGGCGATGCCGAACTCGGCCTGCAGGTCCATCAGCAGGTTGACCACCTGCGCCTGCACCGACACGTCGAGCGCCGACACGGGCTCGTCGCAGACGATGAGCTTGGGGTTCAGTGCCAGCGCGCGCGCAATGCCCAGGCGCTGCCGCTGGCCGCCCGAGAACTCGTGCGGAAACTTCTTCGCCGCCTCGGGCCGCAGGCCCACACGCGAGAACAGCCACTGCACGCGCTCGCGCCGTTCGGCCAGCGACACGTCGCCGAAGTTGCGCAGCGGCTCGGCCACGATGTCGCCGGCCGTGAGGCGCGGGTTCAGCGAGGCGTACGGGTCCTGGAAGATGATCTGCAGGTCGCGCCGGCGCTGGCGCATCGCGTTCGCGGACAGGGTCAGCAGCTCTTCGCCGTTCAGCCGCACCGAACCCGAGGTGGGCTCGACCAGCCGCATCACCGACTTGGCGGTGGTGGTCTTGCCGCAGCCCGATTCGCCGACCAGCGACAGCGTCTCGCCGTGCCCGACGTTGAACGACACGCCGTCGACCGCCTGGATCGCGGGCTTGGTCGGGCGCAGCCAGCGGCGCGGCGAGATGTAGTGCTTGCGCAGCTCGCGCACCTGCAGGAGCGGCGCGTTGGGGGATGTTGTCGTTGTTGTCGTCGTCATGCGCTCACCTCGGCAGCCTCGTCGGTCCATTGCTCTTGCACCGCGAAGCAGGCAACCACGTGCCCGTCGCCCTGCGTGGAAAGCGGCGGTGTCTCGCGGCGGCAGCGCTCGCGTGCCTGCGCGCAGCGCGCGGCAAAGGCGCAGCCGCGTCCGAGCTCGTGTGCGGCGGGCACCATGCCCGGAATTTCGTGCAGCCGTGCGCTCGACGTGCTCATGGCGGGCATCGAGGCCATCAGCGCACGCGTGTAGGGGTGCAGCGGGCGATCGAAGAGGTCGATCACGTCGGCTTCTTCCACCTTCTTGCCGGCGTACATGACGACGACGCGGTCGCAGCTCTCGGCCACCACGCCCAGGTCGTGCGTGATCATCACCACGCCCATGCCCAGCTCTTTCTGCAGTCGCTTGATGAGGTCGAGGATCTGCGCCTGGATGGTCACGTCGAGTGCGGTGGTGGGCTCGTCGGCGATCAGCACCTCGGGGTTGCAGGCCAGGGCCAGCGCAATCATCACGCGCTGGCGCATGCCGCCCGAGAGCTGGTGCGGGTACTCGTTCACGCGCCGCTCGGGCTCGGGGATCTGCACCAGCCGCAGCATCTCGACCGCGCGCTGCAGTGCCTCGGCGCGGCTGGCCTTCTGGTGCAGCTGCACGGTCTCGGCGATCTGGCGGCCCACGGTGAGCACCGGATTCAGCGAGGTCATCGGCTCCTGGAAGATCATCGAGATGCGGTTGCCGCGGATCTGCCGCATCTCGCGTTCGCTGAGCTGCATCAGGTCGGTGCCGCGCAGGCGCACGGCGCCCATGTGGCGCCCGGGCGGCGTGGGCACCAGCCGCAGGATCGACAGCGCGGTCACGCTCTTGCCGCAGCCCGATTCGCCGACCACGCCGAGCGTGCGGCCTGCGCGCACGGTGTACGACACGCCGTCGACCGAGCGCACGGTGCCCGCGAGCGTGTTGAAGTAGGTGCGCAGGTTGTCGACCTCGAGCAGCGGCTCGCCGGGCGCGAGGGTGGCCTGGGACATGTGGATCGTCATGGGGCGTTCCTCTTCATCACAGCTGCCGCGCCAGGCGCGGGTCGAGCGCATCGCGCAGGCCGTCGCCGAGCAGGTTGATCGCCAGCACCGTCGCCGCCAGCAGCAGGCCCGGGTACAGGATGATGTGGAACGCGACGGTCACGAAGTTGCGGCCCTCGGCCATCATGTTGCCCCAGCTCGGCGTCTGCGAGGGCACGCCCACGCCGAGGAAAGACAGCGCGGCCTCGGTGAGCACGGCGGCGGCGGCCACGAAGGTGGCCTGCACGATCAGCGGCGCCACGATGTTCGGCAGCACGTGCCGCACAAGGATCACCGGCAGCCGCGTGCCGACCGCATGCGCGGCCTCCACGAACAGCTGCTCGCGCAAGGTGAGCGCCAGCGAGCGCACCAGCCGCACCACGCGTGGAATCTCGGGCACCGTGATGGCGATGATCACGGTGGTGAGGCTGGCGCGCGTCACGGCCATCAGCGCAATCGCCAGCAGGATGCCGGGGATGGCCATGAGCCCGTCCATCACCCGCATGATCGGGCCGTCGGCCCAGCGCACGAAGCCCGACACCAGGCCCAGCACGATGCCGAAGAAGGTGGCGAGCACGGCCACCGAGGCGCCGACGATCATCGACACGCGCCCGCCCCACACGGCGCGGCTGAACACGTCGCGGCCCAGTGCGTCGGTGCCGAACCAGTGCTCGGCCGAGGCCGTCTGCATGCGTGCCAGCGGGTCGATGTCCTGCGGGTCGTGGGTGGCGATCCAGGGGGCGGCGATGGACAGTGCGGCCACCACGATGAGCAGCAGCGCGCCGATGATCAGCGTCGGGTGCTTGCGCACCCAGCGCCAGCGCGGCGGTACGAAAGGAGGGTCTTCGGCAAGGGCCGAGGTGGCGGCAACGGCGGCGCTGGGCACCGGCGCATCGACCTCGCGCAAGGGCAGGGCAGTGGACATGGCGTCGTGGGGCTCGTTCTTTGTTCTAGTACTGGATGCGCGGGTCGAACAGGCGGTAGCTCAAATCGATGAGCAGGTTGATCAGCACGTACACGCCTGCCGACAGCAGCAGCACGCTCTGGATCACCGGGTAGTCGTGGCGCTGCACCGAATCGATCACGAGCCGGCCCACACCCGGAATGGCGAACACCGTCTCGGTGACCACCACGCCGCCGATGAGCAGCGCAATGCCCGCGCCGATGGTGGTGGCGATGGGAATGGCCGCATTGCGCAGCGCATGGCCCAGCACCGGCCGCACGCCCAGGCCCTTGGCGCGCGCGGTTCGGATGTAATCCTCGTGCAGCACCTCGAGCACGGTGGCGCGCGTCATGCGCGTCACCAGCGCGATGTACACCAGCGCCAGGTTCACGCAGGGCAGCACCAGCGCGCGCAGCCAGGCACCGGGGCCTTCGGAAAAGGGAACGTAGCCCTGCACCGGAAACCACGGCAGCTGCACCGCGAAGGTGTAGACCAGCAGGTAGCCGATGAGGAACACCGGCACCGAAAAGGCCAGCACCGCGAACAGCATCACGAGGCGGTCGATCCAGGTGCCCGCGCAGTAGGCCGCGAGCGTGCCCAGCGGCACGGCCGTCACCAGTGTGATGAGCATGGTCAGCGCCGCGATCGACACCGTCGGCTCCAGCCGCTGGCCGAGCAGCTGCGTCACCGGCACCTGCGTGAAGATCGAGGTGCCCAGGTCGCCCGTGAAGATCTTGCCGATCCACAGCCCGAACTGCTGCCACAGCGGCAGGTTCAGGCCGAGCGCGGCGCGCAGCTTGTCGATGTCCTCGGTGGTGGCGAGGTCGCCCGCGATGAGCGCGGCCGGGTCGCCCGGCGACAGGTGGATCAGCAGGAACACCACCACGGCCACCACCGCCATCACCGGCAGCGTGGAAAGAAAGCGTCGAACGATGTAGCCCATGGCGGTGCGCGTGGCTTACTTGTCGAGCACCCAGACGGTGGGCATGCCGGCCCACATCTTGTCCAGCCCCTTGAGGCTGGCGCGTGCCGCGAACGCGGCCGAGTACTGGCCTGCGTTGATGTACGGCACGGCCTCGTAGGCGCGGGTCTGGAAGGCGTCGAGCAATTCCTTGCGCTTGGCCGGCACGGTTTCCTTCAACCAGGCGGTGCGCAGTTCGTCGAGCTTCTTGTCGCAGGGCCAGCCGGGCAGGGTGTTGCCGCAGGCCGCGCCGAGGTAGGCGTTGCTGATGGGCGAGTTCACGTCGAACTCGCCGGCCACCGTGACGTAGATGTTCCAGCCGCCGGCGTCGGGCGCATCGCGCTTGGCGCGGCGCGCACCGATCGAGGCCCAGTCCATGGTCTGTGCATCGACGTTCAGGCCGATGCTCTTCATGGTCTGCGCGGCCATCAGCGCCTCGGCGTTGAGGTAGGGCACGTCGCTCGGCACCATCAGCACCACCTTCTCGCCCTTGTAGCCGGCGTCGGCGAGCATCTTCTTCGCCTTGGCGACGTCGGCCTTGCGGAAGGGCTCCGCACCGGCCGAGGTCTCGTTGGGGCTGCCGCAGATGAAGTAGGTGGCGCAGTAGGCCATGCGCATGTCCAGCGGGAAGCCCATGGCCGCGACGAAGCGTTCCTGGTTCACGGCCTGCAGCAGTGCCTGGCGCACCTTCGGGTTGTCGAAGGGCGGGTGCAGCTGGTTCATCACCAGGAAGCCCTGGTAGGTGCCGAAGGCGCGAACCTTCACGTTGCTGTCGGTGCGCAGCGGCGCGATGTAGTCGGGCGGCAATTGCTCGATGAAGTCGACCTCGCCGCGCTTGAGCGCCGACACGGCGCTGTTGGCGTCGGGCAGGTAGAGCCATTCGACGCGGTCGAGCGTGGTCTTCTTGCTGCCGGCCAGGCCGCTCGGCGGCTCGCTGCGCGCCACGTAGTTCGGGTTGCGCACGAACACCGTCTTGTTGCCCGGCACCCATTCGTCGCGCTTGAAGATGAAGGGTCCCGAGCCGATGACCTCGGTGAGGGGCGAGGTGGCCGGCAGCTTGGCGATGCGCTCGGGCAGGATCACCGGCGGAAAGCCCGAGGGCTTGGCCAGCGCGTCGAGCACCATGCCGAAGGGTTCGTTGAGCGTGAGCGTGAGGGTGCGCGCGTCGGTCGCCTTCCACTCGGCGCCGACGCCCGTCATGGCGCGGCCCAGGCTGTCGCGTGCGGCCCAGCGCTGCAGCGATGCCACGGCGTCGGCCGAGGTGACGGCGGCGCCATCGGAGAACTTCAGGCCCGGGCGCAGCGTGAAGCTCCACTGCTTGCCGTCCTTCGAGGTCGTGTACTTCTCGACCATCTGCGGCTGCGGCTTGCCGGTGGCATCTTGTGCGAACAGCGTGTCGTACACCATGTGGCCGAAGTTGCGCGAGATGTAGGCCGTGGTGAAGGTCGGGTCAAGAATTTTCAGGTCGGCATGCGCCACCACCTTCAGTGTCTTGGGCGGCGTTGTCTGGGCGAGCGCGGGAAGGCTGGCGGCCGAAAGGGCCAGGGCAGCGAGGGCGGCAAGCGTTCGTCGTTTCATCGTCGGTTCTCCGGTCGGTGGGGGCGAAAGAAAAAGAAGAGGGCGCTCAGGCAGCGACGCCGATGGGCCACTTGGGCAGGCGGGCCTTGCGGTAGGGCAGCGTGGTGAGGTCGAGCGTCACGGCGCCCGGTGCGCCGGCGTAGATCACGTGCTTGGCCACCTGGGAGTACGACGCATAGAAATGCTGCGACGACTTGACCACGACGATCTTCTTGGCGGCCAGGTCGCAACCCAGCTGCGTGAACATGTCGGTGCCCATGGCCTGGTTGCGCCGCGTGATCAGCACGATCTCGATGCCGTTGACCTCGACCAGCGCGCAGTCGCCCATGGCGGTGGGCGTGTTCGACAGGCCCGTCATCACCAGGTCTTCCTGCAGCGCTTTCACGGTGCATTCAAGGTCGAGCGGATCGCCCGACAGCGGGCTGATCTTGCCGCCGATGCGCATCTGCAGCTTGGCGCCCACGCCGGCGTCGAAGGCGATGCGCACGGCAATCGGGTCCCACATCGGGCCCAGGGCTGCATTGGTGATGCCGCGCTCCAGCATGCGGCGCAGGATGAAGGTGGAGTCGCTCGCCGCGCCGCCGCCGGGGTTGTCGGCACCGTCGGCCAGCACCACGGGGCCGCCGTCGAAGGCCAGCGCCTGGTCGAGCGAATCGTCGATGCTCGGGTAGTTGACCGTGAGGCCGTCGCGCATGGCGATGACTTCGTCGGCGAGCTGGCGCGCCAGGGCATCCGCCTTGGCCTGGTCGCCGTCGGTGTAGACCAGCACCTTGGTGCCCATCTCGGGCACGTCGCCCCACGAGAAGCCGTGCGTGAGCGAGACCGAGAGCACGCCGTCCTTGCCTTCGAGCGCCTGCATGCGCTCGACAAAACTGCGCGCCGGCTCGCGCGAGGTGTGGACGGTGACGATGATGTCGCAGTCGATCATCGCGGCCACCGGCTTGACCTTGCCTTCGACCGCCGCGGCGCAGATGTCGACCAGCTCCAGCCCGCGTTCGAGCACGTCGGTGTGCGGGTACTCCTTGAACGAGACCATCACGTTGGCGTTGTCCACCATGGCGGGCGTGAGGTGGTTGTGCGGGTCGAGCTCGGCGCCGATCACCACATCAGGGCCGACGATCTCCCGCACGCGCGCCAGCATGTCGCCTTCGCAGTCGTCATAACCGTCGGCCACCATCGCGCCGTGCAGGCCGAGCAGCACCATGTCGACCGGCAGCGCGGCGCGCAGGTCGTTCAGCATTTCGTCGCGCAGCGTTTCATACGCGTGGCGCGTCGTGATGCCGCTGGGCTGCGCGCCCGCCACCATGCCTTCGAGCAGCGTCCAGCCCTTTTCCTTGCCGCGGATGCGTGCGGCCCACAGCGGGCCCGAGTAGATCGTCAGCGCATCGGGATGCTGGCCGGCGGGGAAGTAGCCGCGGTCCTTGAAGGACGCGAGGCCGGTCGGCATCGGGCCGAAGGTGTTGGTTTCGGTCGCAAGAGAGGCACTGAAGACACGCATGGTGATTTCTCGTGGGGAGGGTTTGTGAGGGAAGAAACGGATCAGCCGGCCGTGTGCAGCCGCTGCGGGCCGAGCATCTCGGCCGTGAGCCCGAAGCCCGCGATGCGCTCGGGCAGCGGCAGGCCGCGTGCCAGCGCGGCGCAGGCCTCGCCCATGGCGGCCGAGGTCTGGATGCCGTAGCCGCCTTGCGCCGCAACCCAGAAGAAGCCGGGCGCGTCGGGCGCGAAGCCGCCGACCAGGTCGCCGTCGGCCACGAAGGAGCGCAGGCCGGCCCAGGTGCGCGTGGGGCGGCGGATGGCGAGCGTGGTCGCTTCTTCGATGCGGTGCATGGCGATGGCGATGTCCATCTCTTCGGGCTGCACGTCCTGCGGCTCGACCGGATCGGCATTGGCTGGCGAGCCGAGCAGCATGCCGGCGTCGGGCTTGATGTACCAGCCTTCGTCGGCGGCGAACACCATCGGCCAGTGCGCCACGCTCTGGCCCTCGGGCGGCGCAAAGATGAAGGCCGAGCGGCGGCGCGGCTCGATGCCCAGCGGGCGCACGCCCGCGAGTTGCGCGATCGTGTCGACCCACGCGCCGGCTGCGTTGAGCACCACGGGCGCCTCGTACACCGTGCCGCCGGCCGTCACGCGCCAGCAGTCGCCGACGCGTTCCATGGCCGTGACATCGGCGTCGCACACCAGCTTGCCGCCGGCCTGGCGCATGCCGCGCAGGTAGCCCTGGTGGATGGCGTGCACGTCCATGTCGGAGGCATCGGGTTCGTACACCGCGCCGGCCACCTGCTCGGGGCGCAGCGCCGGCACCATCTCGCGCGCCTGTTCGCCGTCGAGGCGCTGGGCGCCGACATTCATGGCGCGCAGCAGCTCCCAGTGCGCTTCGAGCTCATGCAGGTGTTCGGTGCCCGCGACCATCATCGCGCCGCGCGGCGTGAGCAGCGGGTGCTCGGCAAAGCCTTCGGGCGGGTGTTCGAGAAAAGCGCGGCTGGCCATGGTGAGGGCGCGCACCTGCGGCGTGCCGTAGCTTTCCATGAAGAGCGCGGCCGAACGGCCGGTGGAGTGGTAGCCCGGCTGGGCTTCGCGTTCGAGCAGGATCACGCGGGCATGCGGGGCGAGCCAATGGGCCACGGAGGCCCCGGCGATGCCGCCGCCGATCACGAGATAGTCGGCCACGACGGGTGGAGTTGTGCTTGTTGTCATCGCCGAAAAGTGTAGGTAGAAATTTGCGGATACGCAAATTGATTTGCACCGACCAAGGGGAAACCATGGGTGCACCAGCGCGGTGAAATTTGCGTACACGCAATTTGCGCATACGCAAAACGCATGCCGACCCCGATCGCACCGTGCGTGGCCGGCCGGGCGCGGGGCTGGCAGAATCACCCGGCACACCTAGAGAAAGCCAAGCGTGACTCCACACACAGGGAACCGGGCCGGGGCGAAGCCGAAGGAAGAGCCGCCCACGCTGGACCGCACCACTTTCGGCCATCGCCTGCGCACCGCGCGCAAGCGTTTCGGCTGGACGCTGGCGCAACTGGCCGAGCGCTCCGGCGTGTCGATCACCACCATCTCGCGCGCCGAGCGCGGCCAGCTCGCGCTCGGCTACGAGAACTTCACCGCGCTGGGCCGCGCGCTCGAGATGGACATGAACGCCATGTTCGCGGGCGCCGGCGTCAAGCCCGAGCAGTTCGACGGCCCGGTCGTCACGCGCGCGGGCAAGGGCGTGGTCTACAAGGGGCTGGCCATCGCCTACGAGTTCCTGGGCACCACCGCCGCCGGCAAGCAGATGAGCCCCATCGTCGGCACCGTGCACGCGCGCCGCATCAACGGCCCCGAAGACTTCGTGCGGCACACCGGCGAAGAATTTGCGTACGTGCTGTCAGGCGAGATCGACGTGCACTTCGACAACGGTGAAGTGGTGCGCCTGGCGCGCGGCGATTCGCTGTACTTCGACAGCCGCCTCGGCCACGCCTACGTGAGCGTGAGCCGCCAGCTCGCGAAGATCGTGGGCATGACGTCGGGGGAGAGCGGGCACATGAAGTCGGCGCGCGAGGCGCCTGCGTTGAAGCCGGCGCGGAAGGTGGCGGCGAAGAAGGCAGGGCGGGGCGGGAAGAAGTGAGCCTGTCGCCAGCCCGCATGACCCGGATCTGTCTCTACGGCGCCGAGGCCACCTACAGCGGGGCTTGCGACTTCGTATGGGATGCGCCGCCCGTGGGTGGCCGGCACAAGCTCATCCTCTTCCTGGCGCAAAGCGACGATGCCTCTCGCGAAGCGGATGCCGCGTCGGAACTCGCGAAATTCGGATTCGTCGACCTTCACCTCGGAGCCGGGCGCCCGTTGGAGGTCGAGTCGCTGAACGATCCTCGGATGCGCGCATTCAGCAAGCACTACGAAGGCGCACTTGAGAATGGGTGCTCGATCGTCTGGTATCCGTAGCCGCGAGCATCCGGCCAGAATCGACCATCCGGCCGACATGAAGGAGCGATGACGATGCCCGAGCACAAGATTTTCGCGATGCCGTTCGCCAAGGTGTACCCGATGTACATCCAGAAGGTGGAACGCAAGAATCGCACGAAAGAAGAAGTCGATGCCGTCATCTGCTGGCTCACCGGCTACGACGAGGCGGGGCTGCAGCAGCAGATCGAGCAGCAGAACGATTTCAGGACCTTCTTCGCGCAGGCCCCGGCGCTGCATCCGAACCGCGCGCTGATCAAGGGCGTGGTGTGCGGCGTGCGCGTCGAGGAAGTCGAAGACCCGCTGATGCAGAAGATCCGCTACATGGACAAGCTGGTCGACGAGCTGGCCAAGGGCAAGGCGATCGAGAAGATCCTTCGGACGTAACGCCTGTCTAGCCCGTCGCCACGATGACATGCGCCTGGATCTTCCCGGCCACCGGGCCCGCGCCATGGCGGCTGGCAATCGCCTCCGCCGAGCGGTCCGTCGCGAGCTGAAGGAGGCTCGCATCGCGCGCCTCGATCTCGTTGCGCAGCGGCGTTCCCTGGCAGTAGGCCATGGCCACCTCGCTGGCAGAGGGCGAGCGGCCCAGCTTCTCGTGCGTCTTGATCTCGATGTCGGTAAACCCCGCACGGCTCAGGTCCTGGCGGATCAGCGCGACGTCGTGGTAGCCGTGCGGCGTGCGCGCGAGGAACCGCGGTGGGTCGTCCGGAAACAGCGTGGCGACAGCGCGAGTAACGTCGTCTGCAAAGGCGTTGTCTTCGATGCGGTCCCAGACGCTGAACACAAAGCGACCGCCGGGCTTCAGCACGCGACGCGCCTCGCTGTAGCCGGCGACCCGGTCGGGGAAAAACATCGCGCCGAACTGGCAAAGAACCACATCGAACGAGGCATCGTCGAACGGCAGGGCGAGCGCGTCGGCCTGCCGCCATTCGATGCGGTGGTCGGCTGCTTGGCGCGTGACGGCGTAGTCGAGCATGGCCGGGTTGAGGTCGGTCACCACGTAGCGTGCATCGGCACCGAGCTGGGGTGCGAGCATCCGCGTGACCGCGCCGCTGCCGGCCGCTGTTTCCAGCACTGCACCCGGCGAGAACCCCGCGACCAGTGCGGCCACGTCGACGGCGTAGCCCTCGAAGATCAGGGGGACCATCAGCGTGTCGTAGAACTTCGGGATCGAGCCCGCGAACATCTTGTCGCTTTCGGCAGCCATGGGAACTCCTTGAAAGCTCTGAACAGTGCATGGCTTGACCATTCATTGCAGAGCGGGCCTGCTCCCTTGCTCCAACGCGTCCGTGCCTGTTTGGGCATGCGTGACGGGGACGATGGGCCATGGTGGCCCTGCCCGGCATCGTCGTCAACGCCGTTCCGCTGGCGTCCTCCCCTGTAGGGGGTACCGGAGATGTTGCCGGGCGTTTCCGGCGCGCTGATCGGTAGACCCTGGCGTCTTAACGACCGCGATCCCCATCGCGCACCGATTCGATCGTGCCGTTGTAGAGGCGCACGATGCCGAAGAAGGTGCCCGGCCCGCGGTCGTAGGTCCATTCTTCCATCGGCACGCATTGATTGGCCAGTACCGCCTCGGGGCCGCCCGGCCGATAGGGCGTGAGGACCCAGCCGAGCTGCACCATCGGCACGCAGACCGCCTGCCGATAGACCGGCTCGCCGCAGGTCTGAAGCAAGGTCGCGGGCGATGCGCCTTTGCCGACGAGGTAGCCGTTGCATGCGAGGGACTGTGCAGCGGCGGCAACAGGAAGCAGCAAGGCGGCTGCGGCGATCGACAGTCCGGTGGCCAGGCGCGCGAAACGACCGTCGCCCGGCATCCTTGACCCTCTTGAGCGCTTCATGCGCTCACCGCTCGCGAACCAGTTGGGCGTACCGCCAGACACCCCAGACCGCGCCGACGGTGATGCCGATGCCCACGCTCCAGCCTGCCGGCACATCGAAGGCAAGCGCCAGGAGCAGCATCAAGCCGACGCTGACCAGCGCGATGAACGTCAGCGTGACGAAATCGAAGCGCGCGACCTCGAGGCTGTCTTCCGCCACGCTGCGCCTGTGGTGGCCGCGCTTGTCGCGCACGCGCCGGAACAACAGGACATCGAGAACGAAATCGAAGATGCCGACGACGAGGTCGGCCAGGATGCTCCACATCGGGACGCTCCATAGTTACGGTGACACCCTGGGTTGTCGCAGACCTCGCGAGGGTCCGACCCGGGTGGAGCGGCGGAGCCGGGCGAAATGTTACCGTGCTTCCGACCAGGGAGGCGGTTGTCCCTCGTGGTCGCAGGTTGTCCGTCGACCCGCTTCAACCCGGCATCTTCGGTGGCCAGTTGTGCGTCTCGCCGCGGCCTTCGCGGCACCACGCATACAGCGCGTCGTACATCACCAGCCCGTGCTGCAGCATCGCCTGGTCGTCGGCGAACACACGCGACAGGCCCAGCGATATCGCGTAGAGCCCTGCCGACTGCGGTGTGAGATCGAGCCGCGAGGTGTCCGCACCGCGCACGATGTCGGCCAGCTGGTGCAGCGCAGGCTCGGTGAGCCGGTACTTCGCGAGGAAGGCGTCGAAGCTGCAGCGCTCGCCGACGTGGCTCATCTCCACGCCCGGAATGTCGTAGGGCGTGGCACCGGTGCTTTGCGCCGTGCGCAACACGTCGGCCGGCGGCACGTAGAGAAACTCGGCCTCGCGGTCGATGAAGCGCAGGATCAACCACGGGCAGGCGATGCGGTCGATCTTCGGGCGTTCGCGGGTGATCCATTTCATGGCGTCGCTCCTGGGTCGGCCGGCTTGGGTTCGAGCGGACGGCCGGCGGCCTGCCAGCCGTCGATGCCGCCGCGCAGATAGCGTGCGTCCAGGCCCGCGGCGCGCAGCCGCAGGGCCGTGCTGCGGCCCACCTCGTGGCCGTAGACGCAGTAGACGACCAGCGCGCGGCCGGCCGGGAGTTCGCCGGCCCAGCGCTCAACCGCGGCCGGGTCGCGCCAGCGGGCGCCGGGGATCATCGACGCGGCCTGCGCGAACACGCCGGCTCGGCGCACATCGAGCAGCACCGATCCGGCCACGTCGTCCTGCGTTGCACCGAAGGGCTCGCTGGCGGCGTGCACCGCCTGCTGGTAACGCGCGTACACCGGGGCCCAGTCGATGTTCTGCATGAAGGCATCGACATAGGCGCCGGCGGCGGCGCCGTGATCGAGGTGATAGGCGTGTTCGTACATGTCCAGCGCCAGGAGCGGCGTGCCGCCCGCCAGCGCATGGGTGTGATCAGCAGCCCATTGGTTGACCAGCGTGCCCTCGCGCGGCTGGAAGGTGAGCAGCACCCAGCCCGAGCCGCCGCCAAGCGCCTTGCCCATGGCTGCGAACTCTTCGCGCCATCGGTCGACGCTGCCGAAGCTGGCCGCCAATGCGAGGGCCATGGCGGGCTCCATCGTCTGGCCGTCGCCGCCGAGCGACGCGAAGTACAGCTCGTGCAGCAGCATCGAGTTGCTGGCGATGAGCTCTTCGCGCTTGAGGCCGTTGAGCTGGAAGCCCGGCGTGGAAGCGAACGATGTCGTGGCGAGCTGTGCCCGGATGGCGTTGAGGCGCTGGACCGCGCCGCCATAGTTGTTCTGGTGATGGCTGTTCAGAAGTTGCGCCGACAGGCCGCGCAGCGCGGCGGGATCGAAGGGCAAGGCTTGAGTTCGGGCGTCCATGACGACTCCTTCAGCGCAGCAGCGGAAGCCACAAGGTGACTGCCAGCCCGATGGCCGCGCAGGCACCGAGCAGCGGCATCACGCCGACCTTGAAGCGGAACAGGGCGAGCGTCGCGGCCACGGCAATCACTGCCGACACCGCATCGAAGCGGCCACCGAAGCCGTGCGGCCAGAGCACGTGGTACGCGAAGAAGAGCGCCAGGTTCAGGATCACGCCCACCACTGCCGCGGTGATCGCCGACAGCGGCGCCGTGAAGCCCAGCCGGCCGTGCGTGGCCTCGATGGCGGGCCCGCCGGCCAGGATGAAGATGAACGAGGGCAGGAAGGTGAAGAAGGTGACGACGGTCGCGGCCAACGCCCCTGCGAGGAACAGCGCGTCGGGCCCCAGCACCTGCTGGAGCCATCCGCCGACAAAGCCGACGAACGCCACGACCATGATGAGCGGGCCCGGCGTGGTCTCTCCCAGCGCCAGCCCGTCGATCATCTGCGCGCCGGAGAGCCAGTGGTATTGCTCGACGGCCCCCTGGTAGACGTAGGGCAGCACGGCATAGGCGCCGCCGAAGGTCAGGAGCGCGGCCTTGGTGAAGAACCACCCCATCTGCGTGAGCGTGCCGTGCAGACCCTGGGTCGCGACGAGCACGCCCATGGCCAGCAGCCACAGGCCCAGGCCGATGCCCAGAATCTTGAACAGGTGCGCGCGTGAAAAGCGCGCGTGCGCCGGTGTGGGCGTGTCGTCGTCGATCAGCGCCGGGCCGTAGCGCTGTTGCGCACTGCCGTGGCCGCCGCCGAGCGCGAACACCTCGGGCGCCCATCGCGCGCCATAGTGGCCGATGAGGCCTGCCGCTAGCACGATCGCCGGAAACGGCGTGTCGAACGCGAAGATGGCCACGAAGGCCGCGGCGGCGATGCCCCACATCCACCGGTTCTTCAACGCGCGGCTGCCGATGCGGTGCGCCGCGTGCAGCACCAGCGCGGTGACCGCCGGCTTGATGCCGTAGAAGATGCCGGCCACCACCGGCACGTTGCCGAAGCGCAGGTAGACCCACGACAGCGCGATCAGGATGAACAGCGAGGGCAGCACGAACAGTGCGCCGGCCGCGATGCCGCCGCGCGTGCGGTGCATGAGCCACCCGATGTAGGTGGCCAGCTGCTGCGCCTCGGGGCCGGGCAGCAGCATGCAGAAATTCAGCGCATGCAGGAAGCGCTTCTCGCTGATCCAGCGCCGCCGCTCGACCAGCTCGGTGTGCATGATCGCGATCTGCCCGGCGGGCCCGCCGAAACTGATGAAGCCGAGCTTGAGCCAGAAGCGAAGGGCTTCGGCAAAGGAAATGGGCGGAGGGGGTGCATCAGGCAAGGCGGTGTCCACGGACGGCTCCGTTGTGAGTCACCAGCGCTTGGACGGGACACCGTCTTACTTTGCAGTGCGGGAGGCTGTTTTCCCGCGGAAGGGCATCGTAGCAGTGGATATTCCTGCTGGCAACGTGGAGTCCTCGGGCCACCTCCACGTTTCTTTCTCGAAAGCATCTGTGCGACTTCAGCGGCGGCGCGGCCGATGGCGGCGTGTGCGCCCTCTCGATCAGCGCGCTAGCGCGCACACGCGCTTGAACACGATCCCGCTCACCGTGGTCGGGCCGCCCACGGGCTTCCATTCGCTGCGCCGGGCGAGGTCGATATCGTGCACTTCCAGCGGCCCGTTGTGGCTCACCACGCGGCGCATCTTCTCGCGTCCGCCCTTGCAGTCGTAGTCGTAGAGATAGCGCGAGGTGCGAAACGGGGTCTTGCCCACGTCGGTCTGCAGCTCTTCGTAGCGATAGAGCGTCCACGCTTCCACGGCATCGCCATGCGGCTTGACCGACTCGCGTTGGAGCAGCACCTTCTTGCGAGGGGTGGTGGCGATCTCGGTCCAGTTGTCGGCGGCTTGCGCGGGCACTGCCGTCAGCAGGGTCGCTGCCGCGCAGGCGGATGCGACGAGGTGGAAGGCCCGCATTGCGCGGTGCTTGGGCGGATGAGGCTTCATTCTGTTCACTCCCTGTGGGTTGGTGGGCATCCCTGGCGCGTCCATCTTCCGTGGTGATGCGCCGGGCACAGCGGGTTCAGGCGACGTTTGGCTGCAGGCAGCCAGGCAAAGAATGCCACAGGCCTGCGACGAAGGCGCCGTGGATGCCGGTCACTGCGGCAGAATTCCGCGGGGGGACGGGGCCAGCCACGCATCGAGCGCCAGACGTCTGAGTCGAAAAGACTTCATTTCCCCGTGCAGTGGAGTGGGGCATGTCGACGTGGTTCGGCCCAAGGAGTCTCGGGCCTGTGAGGCGAACGGCTCTTAAAAAATGAGGAGAAGTCTTGAACATAAGAATTGCAACGATGGCTCGCCGTTTGATGGCGACGGTGGCTGTGGCGGCAGCCGCACAGGTCATGGCCCAGTCCACCCTGTCGCCATTGAGCGATGGCTTGCGCGCACCGGCCGGCGGGTTCGGCATGTCCGTCGCACCACCTCCGATGCCGAAGCCGCCACCACTTGTGCGTACGAACTATTCGGACCTGGATGGCGCGTTGCTATGGGATGAAGCCATTGCCACATTCAACGGCTTGGCCTATGACTACAACGAATATGTGTTCGATACAAAAATCGAAGCAGACGATTGCGCGGACAACTTCAACGCCAGGTGCAGAAGAACGAGCTTCAGGCCCATTCAGCATCGGGCCGAGCGCAGCAATGAATTGCCGGTGCGGCTCCGCGAAGTGATCCTCAGAACTTCGCGGCACGACTTCAGCAGGCCGATGCCCGATCTGACCACCGGCAAATGGACGGTGATCCGCATCATCGATGCGAAGCCATCGACCTTCGCGGGTGAAGTCAATCCCAAGGAGTGGGTTGCATTGCATGCGGCGCTCTCGCTGCCTTCGGCGCAAGCGCTGCGCAACGACCCCGAATTGAAGATGCGTCGCGTGATGAACCGCATCAAGAACGCGAACGAACTGCGCGATGCACTGGCCACGCAGCAGATGGACAAGGCCCACATCGATGCCTACCTGTCCAACGGCAGTACGTTGGTGCTCAAGGCGATCCACCTCAAGAACCTGGAACTCCTCGACGCGCTGCGCTCCGAGGGGGCGAGCGTCGACAAATGCGGCGTCGACAGTTGTCCGTTGACGCAAACCATCTATCTGAATGATCGTGCCGGCATGCGCTGGTTGCTTTCGAATGGTGCCAACCCCGAAGGCAGCGGTGACAACGTCACGCCATTGATGGCTGCCTCTTCCGTTGCCGATCGCGAAGCGGCCGAACTCCTGCTGCAGGCCGGCGCCAGCCCTTTGGCCACGCACGCCGAAAAGGTGGGTTCATTCGAGCTCAAGCGCTCGGTGGCCTTCTACGCACCCTCTTCTGATCCGTCCTACCTGGATTGGCTGTTGGATATCACCCAGACCGCATTGGAAAAGACCGGGAAGTACGAATGGAGCGCGTGGATCGAGCAAGGTGGCACGCGACGGCCCGTGACCGATGGCGCATCGATCGCCTTGAAGCGACAGCCTTTCAAGATCGTCTTGCGCATTCCGGACGACGTCTCGTTCCGGATGGCCGCGTCCGAGGACGAAAGCCTCACCGAGAAGACGCGGTCGTCGGTGTTCCGGCGAAACCTGCTCGGTCCTGGCAAGGTCGGTGCATCCGGCCCGGACGGCAGCTTCCTGAGCATTGGAGCGATGACTCTGAGGGAGGGCGAGTGGAACTTCGATGGTTCAACTCACGACCTCTCGTTCACGACCGATCCCAAGATGAACGTGGGCGTCAAGCGGGTGCAAGCGGGCGGAAAGGGACAGCTGGACGTCTATGACGTGAAGGAGTTGATCGGAGAGAAGACCAGGAGCGCCATCACCAAGTTCGATGGGAATTCTCTGACGGTGGTGGCCGGTATCGTGCCGCCGCTTGGGACGGCGGCCGATTTCTACAAGGCGGCAAGATTCACGCTGACGTTCCGGTGACGCCGAAATGTCGGGTCGAGCGCCGCGTGCATCGGCGCCGCTCCTGTCCCCACATCGACTTGCCTGGCGAGTTGCTTCGGGGCCTGATGGCGTTGACTACCAGGCCCGCCTGACGGAAGGCTCCAGCACCAATCCAGTGTCGGTCGACAGGTCTTCCTTCACGAGCTCGATGAAGCACTTGCCCTGGTCCACCATCCCGGAGTTCACGACGTAAGTGGTGCCGGGGAGCGGGTCGAACGCCAGCCTGGCATTGCAGTAGTGCACTACCTGGTACCCGCTCGCAGAACGGTAGGCATTCACCATCAGGCATTGGCCCGCCGGGATGCGGGTCGTCAGGGTCTTCGGGTCGATGTCGAGTTGACGGCGGTCCTTGTCGAGCTGGGTGCACAGGCGGAAGGTGATGATCCCCCAACCGGACACCTTCAGCGGGGTTGTGACTTCGTTGGCCGCCGGCTGATAGATCGGAAAGACCGTACACCCGGTCATGGCCAGGAGTGGAAGCAGCGCCAAGAGTTTGAGTTTCATCGTCGGTTTCATCTCTGGGCGCTCTTACTTCTGGCTTGGGACCGGGCTTTTCACCGCCTCGGCGTAGCGCTTCAGTATCTCGGCCGTGCTGTTTGCGCCAGCGATGTCTTGATTGCTGAACCGGACGAAGGCGAATGCCCATGGGAATCCACCAATGGTGCCGACCCGGGGCATCTCCGAGGGCCGGTTACGTGCCGCATTGAGGAGGCTGTCGTACATCACGAAGAACTCTTTCTTCTTCGCCTGTGCTGTCTCGGCGGCGCGGTAGAGCGCAAAGACTTTCATCTTTTCGGGCTCGGAGTAGCCGTTGCCAGCGAAATCCACGCGCTCGAGATGACCGGGTCCGTTGCTGTCCTGGTAGCCGCCGCCAAGGCCGAGGCTCTTGTAGGGTGTTCCGCACCCTGCAAGCGCGAGTAGCACGCCCGCAGCGAGCGCTGCGCGGCCGAATCGTTTGCCGTTTTTCATTCTTCTCCAACCTCGCAGAATTTTCTTTGGGCAGGAGTTTCCAGCAATGCGGTACGGGCCGTCAATGACGACCTTGACCGCCGCCATGCGTGTATTGACTAGCCTCCGGCGATCGATGCCGCGAGCAGAAAGTCCGTGACCTCGTCCGAGAACACGCTGCGCCGTGCACCGATGAGCACGCCATCTGCGCTGTCCGGATCGGGCCGTGCAGAAGGCATGCCATGGGCCACCAGGGCCCGGGCACAGCCGACCCAGTCGCCGCCGTCGACGGGCTCGTTCAGCGAAGCCCACGACAAGGTGCCGCAGGCGTTGTCGCCGAAACCGTGCGGTGCCTGCCAGTCCGCGCCGTGTGCCAGCAGGAACCGGGCAAGCGCCGCATCGCCGCGGAACACCGCGTGGTTCAGCGCCGAGGCGTCCCAGTCGCCACCGCGGACCTCGAGGGGCCAGCCGAGCGTGACCATGACCTTCACCGCATCGCTGCAGCCCTGCGCTGCGAGCTCGGGCAGCAGGCGAAGCTGCGTGGTGTCGAGCGTGCCGATGAGGCCGGGGTGCCGTGCCTGCAGGTCCCGCGCCGTGGCTTCGTCACTGCGGGCACATGCGGCGATGAAGGCCTCAGTGGTGGAGAGCGGCGCCTGTTCACCGCTCGCTGCCTGCAGCAGCTGCGCGACCTCGGTCAGCCCGAAGCGCAGGGCGACGGTGTGTGCGGGCGTGCCGTCTTGCGTGAACACGTTGGGGTGCGCGCCAGCGGCCAGCAAGGCCTCGATGTGCGCCGGTGAACGGCAGCGGCGAATGGCCCACAGCAGCGGCGAACCCCAGTCCGAGATGGGCGAGCCCTGCGGGTGTTCGTTCGCATCGCCGCCGTGCGCGAGCAAGAGGCGCAGCGTCTGGACGTCGTCCAGGTCGAGCACCCGGTACAGCGCGTTCGAACCCGTCACGCGCGCGCCGGCTTCGAGCAGCAGCTTGGTGCAGGCGGGCTGGTCCAGCGAGTGATAGAGCGATTCGCCGTCGTTCGGGTCGGCACCAGCATCGAGCAGCAGCCTGGTGAGTTCGGGGTCATGGTTCTGGCCGGCCGCGCCGTACAGCGCGGACAGCCGCTCGGTGTCGGCGGGCGCTTCGAGCGATGCGGGCGGCCAGCGGCTGCCGGTCGATTGATCGGGTGAGGCGCCGACGTCGAGCAGGAACTTCGCGCACGCGTGCAAGCGCTCGCGATAGCCCGGCAGTTGCATCAGGCCGGAGTGCGTGACGGCCACGAGGGGCGGCAGTTGCAGCGGGCCGCCTGCGCGATGGACCCACGTCGGGTCGTGCGCGGTGGCTTGGCGCAACGCAGCTTCATCGCCGATGGCGCAGGCCAGGTACGGGTCGCCGCCCGCCAGCAGGGTGGGGTCCTCGTCAAGCAGACGCAAGGCCACCGCAGGCCGTGCGCGGTTCGTGCCACCGGCGATGTCGCCCGCATACACGAGGCGCAGCCAATGGAGCACCGCCTTGGCCGGGTCATCGACCTGTGCCCTGCGGGTGAGAACGAAACCTTGCAGATCGGCCCACGACGCAAAGCCATACTCGCGCGCGATGCACGACTGCGCATCGTGCAGGCGCAAGCCCTGAGCTGCGAGTGCGGCATCGGACTTGCCCGATGCGGCCGGCAAGGCGCTGCGAAATCGGCGAAGGGCCGTGGGGTCGTTGCTGCGGTAGAGCGCAAGCAGTTCCTTGGCTTGCTTCTTCAGGTGGCCGATGTCGGGCCGGGCGGGAATGCGCTTCATGGAAACCTCCGTGCATCAGGCGCCGATGACCCGCAAATCCGGCTGCACAAAAGGCTGTGGACCGTCATGAAGAAGGCAAGTGGGTTCAACCCTTCCCGCGGGCCCGGGCGCGGCTTGCACCGCGGATCGGATGTTAGTCGATCAGCTTGCGCGCCACGATCCAGGGACGGTTCTCGCCGCCCTTCGTCGCATGGTTCTCGGTGGCAAGCACCTCGAAGCCCGCAGCCTGCAGTTGCGCGCCCAGCGCCGACGCCCGGAACACACCGGTATGCGGCGCCAGCCCGATCGCACGCATCGCGGGCAGCAGGGCCACGCGAAGGAGCGGGTTCATGTCGCCGAGGCAGGGCGTCTTGGAGATGAACAGGCCCTGCGGTGCGAGCAGGGAATGAATGCAGCGCAGCGTGCCGGGCAGGTCGCGGACCAGGTGGAGGTAGTTGAACCCCAGCACGACGTCGAAGCTGCCTTCGCTCGATGTCAGCGTCTCGGCAGTCGCTGCGCGGAACGCGAGGCCGGGGATCGGAGCGGCTGCGTGTTTCTCTTCGGCGATCGCGATCATTCCTTCGGAGATGTCTGTGGACAGATAGCTGCGAGCGTGGCCCGCCAGCCGCAGTGCCGTCGTGCCGGTTCCGCAGCCCAGCTCGAGCACGCGCATGTCCGGCGTGAACAGCGCACGGGTCCGCTCCAGCGTGCGCGTGTAGCCGGCCTCGTCCGCGATGGCGCTCTTCGCATAACGGCGCGAGGTGCGGTCCCAGAATCTGGCGTCGTTCGCGAGGCTCATGGTCGTCGGTGGGCGGCGTGTGAGAGGGTGCGGCGCACTGTAAACCGCCGGCCGGGCACTGTCGCCGATTTGCGCCGCTTCGCCCGCCATGTCGCTATGCTGGCGCCCGCCAATCACTCAAAGAAAAGAGACTCTCATGACCGTGCGTACTTTGTCCTTCTTTTCCCTGCGTTCCGTCGCCCTGGCCTGCGGCCTGGCGCTCGGCGCCGCAGCCGCCGCGCAGGCAGCCCCCGATGCGAAGCTGCTCGCCGCTGCCGAGAAGGCGCAGCCCGCCGTCATCGACAACCTGAAGGAAATGGTGGCGATCGAATCGGGCAGCCTGAACGTCGACGGCCTGATGAAGATGGCCGACGTGATCGAAGGGCGCCTGAAGGCGGCGGGCTTCAAGACGGAGCGCCGCAAGGCCTCGGCCGGCGCGGGCGCCGACATCGTCATCGGCACGATCAAGGGCACGGGCAAGCGCAAGATCATGCTGCAGGGCCACATGGACACGGTGTACGCGCCGGGCATCCTGAACACCCAGCCCTACAAGGTGGACGGCAACCGCATCTACGGCCCCGGCATCGCCGACGACAAGGGCGGCCTCGCGGTGATGATGGCGTCGCTGAAGATCCTGGCCGACGCAGGCTGGCGCGACTACGACACGCTCACGGTGCTCGTGAACCCCGACGAAGAGGTGGGCTCGGTGGGCTCGGGCGAACTCATCGCCACCACGGCGGATCTGCACGACACGGTGCTGTCCTTCGAGCCGACGGCCGCGAAGGCCGTGGCCAAAGGCGAGTCGCTGCTGCTCGGCGCGGCCGGCATCGCGCAGGCCACGCTCGAGGTGAAGGGCCGCGCGGCGCACGCCGGCGCCGCGCCCGAGCTGGGCCGCAATGCCCTGTACGAGCTGTCGTACCAGATGCTGCAGACGAAAGACCTCGCCAAGGACATCCCCGGCGTGACGCTGAACTGGACCGTGGCGCGCGCCACCGGCCCGATCAACCAGATCACCGAGAAGGCGCAGGCGCTGGGCGACATCCGCATCACCCAGCCCGGCGCCGAGAAAAAACTCAACGAGGCGCTGCAGGCCAAGATCGCCAGCGGCAAGCTGATTCCCGACACCGAGACCACGGTGAAGGTCGAGGTGGGCCGCCCGGCGTTTGTCGCAGGCGCCAAGGGCCGCGCACTGGCCGAGAAGGCCCAGGCGATCTACAAGGAACTCGACCGCGAGCTGGCGCTGACGCCGATGACCGGCGGCGGCACCGATGCGGGCTTCGCGGGTCGCTCGGGCAAGGCCACGGTGGTCGAGAGCTTCGGCCTCGCGGGCTTCGGCTACCACGCACGCGACGAGTACATCGAAGTCGATTCGATCGTGCCGCGCCTGTACCTCGTGACGCGGCTGCTGACCGAGATCGGCAAGAACTGAGGGTGCGCGGCGCGGTGCACCCGCACCTGCGGGCTCACTGCGCTGGAGGATCGCCCGGGCGGCGGCGATGGGCGGCAGCCTGAGCTTGCGCTTGAGCCTGGGCCTGGGCCTGTTGTTGCTGCTGCGCCTGCTGGCGCCGCATCTGTTCCTGTTGTTGCTGTTGCTGTTGCTGTTGCTGTTGCTGTTGCTGTTGCTGGCGCGCCTGGTTCTGTGCCGCCTGCTGTTGTTGCATCTGCTGCTGTTGCTGCACCTGTTGACGGTGCATCTGCTCTTGCTGCTGCTGGCGTTGTTGGGCCTGGGCGGCTTGCTGCTGTTGCATCTGCATCTGGCGCGCCTGTTCCTGCTGGGCCTGACGTTGTTGTTGCACGGCTTGCGCCTGTGCCTGTTGTTGCTGCTGCTGCTGACGACGCGCCTGCTCCTGTTGTTGAGCCTGCTGGGCTTGTTGTTGCTGCGCCTGCCGTTGCTGCTGCTGGGCGGCCTGGGCCTGCTGTTGCTCCTGCTGACGCCTTAGCTGCTCCTGCTGCGCTTGTTGCTGCTGCATCTGTTGGCGGCGGCCTTGTTCCTGCTGGTCCTGGCGTTGTTGGCGCGACGCTTGCTCTTGTTGCTGCGCCTGCTGCTGGCGACGCGCCTGTTCTTGCTGGGCCTGTTGCTGTTGGCGCTGCTGGTCCTGAGCCGCTTGCTGTTGCTGCATCTGCTGGCGACGGGCCTGGTCCTGCGGGTCCTGGCGTTGGCGCACTGCCTGCTCCTGTTGCGCTTGCTGCTGACGCCGAGCCTGCTCCTGCTGGGCCTGTTGTTGGAGCTGCTGGTTCTGCGCGGCCTGTTGTTGCCGCATCTGCTGTCGACGGGCTTGTTCCTGCTGATCCTGGCGCTGTCGCAGTGCTTGTTCCTGTTGCGTCTGCTGCTGGCGGCGCGCCTGTTCCTGCTGGGCCTGCTGCTGTTGGCGCTGCTGGTTCTGGGCCGCCTGCTGCTGCATCTGCTGGCGCCGAGCCTGCTCTTGCAGGTCCTGGCGCTGGCGCACGGCTTGTTCCTGCTGCGCTTGCTGCTGGCGCCTTGCCTGTTCCTGCTGGGCCTGTTGCGCCTGCTGTTGCTCGCGCAACTGGTTCTGGGTCACCTGCTGCTGCATCAGCGCCTGTTGCTGCTGGGCGCGTGCCTGTTGCTGCAACTGCTGTTGTTGCAGCTGTTGTTGCTGCGCCGCCTGCCATGCCACGGCTCCGGGCGGCGGGCCGTTGCGATCGCCGCCGTAGTTGTTGTTGTAGACGTTGCGCACGTTGTTGTTGACGACGGTGGTCGAGCGCGAGACGTACGTGCTGTTGTTGTAGACGACCGCAGGCCGGTAGGCCGGGGGCGGCGGTGCCGCGCGGTCGCGCCAGCGCGGCGTGCCCCAGTTCATGTTCCAGGCGTTCCAGCCCCAGCCGTGGCGCTCCAACGCCGAGCCGACGATCACGCCGCTGCCGAAAGCCAGGGCGCCCACGGCGGCCACCTGGCCGGGGCTGTAGCCGGGCTCGACCACCACCGGCGGCGGTGCATAGGCATAGCCGGGGTAGACGGGCATGGGCGCGTCGTACACCACCTGCGGGTCGTAGCGCGGCACGTACACCACGTCGGGCTGCACGGGCTCGATGGTGATCAGCTCCTCGGGCGGCTCGATCAGCGTGGGGCCCGCGTACATCGGCTGCATGTCGGGCGCGGGCGCGTAGTTGGGCGGCGTGGCGGCGCGCGCGATGCGCAGCTTGTCGTTGTTCTTGAGCCGACCGGCCTTCGACGCGCGCTGGCGCATCACCTGGATCGCGTTCATCACGTCGGCCGGGTCGTTGTAGTAGGCCTTGCCCAGCGATGTGGTCCACGCGATGTTGCCGGCCATCTGGTCGATCACGGGCCGGAACGCGGTGAGCGACTTCACGCTCGGGTCCCACGGCTGCTGGTTGGCCGCATCGGCGAGCGGGCCGGCCTTGAGCGTGCGGTTCTGTTGCAGCCAGTCGTGGGCCGCGGTGACCTGCTCGGGGTAGGTGGCACCGGCCAGGACCTGCGCGACGAGTTTGTCGGGGTACAGCGCGATGGGCGCGACCAGCTGGTAGAGCT
Organism: Variovorax sp. 54; assembly: GCF_002754375.1. Classification (NCBI taxonomy): domain Bacteria; kingdom Pseudomonadati; phylum Pseudomonadota; class Betaproteobacteria; order Burkholderiales; family Comamonadaceae; genus Variovorax; species Variovorax sp. 54. The sequence goes on from NZ_PEFF01000001.1 coordinate 5,172,455, forward strand.
GCTCGGCCGAGGGCGGCGCGTAGGCGGCCGGCACCGGGGCGGCGACGGGCGCGGGGGCGGGTGCCTGGGTGGTCGGTGCCTCAGCGGCTGGAGGCGGTGGCGCAGGCTTGTCGCAGCCTGCAATGAACAACGCTGTGACGCACAGCGAGGCCATGAGGCGCCGCTGAAGCAGGGGGAGGCGGGGAGAGGGTGTCATCTGGCAGGTCCTGAAGACGCCGGCATGGTGCCCGGAACTCCTTCAACGGCGGGCCAGCGCAGGCGATGACACAGCCTGCCCCTCGGATGCAACGGTCTGTGTCGGCGGTGCGCCGTCTGTGCTGTCGGCGCAGGACCACGAGACCCGGGAAACGCGCTACTTGGCGCCGCCCGAATACTTGGTGACGCTGCTCGCCTTCACCTGGTACCCGCTCACGCCCATCATCGAGTCGTTGCGCAGCGTCTGCAGCTTGCCGGTGACCCACACGGTGTCCATGGCGCGGAACTTGGCGCCCTTTTGCGGAATGACGTGCAGGATCTGGTTGGCCGGCGGCGGCGGCGTGTGGATGCAGGCGCCGAAGTAGGGCACGAGCAAAAACTCGGTGACCTCGCCCTTGGCCTCTTCGAGCGGCACGATGAAGCCGGGGATCTTCACCTCCACGCCGTTGAGTGCGGGGTTGGTGGGTGCGTTGTTCGACACCTCCTGCATCTTCATGAGCAGCTCGTTGGCGCGCGGGTCGCCGTCGTCGAGCGTGCTCAGGTCGAGGCCCTTGAAGGCCTTGGCCGGGTCCCAGTCCTTGGGCACCAGCTCTTCCCAGCTGATCTGGCGCGGCTGGCCTGATGCGGCCTGCGGCGCGGCGGCGGCCGGCTTGCCGCCCAGCGGGTTGGTCGCGGTGGTGTCCTTCGGGGCCGGGTCGGCGGCCCAGGCGGCGGCTGCGAGGCCGGCGCCGGCCAGCAGCATCGACAGGGCGGTGAGCACGCGGGGAGTAGGGGTCTTCGTCATGGTCAGATTCTCGGAGAAAGGCCGTCGGCCAGCGACAGGCGGTAGGCCCGGATGCCGGGCAGCAGGCTCGCGAGCCAGCCCGCGACCAGCAGGCTCGCCGTCAGCAGCCATTCGTTCAGTGTAGGTTCGGACAGGCTCAGTGTCAGCCCGAACTGAGCCTGCAGCCATGGCGAGAGCAGGGCGATGCCGAGCACGGCCATGGTCACGCCCAGCAGCACGCCGAGCACGGTGACCAGCGCGCCTTCGAGCGCGAGCAGCGCCAGCACATGGCGCAGGCCCGCGCCCACGGCGCGCAGCACGGCGAGCTCGCGGCGGCGTTCGTTCAGGCCCGCCATCACCACCGACACGAGGCCCGCGAGGCTTACGAGCGCGACCAGTGCCGACATCAGCAGCAGCGCGTTCTCGCCGATGCCGATCACGCTCCACAGCTCGTCGAGTGCCACGCCGGGCAGGATGGCCATCAGCGGTTCGCCGGTGTAGGTGGAAATCCAGCGCTGCACGCCGAACACGGCGGCGCGGTTCTTCAGGCCCACGAGCGCGGCCGTCACGTTCTTCGGTGTGAGGTCGAACTTACGCACCTGCTCGGCCGGGATCTTCACGCCCGGCATCGGCGCGCCACCCACCCATTCGAGGTGAATGGCTTCCATCGCCGCAAGGCCGATGTGCACCGTGCGGTCGACCGGTGTGCCGGTGCGCGCGAGCACGCCCACCACGGTGAAGGGCTTGTCGGCATGCTCGGCCACGTTGAGCTCGCCGCTGCCGTGTGCGAGCGTGATCTTCTGGCCCACGTGGTAGCCGAGCTTGTCGGCAACCTCGGCACCGACCACGGCATCGAACAGCGCGTCGAAGGGCTTGCCTTCGCGCAGCTTCAACGTCTGCCGGTCGCCGTAGCGGAAGTGCGAGAAGTAGTCGGGCGTGGTTGCGAGCACCGAGAAGCCGCGGTGCGAATCGCCGAGCGACAACGGCACCACCCAGTCGACACCGGGGTGCGCCTGCAGCGCCTGCACACTCTTCCACGAGATGTTGTTGGTGGCCGCGCCGATGCGGAACACCGAGTACAGCAGCAGCTGCGTGGAGCCGGTGCGCGCGCCGACGATGAGGTCGGTGCCCGAGACCGACGACGCGAAGTTCTCGCGCAGCTCGGTGCGGATGCGCTCGACACCGAGCAGCAGGAAGGTCGACAGCGCGATGGAGAAGACGGTGAGCGCGAGCGTGAAGCGGCGGTTCCAGGCGCTGCGCCATGCGATCGAGAAGAGTGCCTTCATGCGTCCACCGCCATCGCGCTGCTCGCCGCACGGTTGATCTCCGGCAGCAGCACGTGCCGCGCGAAGCGTGGCGCAATGCGCTGGTCGTGGCTCACGAACACGAGCGCGCTGTGGTTCACGGCGCAGGCCGTGAGCAGCACGTCGAGAAAGGCTTCGCGCCGGTCTTCATCGAGCGCGGAGGTGGGCTCGTCGGCAATGACGACTTCGGGCTGGCCGATGAGCGCACGCGCCGCGGCCACGCGCTGCTGCTGGCCCACGGAGAGCTGCAGCGCCTGGCGCTTCCACAGCGTGCGGTCGAGGCCCATCTGGTCGAGCAGGTGCTCGGCTTCGTCGCGCGAGCTGCCGTTCGAACCGGCGTGTCGTGCAGCCTGCGCTTCGCGCCGCGCCGAGAAGCGGCAGGGCAGCAGCACGTTGTCGAGCACGCTCAGGTACGGCAGCAGGTTGAACTGCTGAAAGATGTAGCCCACGTGCGCCACGCGGCTGCGGTCGCGTTGCGTGCCCGAGAGCTTCGACCAGTCGTGGCCCAGCAGCGTGACGCGGCCTTCGTCGGCCACCAGCACGCCGGCCAGCAGCGACAGCAGCGTGCTCTTGCCGCAGCCGCTCGGGCCGTGCAGGAACACGGATTCACCCGCCGTGATGCGCAGGGCCTCGATATCGATGCACGGTGTCTTCACGCCGGGCCAGGTGAAGCGCAGGGCTTCGGCGGCGAGCACGACGCGCAAGGGCGTGGTCTCGGCCTGCGGGGCGGTGCTCACGCTGTCACTTGCCCAGCGTCAGGCGGGAAGGCTGCGCGGCCTGCGCGCCGCTCGGGCGCTTCAGCTGGCGCTTGAACTGGCCTTGCGCGGAGGCGATCTGCACGTCGATCTGGCGTGCGCCCTTGAAGGCCGAGAACAGGTTCACGTCGACGAACTTCGCGGCGGCGGCCTGGGTGCAGTTGAACGAGAACGAGGCGTCGAGGTCCGCGTGCCCGCTCGATTCGGCGGGGTCGGGGTTGCCCAGGCCGAGCGCGCCGGAGCGCAGGTCGACGGGGCCGAGCTTGCAGTTGGCGGCGGGGTCGATGGTGAAGAGCTTGTCGGCCGCGCGCAACTGGGCGATGGCGGCTTCGACGGTCTTCTTCTCGGCGTCGGTCTTGGGCGCGCGTTCGAAACCGACGATGTTGTCCAGCGGCGATTCCATGGCGATCACGATGGTGGGCCCGTCGATCGCCACGTCGAGCTTGAGCTGGCCATGCACATGCGCGTGCTGTTGCTGGGCCTGTGCGGGAAGGATGGTGGCCGCGAACAGCGCGGCGGCGGTCAGTGCGAAGCCGGAGGACATGCGTCGAAATCGGGTGTGCAGGGTGTGCATCATGGTGCTGCGCCTTGCCGGGTCGGCAGCCCCGGCGTGTTGCTCCATTCGCTCCAGCTGCCGGCATAGAGCGCGGTCGTCCCGAACCCCGCGATCTGCATCGCGAGCAGGTTGGGCACGGCGCTCACGCCGCTGCCGCACTGGTGGACGACGGTCGCCGCATCGCGCCCCGCGAGCAGCGCTTCGAACTCGGCGCGCAGTTGCGCGGCGGGCTTGAACTTGCCGTCGGGACCGATGTTGTCGGCGAAGGGCCGGTTCAGGGCCCCGGGGATGTGACCCGCGATCGGGTCCAGAGGTTCCACCTCGCCGCGGTAACGTGCACCGGCCCGTGCGTCGATCAGCTGCTGGTCAGGTTGGCCGAGCCGACGCACGACGGTGTCGGTGGTCACGAGCTTGGCCAGCGGCTCGCCCTGTACGAAATTCGACTGGAAGCGCGCGGGCTCCTCGCGGTCGGTCACTTCGCCGCCCGCGGCCTGCCAGGCCTGCAGGCCGCCGTCGAGCACGGCCACGGCGTCGTGGCCCATCCACTTGAGCATCCACCACAGGCGCCCGCAGTAGTTGGCGCCGTTGCGGTCGTACACCACGGCCTGCATCTCGTTGGAAAAACCCACTGACGACAGCCAGGTCGCGAACTTCTCGCGGCTGGGCAGCGGGTGGCGTCCGCCCGAGGCGGGCACGCCGTCGTCCTGTGCGACCACCACGTCGCCGTGCGCGCCGGGCAGGCCATGTTTGGCGCTGAGGTCGGTGTCGAGGTTGGCGTACTGCGCGCCCGGGATGTGCGCGGCGGCATACAGCTGCGCGCCGGCGTCGGGCTTCATGAGGTCGAAGCTGCAGTCGAACACCATGAGGGGCGAGTCGCCCTCGCGCAGCTGCCTCAGTTGCTCGGCGGAGATGAGGGTGGTGTACATGGCGAGAGCTCCTTCGAAAAAATGATCGGCGACACGTGCCGTGGCTGCTGCGTTCAGTGTTCCTCGGCCGGCGCCTTCGGCACGGCCCGCTGCCGCAGCACGGTGGCTGCGATGCCGCTGGCGATGATCAGCGCCATGCCGGCCCAGCCGGTGGCGTCGATGCGGTCGTCGAACAGCACCACGCTGTAGAAGGCCGCGAACACGATGCCCGAATATTGCAGGTTGGCGACCACCAGTGTGCCCGCCTGGGTCTTTGCGGTGGCGTAGGCGCGGGTCATGCACAGCTGTCCGAGCGCAGCCAGCAAGCCGATCGGCAGCAGCCACAGCGCATGCTGCCACGTCCACGAGCTGCCGCCCGAAAACCCGGTCGCGGCCGTGGCGAAGGCGCCGGCCACGGCGGAGCCGACCGCAAAGTAGAAGACCGTGCGCAGCTCGGGCTCGCCGATGCGCGACAGCGCCACCACCTGCATGTAGGCAAAGGCAGCCGTGACGCCCGACAGCAGGCCCAGCATGCCCGCGAAGCCATCGCCACCACCGACCGTGGGCCTGAGCATGAGCACCACGCCGGCAAAGCCCGCGAGCACGGTCATCACCAGCGGGCCCTGCAGCGGCGGGCGCTCGATGCGGCCGTCGCGCCCGGGCACCGGCACCCAGGCCAGCAGCGCGCCGCCGACCAGGAAGGCCGCGACCCACACGCTGCTCATGTAGTTGAGCGTGACGGCGGTGGCCAGCGGCATGTGGGCGATGGCGTAGAACCACGCGCCCAGCGACACCACGCCGATGGTGCTGCGCCAGGCATGCATGCCGGGGTACTTGGTGGCGAGCGAGGTGCCGCGGTTGCGCGCCAGCAGCCAGAGGAACACGATGCCGATGAGGCCGCGCCCCAGGACCATCTCACCGCTGTTGAACCATTCCGAGGCAATCTTCACGACCACGCTCATGGTGGCGAACAGAAAGGCCCCGAGCACCATCCACAGCGCTTGCATCGATTGATATCCAGATCAGAAAAAAGAAAGCCCCGGCGGGTGCGGGGCGAGAGAGGCGAGGGTCAGACGGGTTGTGGCTGCATGGCGTTGCGGTACCACTCGTGGAACTGCTGCATGCCGTCTTCCATGGGGCTCTGGTAAGGGCCCGTTTCGTTGTCGCCGCGCAGCATGAGCGCGCGGCGGCCGGCGTCCATGCGCTCGGCGATCTCGTCGTCTTCCACGCAGGTTTCCATGTAGGCGGCCTGCTGGGCCTCGACGAACTCGCGCTCGAAGGCGACGATTTCCTCAGGGTAGAAGAACTCGACCATGTTGAGCGTCCTGGTCGGGCTCACCGGGTGCAGCGTCGACACGGTGAGCACGTGCGGGTACCACTCGATCATCACGTGCGGGTAGTAGGTGAGCCAGATCGCGCCGTACTTCGGCGGCTTGCCGTCGCGGTACTTGAGCAGTTGCTCCTGCCACTTCTGGTAGACCGGGCTGCCCGCGCGGCCCAGGCGGTTGGCCACGCCCACCGTCTGCACCGAGAACTCGGGCTTGAACTCCCAGCGCAGGTCGTCGCAGGTGACGAAGCTGCCCAGGCCGGGGTGGAACGGGCCGACGTGGTAGTCCTCGAGGTAGACCTCGATGAAGGTCTTCCAGTTGTAGTTGCACTCGTGCAGCTCGACGCGGTCGAGCGCGTAGCCCGAGAAGTCGAGGTCGGCCTGCGGGCCCAGGCCCGCCATGTCGGCCGCCACGTCACGGCCGCTGCCGTCGGCGTTCTTCTCGAACAGAAGGCCGTTCCATTCGGTGAGCGGGTAGTTGTGCAGGTTCAGGCACGGGTCCTGGTCGAAATGCGGGGCGCCGATCAGCGTGCCGGTGGTGCGCGCGTCTTTCGCGGCGTAGGTCCAGCGGTGCAGCGGGCAGACGATGTTGCCGCCGGCCTGGGTGTCGAGCTGGCCCCGGCCCTGCAGGATGAGGGCCTGGCGGTGGCGGCAGACGTTCGAAATGAGCTCCACGCCCTTGGGCGTGTGGACCAGCGCGCGGCCCTGGTGTTCCTGCGGCAGGGTGTGGAAGTCACCCGGCTCGGGCACGGCCAGTCGGTGCCCGACGTAGCGGGGCCCTCGCGCGAAAAGGTTCTGCATTTCGCGGGCGTACAAGGCCTCGTCGAAATACGCGGTAACTGGAAGTTGGCTCGCGGCCTGCTGCAGTTGAAGACTTAAATCAGACATGGAGGACCTGACCAAGCTCCCCACAGGGAGAAAAAAAGAAAAAAACGGAAGGCGCCGTCTGCATGGGTGACGGCCCGAAGAGGTGTGCCGGTGACCGGCGGGGGAAGCGGGGATTGTACCCGGGGGGCATTTTTGCGCCCGCCGGGTTTTTGCCTCGCATCTCCGGGCGTCCTACAGGGTGTTGCAAAGGGCGGCGCACACGTGTGCGGGCTGGCCGGCGGTTCGTTGCGCCCCCGCCCTAAAATGCTTCGTTTCATCCACGATTCGTTGCATGCCCAAGGTGCCTTCTCCTTCCACGACCAGCTCGGCGGCCACGCCCGACACCGGGCCGTTGCCCGCCAGCTACGAAGCCGGGCTCCAGGAACTGGAACAACTGGTTGCAGAACTCGAATCGGGCCAGCTGCCGCTGGACCAGCTGCTGGGCAGCTACCAGCGTGGCGCCGCATTGCTCGGCTTCTGCCGCGACAAGCTGCAGGCGGTCGAAGACCAGATCAAGGTGCTCGACGCCGGCAGCCTCAAGCCCTGGACGGCCGAATGAGCGCCGTCCCGATGACTTCCACTGCCACCACCACCGCCCCCTGGGACGCGAAAACGCTGGCCGGCTGGGCCGAGCCTCACCTGGCCACCGTCGAAGCGGCGCTGTCGCGCTGGGTCGGCGTCGATGCGCCAGTGCTGCTGGGCGACGCCATGCGCTATGCCGTGCTCGACGGCGGCAAGCGGCTGCGGCCGCTGCTGGTGCTTGCGGCCAATGAAGCGGTCGGCGGCAACGCCCACGCCGCGCTGCGTGCGGCCTGCGCCACCGAACTCATCCACGCCTATTCGCTGGTGCACGACGACCTGCCGTGCATGGACAACGACGTGCTGCGCCGCGGCAAGCCCACCGTGCACGTGAAGTTCGGCGAAGCCGACGCGCTGCTCGCGGGCGACGCGCTGCAGGCGCTGGCCTTCGAACTGCTCGCGCCCGAAGGCGACGAGGTGCCCGCCGCGATGCAGGCCCTGCTGTGCCGCCTGCTGGCGCGCGCGGCCGGCAGCCAGGGCATGGCCGGCGGGCAGGCCATCGACCTGGCCAGTGTCGGCATCGCACTGAACGAAACCCAGCTGCGCGAAATGCACCGCCTGAAGACCGGCGCGCTGCTGCAGGGCAGCGTCGAGATGGGCGCCGCCTGCGGCACCGTGTCGCCGGCCGCGCTGGCGGCGCTGCGCGACTACGGCGCGGCCATCGGCCTCGCGTTCCAGGTGGTCGACGACATCCTCGACGTCACGGCCGACTCGCACACCCTGGGCAAGACCGCCGGCAAGGACGCCGCGGCCGACAAGCCCACCTACGTGTCGCTGCTTGGCCTGGACGGCGCGCGCGCGCAGGCAAGCCAGCTGCTCGCCGACGCGATCGCTGCGCTGAACAAGAGCGGCCTGCCCGATACCGCCGCACTGCGCGCCCTGGCCCACATGGTGGTCGACCGCGACCGCTGAGAAGAAAAAAGAACCCACCTCCATGGCTCCGCTGCTTCCCACTCTCCACGACCCTTCGCCGATCCGCCAGTACGACCGGGCCCAGCTCAAGCAGCTGTCCGACGAGGTGCGCGCCTGCGTGCTCGACAACGTCTCGCGCACCGGCGGCCACCTGAGCTCCAACCTCGGCACGGTCGAGCTGACGGTGGCGCTGCACCATGTGTTCAACACGCCGCACGACCGGCTGGTGTGGGACGTGGGCCACCAGACCTACCCGCACAAGATTCTTACGGGCCGGCGCGAGCGCATGCCCACGCTGCGCCAGCTGGGCGGCATCTCGGGCTTTCCGCAGAGGAGCGAGAGCGAGTACGACACCTTCGGCACCGCCCACTCGTCGACCAGCATCTCGGCCGCGCTCGGCATGGCCATGGCCGCCAAGCAGAAGGGCGAGAAGCGCCATGCCGTGGCCATCATCGGCGACGGCGCGCTCACGGCCGGCATGGCCTTCGAGGCGCTCAACAACGCGGGCGTGTGCGACTGCAAGCTGCTGGTGATCCTGAACGACAACGACATGTCGATCAGCCCGCCGGTGGGGGCGCTCAACCGCTACCTCGCGCAGCTCATGAGCGGCAATTTCTACGCCGCCGCCAAGAATGTCGGCAAGAGCATGTTGCGCAATGCGCCGCCGCTGTTCGAGCTGGCCAAGCGCCTGGAGCAGCATGCCAAGGGCATGGTCGTGCCGGCCACGCTGTTCGAGCAGTTCGGCTTCAACTACGTCGGCCCGATCGACGGCCACGACATCGACTCGCTGGTGCCCACGCTCGAGAACCTCAAGCACCTGGACGGCCCGCAGTTCCTGCACGTGGTCACGAAAAAGGGGCAGGGCTACAAGCTCGCCGAAGCCGACCCCGTGGCCTACCACGGCCCGGGCAAGTTCGATCCGCAGGTCGGGCTGGTCAAGTCGACCACGGCGGCCAAGCAGACCTTCACGCAGGTCTTCGGCCAGTGGCTGTGCGACACGGCCGCGCACGACGGCCGGCTCGTGGGCATCACGCCCGCGATGCGCGAAGGCTCGGGGCTCGTGGAGTTCGAAAAGCGCTTTCCTGATCGCTACTACGACGTCGGCATCGCCGAGCAGCACGCGGTCACGTTCGCTGCGGGCCTGGCCTGCGAGGGCCTCAAGCCCGTGGTCGCGATCTACTCGACCTTCCTGCAGCGCGCCTACGACCAGCTGATCCACGACGTGGCGATCCAGAACCTGCCCGTGGTGTTCGCGCTCGACCGCGCGGGCTTGGTGGGTGCCGATGGCGCGACGCATGCAGGCGCGTACGACATCCCGTTCCTGCGCTGCATCCCCAACATGAGCATCGCCTGCCCGGCCGACGAGCGCGAGTGCCGCCAGCTGCTGACGAGCGCCTACGAGCAAAGCCACCCGGTGGCCGTGCGCTACCCGCGCGGCGCGGGCGCCGGCACCACGCCGAACCTCACGCTCGACGCGCTGCCCTTCGGCAAGGGCGAGATTCGCCGCGAAGGCCGGCGCATCGCCATCCTCGCCTTCGGCACGCTGCTGTACCCGGCGCTCACGGCGGCCGAATCGCTCGACGCCACCGTGGTCAACATGCGCTGGGCCAAGCCGCTGGACGTCGAATTGCTGTTGCAGGTCGCGGGCACGCACGACGCGCTCGTCACGCTCGAAGAGGGCGCCATCATGGGCGGCGCGGGCAGTGCGGTGGTCGAGGCCCTGCAGGCTGCCGGCGTCCAGAAGCCGGTGCTGCAGCTGGGCCTGCCCGACCGCTTCATCGAGCACGGCGATCCGGCCAAGCTGCTCGCATCGATCGGTCTCGATGCCGACGGCATTGCCGCCGCAATCAAGAAACGCTTCGTTTGACAAGAGGTCGCAGGGTAAACCCCCGCCGACCGCCTGTAAGCGCGTTTTTACAATCAAAAGGACTCACAAAAGTCCCTGACGCGGTCACAAGCCGCGTTTTGTTTTTTCCAAAGCACTCGGAGTGAATTCAATGGATCGTCGTTCCCTCATCAAAAACGCGGGCATCGCCGGCGTTTTGGCCGCTGGCATCGCACCTGCCGTCCATGCGCAGGCCGCGGTTCGCTGGCGCCTGGCCTCGAGCTTCCCCCGCTCTCTGGACACCATCTTCGGCAGCGCTGAAATGCTCTCGAAGACGGTCAAGGCCCTGTCCGGCGGCAAGTTCGAAATCTCGGTGCACCCCGCCGGCGAGCTGATGCCCGCATTCGGCGTGGTCGATGCCCTGCAGGCCGACACGCTCGAAATGGCGCAATCCGCCGCCTACTACTTCACCGGCAAGGACCCGATCTTCGCGTTCAGCTGCGCTGTTCCCTTCGGCCTCACGGCCCGCCAGAACGACTCGTGGAAAGAGTACGGCAACGGCCGCAAGCTGCTCGACGCCTTCTTCGCGCAGTACAACTTCCGCACCGCCAGCGCCGGCAACACCGGCACGCAGATGGGCGGCTGGTACCGCAAGGAAATCAAGACCGTCGAAGACCTCAAGGGCCTGAAGATGCGCATGGGCGGCGGCGTGTTCGGCGAGGCCATGGCCAAGCTGGGCGTGGTGTCGCAGAACATGCCGGCCGGCGACGTGTACCAGTCGCTCGAAAAGGGCACGCTGGACGCCGCCGAATTCGTCGGCCCGCACGACGACGAAAAGCTGGGCTTCAACAAGGTCGCTCCGTTCTACTACTACCCCGGCTGGTGGGAAGGCGGCGCCGACCTCGAGTTCTTCATCAACAACAAGGCGTTTGCCAAGCTGTCGGACGAGAACAAGGCCATCCTCGAAGCCGCGACCAAGGTTGCCGCACGCGACATGACCGCCAAGTACGACGCCTACAACCCCGTGGCACTGAAGCGCCTCGTGGCTGCCAAGACGCAGCTCAAGGCCTTCCCGAAGGCCGTGATGGACGCCGGCTTCAAGGCCTCGATGGAAGTGTTCGCGCTTCACGAAGGCAAGTCGCCCGAGTTCAAGAAGATCCACCAGGACATGCGCGCCTTCCAGCGCGACCAGATCCTGTGGAACCGCTTCTCGGAGTACCCGTTCAACCAGTACATGAACTCGGTCAAGATCTGACGATCTGCTGAGGCTTCATTGAAAGGCCGGTCTGCGCAAGCAGGCCGGCCTTTTTCTTTGGCGCGCGTTGTTCACGTCTTTCGCGCGGGCATGAAAAAAGCCCCCGGGGTCGGGGGCTTTGGCTTGAGAAGCGGAGGTCGTTCAGGGCTTCTGCGGCGGCGACTTCAACGCGTCCTGCATCGCCTTCATCGGATCGGTCTCGCCGGTCTCGGCCGCCGGCTCGGGCGTCGAAGACGGGGCGGCTGCAGGTGCGGCAGGTGCCGCGCCTTCCGCGCCCGGCACTTCGACCTTCGGCTCGGATTCTTCGGCGCCGCCGTACGGGTCGGCTGCCGGTTGGCCTTCTTCGGGCTTCAGGCTGTCGCGCATCTGCGCACCGATGTCGTCGAGGTTGACCTTCACTTCCTTGTCGAGGCTGCCCGTCACGATCTGTGGGAAGGCGATCAGCACGCCCACCATCGTCAGCTGGATCAGCACGAAGGGAATCGCACCCTTGTAGATCTGCATCGTGGTCACGGGCTCCATGACCTTCTGCGTGACGCGGTCCACGTACTGCTTCTCGGGGGCGACCGAGCGCAGGAAGAACAGCGCAAAGCCGAAGGGCGGGTGCATGAACGAGGTCTGCATGTTCACCGCCAGCAGCACGCCGAACCAGATCAGGTCGATGCCCATCTTGTGCGCCACCGGGGCCAGCAGCGGCACCACGATGAACGACAGCTCGAAGTAGTCGAGGAAGAACGCCAGGAAGAAGATCAGCACGTTCACCGCGATCAGGAAGCCCACCGGGCCGCCGGGCAGCGAGGTCAGCAGGTGCTCGACCCAGATCGGGCCGTCGGCGGCCTGAAACACCAGGCTGAACACCGTGGCGCCGATCAGGATGAACATCACGAAGCTGGACAGCCGCGTGGTCGAGCCCAGCGCCTGCTTGAGCAGCGAGAAGCTCATGCGACGGCGCACCCAGGCCATGATCAGCGCGCCCATGGCGCCCATCGCGCCGCCTTCGGTCGGCGTGGCCACGCCCAGGAAGATGGTGCCCAGCACCAGGAAGATCAGCAGCAGCGGCGGGATCAGCACGAAGGTGACCCGTTCGGCCAGGCGCGACAGCAGGTTGAGCTTGAGGCCCTTGTTGATCAGCGCGATCACCAGCGCCACGAACACGCCGCCGCACATGGCGACCACGACCTTCTCGTCGGTGGCCACGAAGGTCACGGGCTCGCCCTGGAACCAGGTGTGCACGGTCTCCATGTTGCGCGCCAGGAACACGGCCACGACGGCCGACAGCGCGGTGATGCCCACCAGCGAGGCGTAGCCGCCACCGCCGTTGGGTTCGCGGAAGGTGCGTGCCTCGGGCGGCAGCGCCGGCACCTGCGCGGGCTTGAAGATCGCGAGGAACACCACGTACAGCACGTACATGCCCATCAGCATGAAGCCGGGCAGGAACGCGCCCTTGTACATGTCGCCGACGCTCTTGCCGAGCTGGTCGGCCATGATGATCAGCACCAGCGAGGGCGGAATGATCTGCGCCAGCGTGCCCGAGGCGGCGATCACGCCGCTGGCCAGGCGCCGGTCGTAGCCGTAGCGCAGCATGATGGGCAGCGAGATCAGACCCATCGAGATGACCGAAGCCGCCACCACGCCGGTGGTGGCCGCCAGCAGCGCGCCGACGAAGATCACCGCCAGGGCAAGGCCGCCGCGCATCGGGCCGAAGACCTGGCCGACCGTGTCGAGCAGGTCTTCCGCCATGCCGCTGCGCTCCAATATGAGCCCCATCAGCGTGAAGAAGGGCACCGCGAGCAGCGTGTCGTTGGCCATGATGCCGATGAGCCGCTGCGGCAGCCAGGCCATGACGGAGGCCTGGAACACGCCCAGCTCGATACCCACGAGCCCGAAGAACAGGCCGCAGGCGCCGAGGCTGAACGCGACGGGAAAGCCCAATAGCAGGAAGCAGATCAGCCCCGCGAACATGATCGGGGCGAAATTGGCAACAATGAATTCCATGGTGTCTTTTCTGCCTTGGCCGTTCAGTGCTGGGGCTTGGCCGCGGCGGCGTCCGCCTCGGCCTGGCGACGCAGCGCCTCGATGAGTTCGTCTTCGGCGGTCTTGTCGGTCAGGCGGCCCATCGGGTCAGGACCTTCGCCGCGCAGGAACGCGATGCGCTTGATGAGTTCCGACCAGCCCTGCAGCATCAGCAGCACGAAGCCCACCGGCAGTGCCACCCACACCGGCCAGCGGATCAGGCCGCCCGAGTTGCCGGACATCTCGCCCGACTGGTACATCTGGATCACCACCGGCATCGACAGCCACAGCACCGTGACGCACAGCGGCGTCAGGAAGAGGGTGAAGCCGACGATGTCGATCCACACCTGCGTGCGCTTGGACAGGCGGCTGTTCAGCACGTCGATGCGCACGTGTTCCCGCTGCAGCAGCGTGAGGCCGGCGGCCACCAGGAACGACCAGGCAAAGAGGTACCACTGCACTTCGAGGAAGGCGTTGGAACTGGTGTTGAAGACCTTGCGGACGATCGCGTTGAGGGCGCTGATCACCGTGGCGGCCAGGATGAGCCAGATGGCGTATTTGCCGACCTGGGCATTGAGCCAGTCAATGGCCCGGGACAGCTTGAGCAAGCCTTGCATTACATCTCCATTTTTGTATTGGATGCCCCGATACGACGGCACCCGACGCACTGGCTTTGTGTGCCAACGGGTCGGGTGCAAGAGGCGGCACGGATTCTATCGGTGTACGCGGAAAGTTCTTTCGGGGCCTACCCAGGGCTGCGCCGGTGGCCATAATGCGACATGGCCCAGACTCCGCGCCCTCCACCGGCCCCGGCGGCAGCGGGCCCGCTGTCGATCGACTCCCCCGACATGCGCCGCGCCGGCCGCGACCTGCTTTCGCTGGCCCTCATCGACGCCCGCAACCACACGCTGCACCTGCTGTCCCTGTTCGAACAGGCGCTGGGCGAAAGCATGCGCGTGGCGCAGCAGCCGGCGGTGGTGCCGCCGGTCTGGCTGGCGGGCCACATCGGCTGGTTCGCCGAATGGTGGATCGGGCGCAACACCCAGCGCGCCTTCGGCATCGACTGCCCCGTGCGCCCCACGCGGCTGGCTGCCATCGACCCCGACGCCGACGACTGGTGGAACCCCGCCCAGGGCGCGGCCGATCGTTGCTGGTCGCCCGACCTGCCGGGCCTGGGCCAGACCAAGGCCTACCTGCTCGAAACCCTCGAGAGCACGCTCGAACTGCTCGAGAACGCCGCCGAGACCGACGCCGGCCTGTACTTCTACCGGCTCGCGCTGTTCCATGAAGACCTGCGCGGTGAACAGCTCGTGGTGCTGGCGCAGACGCTGGGCCTGCCGCTGAACATCGAGCCGACGCCCGTTGCCGTCACGCGCGAGCCGCTGCTGCTGCCGGCCACGCGCTGGGAGCTCGGCCTGCCCGAACACAGCGGTTTCCTGTTTGCGCAGGAAGGCGGGGCGCACCGCGTCGACGTGCCCGAGTTCGAGATCGACGCCCAGCCCGTCACCTGGGACCAGTACATCGAGTTCGTCGACGACGGCGGCTACGACCGCGAGGAGCTGTGGCACAGCGACGGCTGGCGCTGGCTCGCCGCGCAGACCGAAGGCCGGCGCGGACCGCGCCACGTGGAGCAGATCGGCGTGGCCCGCAACGGCACGGGCGGTTCGGTGCTGCAGCAGCGCTTCGGCGTCACCGTGCGCGCGGCCGGGCACCACAGCGCCGTGCACCTGAGCTGGTGGGAGGCCGACGCTTGGGCGCGCTGGGCCGGCCGGCGCATCGCGACCGAGGTCGAATGGGAAATCGCGGCCCACACGGCCGCGCGGCGCGGCTTCCGCTGGGCCGATGTGCACGAGTGGACCGCAGGCACGCTGCAGCCCTGGCCGGGCTTCCGGGCCGACCCGTGGAGCGCGGGCGGTGAGTTCGACCCGGTGGCTGCATTCGGCCGGGCGCGGGTGCTGCGCGGCGCTTCGTTCGCGACCCGCGCGCGCCTGCGCTCACCGCGCCGCCGTGGCTTTGCGCTGCCTGATTCCGACGACGGCTTCTTCGGCTTCCGCACCTGCGCGGTGTAGCGCGCCCTCAGGGCCGCTCGCCGCCCGCTTCCGACGACAGCGGCGGCGCCACTTCTTCCAGCGGCTTGCGCTCCGCATCGGCCGCGTAGCGCAACGCCAACAGCCCCGCGACGATGACCAGCACGGCGCCGATCAGGTAGCCCACCATCACCGCGCCGCGGCTGCCGGTTTCGATCAGCAGTCCGAACAGCACCGGTGCCACGAAGCCGCCCGCGCCCATGCCGATGGCATAGAAGATCGCGATGGCCATGGCGCGCATCTCGAGCGGGAACACCTCGCTCACCGTCAGGTAGGCCGAACTGGCCGCGGCCGACGCCAGGAAGAACACCGCCGACCAGCACAGCGCCTGGCTGCGCGCGTCGAGCCAGCCCTGCATGAAGGCCCAGCCCGTGAGCGCCAGGCCCACGCCGGCCAGCACATAGGTCAGCGCGATCATCTTGCGCCGGCCCACGCTGTCGAACAGTGGGCCCAGCAGCAGCGGCCCGAGCACGTTGCCCAGCGCGAACGGAAAGATGTACAGCGCCACGCGGCCTTCGGCCACGCCGTAGAAGCGCGTCAGCACCAGCGCGTAGGTGAAGAAGATCGCGTTGTAGAAAAACGCCTGCGACACCATCAGCGCCACGGCCACCATGCTGCGCGCCGGGTAGCGCCGCAACAGCACGCGCGCCACCTCGCGCATCGGCGGGCTGTTCTGGCGCGCGGCGGTGTACGTCACATGGCCTTGCGGAGTGGGCAGTGGGCCGTGCTGCACTTCGACTTCGCGCTCGATGTCCGCGACGATGCGCTCGGCCTCATCCGCGCGTCCGTGCGCGATGAGCCAGCGCGGGCTCTCGGGCACATGGCGCCGCACCAGCAGGATGGCCACCGCCAGCACCGCGCCCAGCGCAAAGCCCGCGCGCCAGCCCCACACCGGGCCGATCACGCGCGCATCGAGCAGCACCAGGCTCAGCGCCGCGCCGAGCGCCGCACCGATCCAGAAGCTGCCGTTGATTGCGAGGTTGACGCGCCCGCGCACGCGCGCCGGAATGAGTTCGTCGATCGCCGAGTTGATGGCCGCGTACTCGCCGCCGATGCCTAGCCCCGTGACGAAGCGGCACAGCGCAAAGAAGGCGAAGTTGGGTGAGAAGGCCGTGGCCAGCGTGCCGATCGTGTAGACCACGAGCGTGAGCAAGAAGAGCTTCTTGCGCCCGAGTCGGTCGGTGAGCCGCCCGAAGACCAGCGCGCCGATCACTGCGCCCGCGATGTAGATCGAGCCCGACCAGCCGATCTCTCCCGCCGTAAGCCCGAGCGTGTCGGGCCGCTCCAGCACCGCGCCGATGGAACCCACCAGCGTGACCTCGAGGCCGTCGAGAATCCAGGCCACGCCCAGCGCGATCACCACGCGCCAATGCCAGCGCGACCACGGCAGGCGGTCCAGGCGGGCAGGGATGTCGCTGCGCAGAACCGTCATGCGCAGCATTCTGGGCGGCTGCCGCGCACGGCGCTGTAGGACCACGCCGGCCGTGGTCCGAAATCAAGGCGCTGCGAATGCGCCGTGGTGGGATCTTCGGCGCCGGTCAGCCGAACACGTTGAACAGTGCCAGCAACCAGCCCGCAACGCCTGCCAGGTTGAGCGACTCAGCCTTCTCCGGCCCCACTTCCTTCAGCACGGGCTCGGTGTCGAGTGTGTTCACGCTCAGCAGGTTGTTCAGGAAGTGGCCCACGTCGCCGTCGAAGGCCGGCTGGATGCGACCGCCGTCATCGCGCATGTTCGCGGCGCGCGTGGTCTCGGTGCCCGCGAAGGTCAGCGCCGTCGTCACGTGGCTGCCGATGACGAGGTAGCGCGACCACGGCATGTAGTAGCCGAAGTTGGGCAGCGGGCCGAGGTCGGCACGCACCAGGTCCAGCTCCTTGCGGAAGAGTTTGAGCTTCGCATCGCGCAGCGCCGAGCCTTCGAGGCCCACGACCTCGGCGTTCTGCGCGCCGATGAAGAAGAAGCGCGAGATGACCTGGTCCTGCTGGAAGCTCGACAGCCCGAAGCGGTCGACGGGGTAGCGCTGCGAGAGCACCTTGCTGAAGTTGCCGGTGGTGCCGCCGGTGGCCTTGGCGATGTCGACCTTCTTGCCCGTCGTCTTTTCCCAGCGCGCGATGAGCCCGCTGGCCTGCTCGGCGTACTCGGGGTGGCCGGGCACACGCAGGTCGGCCGCCAGCGGCTGCTGGAAGAAGCCCCAGGTGTGGCTGGCCAGTTGCCAGAACTTGGCCGCGGGTGTCTTCTCGAGGTCGGCGGCCGAGATCGTCTCGCCGGTGCTGTAGACCGGCGCCGTCAACAGCGGCCCCGAGTCGTTGAGCAGCGCGACGCGTGTCTTCTCGCCGGCGAGCGCCTGCCGGATCATCGGGTAGTTGAACTGCGCCGAGTAGCCGCCGGCACTGCCGCCGTACACCAGCAGTTGCTGCAGGTAGCCGCGCTGCGAGAGGCTCTGCGTGAACTGGTGGTCTTGCAGGAACTTCATGGCCGCGCGCACGTTGTTCAGACCGTTGAAGTTGACGTACTTGGTCTTCGTCGCGTCGCCGGGGGCGGCCGGGTCGTCGAACGCGCGGAAGCTCGCGCCGGCGGACACGTCGCCCGTGCAGTACGGAAAGACGAGCTTGGTCCACTTCTGGGTTTCGGGCGCCGTGGTCGTCTGCCACAGGCGGCCCCACCAGCCGTCGTCCAGCTTGCCCGAGCCGCGACCGAAGAGCAGGCGCGCGGCCGCTTCGACGAGGAAGGTGTTGCCCTCGAGCACCGGCGAGGTGAGCAGCAGCGCGGTGTTCGACACGATGCCGTCGCCCTGGATATAGCCCGAGGGCAGCCCGTCGGGGTTGGCTGCGCCGGTCGCAGCGTCGGGGCGGCACGACTCGAAGTCCCAGCACGCGCCGCCGCCTTCGAAGTCGACCAGCACCTTGTCGCGCATGCCGGCGTCGGAAGAGACCTTGTAGTACATGCGGTAGGGCGTGCCGTTCATGCACGACGCGCCCGAGCTCGCCGGAAAGGTGTACTCGACCCAGGTGTCGAGGTCGGCCGACCAGTTGGGGCCCGCGGCGGGCACGATGGTCTGGCCGGGCTTGGAGCTGGTCGTGAGGCCCGCGTTGTACTTGCGCGTGGCCTCGTCGATGAAGGCCTGCGCGTCGGCGCGGCTGCGCTGTGTGGGGGCGGCGGACGCGCTGCTTTCCTGCACGGGCGTCGAGGCGCTGCTGGCCGCGGCCATCGACAGCGACACGGCCAGCGTGGCCGCGATTTTCCAAAGAACTCTCACCTGCTTCATGTTGTGTGGCTCCTGATTTTTTGCGATGAAGGATTCAGATTCAGTAGTGGCGACTTCGGATCTCGAGCTCTCTGTGCGCCATCACCCGTTGTCGTTCATCGGGGTCCTGCACGGAGGCTTGCACCTCGCCGGCCATCCGGTTCCTGGCCTGCGTGTAGCTCTGGTAGCGGGGTTCGGTGGTGGGCGCGGGGCCGACTTTCTGCCGCGCGTGCGCCTGGAGCGATTCGGTCAGCTGCTTCGTGAGCGCGTCGCGAATGGTGGGGTCGGGCTCGCCGATCTGGATCAGTGCGCGCGTCGACGCGATGGCCTCCACGGGCAGGATCTCGCCGTTGGCCACGTGCCGGGGCAGCTGCTCCAGGATCGCGTACGACTCGTCGCGCCGTTCCTCGTCGCTGAGGTTCGGCAGCATCTGCGCCAGCGTGTTGATGCGGTCCCGGAAGCGCGCAAGCGCGACGATGCGGTCCACCTCCTGCGCCACGTCCTTGCCGGTGCCGGCCAGGTCGCGCCGCAGCTGCACGAGGTCCAGGCCGCGCTCGCGCGCACCGGCCGAGGTCTGGTACGGCGATGCACCCGGCGCGAAGGGCGTGTAGACCGGCGCGCGCCGGGCAAGCACGACGCCTTCCCGCGGCGCGGCCTGTGCATTGGCGGAAGCCGCAGCGGCAGCGGCCGTGTCGCGCGTGGCGGCATGGCTGTCCGGGTCGGCGAAGAAGAACCAGGCGCCGAGCGCCGTCAGCAGGGTGGCGGCGCCGAGGCCGAGCCTGGCGGATGTCGATAAGCGGGAGCGCACCGGGAACCTCTCTTGTCTCTTGTCTTGTTCGTTTCCGTCACCCGGGAAGCGTAGACAGGGACCGCGGCGCCCACTTTCATGCAGCCGCTAAGGTTCTAGGTACAAACGAGAAAGGCGCAGCGATGCAACCTTGTTGCAGTGCTGTCACTGCCCCCAGACGCGCTCCGCCTGTTCGTCAGCCGTCACGCACACCCGGCGCGACAGGAACGAGGGCGGCAGGCCGAACGAACACTGGAAGGTGCGGCTCATGTGGGCCGCGCTGGCGAAGCCGCCGTCCAGCGCGATCTCGGCCAACGGCCGGCCGCTGGCGAACTGCTGCACCGAACGGCGCACCTTGGCCCACAGCAGGTAGTTCTTGATCGACACGCCCGCCTGCTCGCGGAACAGATGGGTCAGGCGGTCGGGCGACAGGCAGGCCACCTCGGACAGCTCCTGCAGCGGCAGCGGGCCCGCATGCGACCGGGCGACGCGCATCACGTTGTCGATGCGCGGATCGAGCCCGCCCGCAGGCTCGGGCCGGCCGGTGACGGCCTCCACCATCTGCGCGCTGAGCGACTGCAGGTGGTGCTCGGCCAGCGCTCCGCCCTGCGCCGCCTCGAAGCTGTCGCGCAGCCGGCCGAAGCAGTGCGCATCGATCGGCAGGATGCCCCGGTCGCCCATCCACCGCGACAGCGTGCGGTAGGCGATCGAGCCCGGATCGAGGTTGAGCGACAGCAGCCCGCAGCCGTCGACATACAGTCGACGCTGCGTGCCCGGCGCCACCAGCGCGGCCGTGCACAGCGCGCGGGTGCCGTCGGCGGCTTCCAGCCGGAACGGATGGCCGCTGACCGAGGCCAGCAGCGTCACCGACGAGCGGGCCGTCAGGTCAGACTCGATGGCCGGCGTGACATAGAGAAAACTGCGATCCCAGAGATGCAGGAAGTTCTGTGCGGTCATGGGCATCCTTCGGAGGGACCCCGCGCCCTCCGGCCGGCATCATGCCGGAACGGCCGCCGTCACCTGCCGGATGCCCATGGCTTTCAGCGTGTCGGCAATGGCCGCCACCGCGCCCGGAATGCCCGCGTCGCCGAAGTGCCCCATGCAGCCCACGCGGAAGGTCTCGACCTGCGTCAGCTTGCCGGGGTAGAGGATGTAGCCGCGCTTCTTCACCTCTTGGTAGAAGGTCTTGAAGTCGTAGTTGGCATCGTCGGGCGCATGGAAGGTGACGATGATCGGCGCCTGGATCGCCGGGTCGAGGAAGCTGCGGAAACCCAGCGTCGCCAGCCCGTCGATGAGCGCCTTGCAGTTGCGCGTGTAGCGTCCGCCGCGCGCGGGCAGGCCGCCTTCCTCGGTGTACTGCGCAATGGCGGTGTCGAGCGCGGCGACCACGTGCGTGGGCGGCGTGAAGCGCCATTGCGTGGTCTTCTCCATGTAGACCCACTGGTCGTACAGGTCCATGCTCAGCGAGTGGCAGTTGCCCTCGCACTTTTCGAGCGTGCTGCGCTTGACGATGACGAAGCCCATGCCCGGCACGCCTTCGAGGCATTTGCCCGAAGCGGCGACCACGGCGTCGAACGGTGTCTTGCGTGCATCGATGTCCAGCGCGCCGAAGGAGCTCATGGCATCGATGATCAGGCCGCGTCCGTGCTTGGCCACGACCAGTGCGATCTCGTGCAGCGGGTTGAGCACGCCGGCGCCGGTTTCGCAGTGCACCACGGCCACGTGGGTGATGCTGGGGTCGGCTGCGAGCGCGCGGTCGACGTCGGCGGGCGAGACCTGCTTTTCTTCGGTGTAGTCGATGGTGGTGAGCTTGCGGCCCAGCACCTTGCAGATTTTCGCGAGGCGCTGGCAGTAGGCGCCGTTGCTCGGCACCAGCACATGGCCGGTGCGCGGCACGATCGTGCCGATGGCCGCTTCGACCGAGAAGGTGCCGCTGCCTTGCAACGGAACGCATTCGTGCGTGCCCGTGCCATGCACGATGTTCAGCACTTCCTTGCGGATGCGCGCCGTGATCTGGTTGAAGTCGGCGTCCCATGAACCCCAGTCGCGCAGCATCGCTTGGCGTGTGCGATCCGAGGTGGTCAGGGGGCCGGGCGTGAGCAGGATGGGGTGGGCGGCTTGACTCATGGTGTCTCCAGGCAGGGAAAGGAAATGAGGGGGCGAGAGGTGAAGAGTTCGCTCAGCCGCGGCTGAGGTTGCGCCAGGCCTGCGTGCGTGCAAGCAGCACGCGCGTGAGCAGGGCGTAGGCGATGCACACCAGCGTCGAGGTCACGACGATCAGGCTGGCCAGCGCGGCGGCCGGGCCGATGTCGCCGGCGTCGTCCAGGTGCATGATCGCGACCGACGCGAGGATGGTCTCCGGCGTGTACAGGAAGATGGCGCACGACAGGCTGGCCATCGACACCACGAAGAAGTAGCGCCCGATGTCCAGGATGGCCGGCAGGCACACCGGCACCGTCACGCGCAGGAAGGTCTTGAAGAACGGCACCTTGAGCGAGGCCGACACGGCTTCGAACTCGTTGTCGATCTGCTTGAGCGCCGTCACCGCCGTGAGGTGGCTCGAGGTGTAGTAGTGCACCACCATCGAGATGATCAGGATCGCCATCGTCTGGTAGAGAAAGTTCAGCGGGTTGGACGGATGGTTGAAGAACATCACGTAGCCCAGGCCCAGCACCAGGCCCGGCACCGCCATCGACAGCACCGCCATCAGGTGCATGCCCTTGCGCATGAGGCCCAGGTTGCGCGTCTTCTCGATCAGGTAGGCGCCCACGAACACGATGAGCGAGCCGGCCACCGCGGTGACCATCGCCACCAGCAGGCTGTTGCCGTAGGCGGCGGCCATGTCGCTCTCGACGAGCACGAAGTGGTAGTGCTTGAGCGTGAACGACAGGTCGTACGGCCACAGCGAGATCGCCGAGGTGTAGACGGCCATGCCGATGGTCGCCAGCAGCAGGCCGCAGACCACGGTGCAGAACAGCGTGAGCACGGCATCGGCCACCTTGCGCGGCTTCGGGGTGTAGGGCACCGAGCGCGCCGTGAGCTGCGCCTTCAGCTTGCGCCGCACCACGTAGTCGATCACGAACGAGATGATCGACGGCAGCAGCAGCAGCATGCCGACCACCGCGCCGATCGAGAAGTTGTGCTGGCCGACCACCTGCTTGAACACGTCGACCGACAGCACGTTGAAGTTGCCGCCGATGACCTTGGGCGCGCCGAAGTCGCTCACCACGTAGGTGAAGACCACGGTGGCCGCGCTGATCAGGCCGTACTTGCACGAGGGCAGGGTGATCGTCATGAACTGACGGAACGGCCGTGTGCGCAGCGCGGTGGCCGCCTCGTACAGCCGGCCATCGGCCAGCGACAGCGCGGTGACGAGGATCATCAGCGCGTGCGGAAAGGTGTTGTAGACCTCGGCCAGGATGATGCCCGGCGCGCCGTAGATCGAGGTGCCGCCCAGCAGGAACTTGAGCGCGCCCTGGTTGCCGAACCACTGCACGAACGAAATCGCCGACAGCAGCGAGGGCGCCAGCAGGGGAATGAGCGCGATGAGGCGGAACACCGCCTTCAGCGGCGCCGGCATGCGGCTGCGCGTGAGCGCATAGGCGAACACGAAGGCCGTGGGCACCGAGATCATGACCACCGCGGCCGACACCCAGATCGAGTTCCACGCTGCGCGCAGCAGGCTCGGCGTCTGGAAGTAGGTGATGAAGTGGGTCAGGCCGACGAAGCGGCCGTTCTTGTCCTGCACCGCGTGGGCCAGGATGGTGAGCAGCGGTGCGACCAGGAACACGAACAGCATCGCCATCACCACGAACAGGATGGCGCGCGCGATGGTCTCGTCGCGGCTCCAGCGCAGGGCCGGGCGTGCGGCCAGCGCAGGGCGGGGATGTGCCAGCGCGTTCATGACTTGGCCGGACGCGCGGCAAAGGCGCGGATGCGGTTGGCGCGCAGCGCGATGTCGATCGTGTGGCCTTCGCGGATGTCCAGGTCGTGCAGCTGGTTCAGCGAGAAGTGCAGGCCCAGCACCTGGCCGTGCAACGCGTCGGCCGTCACCTCGGCGATGCACAGGCCGCCCAGGAACTCGACCTTCGTGACCTTGGCCTGCAGGCGGTTGGGCGTGTCGTCGTTCAGGTGCTCGACCGCGCGGTCTTCGGGGCGCAGGTACAGGTTGACGTCATCGCCGGGCTCGAAGGCGCCGTCGCAGGCGTCGCACTGCAGTTCCATGTCGCCGACCTGGAAGCGCTGGTTGCCCAGCGCCACCGCGCGCAGCACGTTGACCTTGCCCACGAAGTCGGCCACGAAGGGCGTGGCCGGCTGTTCGTAGATTTCCATCGGTGTGCCGACCTGCTCGATCACACCGTGGTTCATCACCACGATGCGGTCGGCCATCGAGAGCGCTTCTTCCTGGTCGTGCGTGACCATGATGGTCGTGATGCCGACCTGTTTCTGCAGCCGGCGGATCTCGCCGCGCAGGCGGATGCGCTCCAGCGCGTCGAGCGCCGACAGCGGCTCGTCCAGCAGCAGCAGGCCGGGCCGCGTGGCCAGCGCGCGGGCCAGGGCCACGCGTTGTTGCTGGCCGCCCGAGAGCTGGCTCGGGTACTTGGCGCCCGAGGTCGGCAGGCCGACCAGCTTCAGCAGCTCGTCGACGCGCGCCTTGATCTCGCCCCGCTTCGCGCGGCTGTTGACGAGGCCGTAGCCCACGTTGTCCGCGATCGACAGGTTGGGAAAGAGCGCATACGACTGGAACACGATGCCGTAGTCGCGCTTGTCGGGCGAGAGCCACGAGACGTCCTTGCCGTTCTGCAGGATCTGCCCGGCGGTCTGCGTCTCCAGGCCCGCGATGATGCGCAGCAGCGTGGTCTTGCCGCAGCCCGAGGGGCCCAGAAAGCACAGCATCTCGCCGGGGTTCACGCGCAGGTGCACGTCGCGCAGCGCGCTGAAGGTTTCGAAGTCCTTGCGAACGCCGACGATCTCGAGGGCCGCGGGCGGGGCCGCGGTGGGGGTCAACTGGCTGGCAATGAAGCGGGTGTCGGTCATGTCCATTTTTCGCACTCGTCGTTGGAGGGCGTCACCCGTTGCGGCGGCACCCTTGAATTGAAAACCGGGGGATGCCGTCGGGCTTACTTGGGTTCGGCCTTGCCTTCGTAGCGCTTGCTCCACTCGGCCAGGATGCGTTCGCGGTTCTTGGCGGCCCAGTTCAGGTCGTTCTTGGCCAGCAGCTTTTCGTAGTTCTCAGGAATGCCTTCGAGCTTCGAGACCACGCCCGGGTAGGCGACCACGGCCCACCAGCGTGCGCTGATCTGGTTGGCTTCCTTGCTTGCCATCCAGTCGGCAAAGCGCTTGCCTTGCGCCAGCTTCGTGCTGGTCTTCATGAGGCTCGTGGCCTCGATGTCCCAGCCCAGGCCTTCCTTCGGGAAGATCAGGTCGACCGGCGCACCCGACTTCTTCACCTGGTGCGCGCGGAACTCGAACGAGATGCCGATGGGGAACTCGCCCGCGCCCGCCTGCTTGCAGGGCTTGGAGCCCGAGTGCACGTACTGCGCAATGTTCTGGTGCAGCGCGTCCATGTACTTCCAACCTTCGGCGTCGCCCAGGTTCTGCAGCCAGTACGACACATCGAGGTAGCCGGTGCCGCTGGAGGCGGGATGCGGCATCGAGATCGCGCCCTTGTAGATGGGCTTGGTCAGGTCCTTCCAGCTCTCGGGCTTGGGCAGGCCGAGCTTCTTCGCCTCGACATGGTTGAAGCAGATGGTGGCGGCCCAGACGTCCATGCCGACCCAGGCGGGCGGGCGGGCGGCGTCGGAGTACGCGGGGTTCAGTTCGTTGAAGCCCTTGGGCTCATAAGGAAGCAGCATGCCCTCCTGCTGCAGCAGCGCCAGGCTGCTGGCGGCCAGGCCGGCCACCACGTCGGCCTGCGGGTTGGCTTTTTCGGCCAGCAGCTTGGCGGTGACGATGCCGGTGGAATCGCGCACCCACTTCACTTCGATGTCGGGGTTGGCCTTCTCGAAGGCGTCCTTGTAGAGCTTCATGGCGTCGGTTTCGAGCGCCGTGTAGACCAGGAGCGGCGTCTTTTGCGCCCACGCACTGCCGGACATGAGGCCGAGGGCCGCAACACACAGGGCGGCCGTGAGACGGCGCGTGCTTTGTTTCATCGTCATCTGTTTTCTCCTGAAAGGCTGGCTGTCACTGAAGAGGGTGAGTGAGGGGCTGGCGCCGGCGCGAAGGTGTCCAACGCCGTCCGGTGTTTGCAATGTAGGTTGCTGATTGCCGACTGTCAATAAAAAATTGTTGACAGTTGACGATCCTTCGGGAAAATACGCCCCATGGTCACCAGCAATCACTCCGCCGCCCTCGCGTTTCTCCAGTCCAGCTCGCTGCCGATGCTGATGCAGGAAGAAATCGAGCGTTTGATCATGACGGGCGAGCTTCCCGTGGGCAGCCGCATCAACGAGAGCGAGCTCTCGCTGCGCTTCAACACCAGCCGCGGCCCGATCCGCGAGGCGCTGCGCGCCCTGGAAGAGGCCGGCCTGGTGCGCAACGAGAAGAACCGCGGTGTCTTCGTGCGCGAGATCGCGTTCGAAGAGGCCGACGAGATCTACGAACTGCGCGAGGCGCTGGAAGAAATCATCGGCCGGCGCGTGGCGCTGGCGATCCAGCCCGACGCGGTGGAGCGCCTGCGCGCCATGGTCGACGCCATGCGCTCGGCGGCCCAGGCGCAGGACGTGGAGCAGTACGCGCAGCTCAACCTGCAGTTCCACGAGATCCTGCTCGACACGGCCGGCAGCAAGAAGCTCACCGAAACCTACAAGCGGCTCGTCAAGGAGCTGCACCTTTTCAGAATGCGCGCGCTCGACAGCGGCGGCGGCCTGCGGGTCTCGGCCGACGAGCACAGCCACATCGTCGACGCCATTGCCAGCGGCAACGCCGACACGGCAGGCCGCGCACTGCGCGAACACGTGGCCGGCAGCCGCGCGCGCATGCACAAGGCCTTCGGCCGCATCGACGCCGATGCGGCCATCACCAGCAACACCCCCGTTACCCCGAACCACCCACCCCAAAAGGAAGTCTGAAATGACACCGGAGACACTTGAAGTCAATGCCAGAAGCTATCGCTGGATGGCCCGTCCGATCGTGGTCGTGTGCGTGGACGGCTGCGAGCCGGCCTACCTCGATGCGGCCATCGAAGCCGGCGTGGCACCGTACATCGCCCGCATGCGCAAGGACGGCGCCGATCTGCTCGCCGACTGCGTCGTGCCCTCGTTCACCAACCCCAACAACCTGTCGATCGTGACCGGCGCGCCGCCCGCGGTGCACGGCATCTGCGGGAACTACTTCTTCGACCGCGAGCTGGGTCAGGAAGTGATGATGAACGACCCCAAGTACCTGCGCGCCGGCACGGTGCTCGCGGCCTTTGCCGACGCGGGCGCCAAGCTCGCCGTGATCACCGCCAAGGACAAGCTGCGCAAGCTGCTCGGTCACAAGATGAAGGGCATCTGCTTCTCGTCGGAGAAGTCGGACCAGGTGACGATGGAAGAGAACGGCATCGACAACGTGCTCGACATGGTCGGCATGCCCGTGCCCTCGGTGTACAGCGCCGAGCTGTCGGAGTTCGTGTTCGCCGCCGGCGTGAAGCTGATGGAGTCGCAGCGCCCCGACCTGATGTACCTGTCGACCACCGACTACGTGCAGCACAAGGCCGCACCGGGCAGCCCCGCAGCGAACGCCTTCTACCAAATGATGGACGGCTACCTCGCGCAGCTCGACGCGCTCGGCGCAACCATCGTGCTCACGGCCGACCACGGCATGAACGACAAGCACGGTGCCGACGGTTCGCCGAACGTGATCTACCTGCAGGACGTGCTCGACGGCTGGTACGGCGCTGAAACAGCCCGCGTGATCCTGCCGATCACCGATCCGTACGTGGTGCACCACGGTGCGCTCGGCTCCTTCGCCACCGTGTACGCCCCCGACGAAGCCAGCGTGCCGGGCTGGATCGAACGCATCAAGGGCATCCCGGGCATGGAACTCGTGCTCTCGCGCAAGGAAGCCGCGCAGCGCTTCGAGCTGCCGCCCGACCGCATCGGCGACATCGTGGTCGTCAGCGAGCAGAGCACCGTCATCGGCACCGCCGCCAGCCGCCACGACCTGTCGGCCCTCGAAGTGCCGCTGCGCTCGCACGGCGGTGTGTCCGAGCAGAAGGTGCCGCTGATCTGCAACCGCCCGGTCGAAGGCATTGCCGCCGGCCGCCGGCTGCGCAACTTCGATGCGCTCGACCTCGCCCTGAACCACGCACGCTGAAGCCACACGGAGCACCCATGAGCCAAGCCATCCTGAAGCCAGGCACTGTCCACCGCGAGGCCTTGCGCATCGCCGGCGAGAAAGTCCACCGCGACCGCACCATCGACGTCACCTACCCGTACACCGGTGAAGTGATCGCCACCGTGCCCAAGGCCACGCTGGACGACGTGCGTAATGCCCTGCGCATCGCCCGCGACTACAAGCCCACGCTCACGCGCTACGAGCGCTACAAGATCCTCATGCGCGCCGGCGAGATCATCGCCTCGCGCCTGGACGAGATCTCGCGCACCATCACGCTCGAATCGGGCCTGTGCCGCAAGGACTCGCTCTACGAAGTGGGCCGCGCCTCCGACGTGCTGCTGTTCGCCGCCAACCAGGCGCTGGTGGACGACGGTCAGGTGTTCTCTTGCGACCTCACGCACCACGGCAAGAGCCGCAAGGTCTACACGCTGCGCGAGCCCTTGCAGGGCGCCATCACCGCCATCACCCCGTTCAACCATCCGCTGAACCAGGTGATCCACAAGGTGGCGCCCTCCATTGCCACCAACAACCGGATGGTGCTCAAGCCCAGCGAGAAGACGCCGCTGACGGCCTTCATCCTGGCCGACATCCTGTACGAGGCGGGCCTGCCGCCACAGATGCTGTCGGTCATCACCGGTGACCCGGCCGAGATTGCCGATGAACTGCTGACCAACGCCGACGTGGACATGGTCACCTTCACCGGTGGCGTGTCCATCGGCAAGTACATCGCGGGCAAGGCGGTCTACAAGCGCCAGATCCTGGAGCTGGGCGGCAACGATCCGATCATCGTGATGGAAGACGCGGACATTGAGGAAGCTGCCACGCTGGCGGCCAACGGTTCGTACAAGAACTCGGGCCAGCGCTGCACAGCAGTCAAACGCATGCTGGTGCACGAGTCGGTCGCCGACCAGTTCGTCGAGTTGCTGGTAGCCAAGACAAAAGCGCTGAAGTACGGCGACCCGATGGACCCGGCCACCGACATGGGCACGGTGATCGATGAAGCGGCTGCCAAGCAGTTCGAGGCGGTGGTCAACGAGGCGATCAAGTCCGGTGCGAAGCTGCTGTACGGCAACGAACGCCGCGGCGCGCTGTACTCGCCCACCGTGCTCGACCACGTCGACCCCGAGATGACGGTCGCCAAGCAGGAGACCTTCGGCCCCGTCTCGCCGGTGATCCGCTTCAAGAACATCGAAGAGGCGATCCGCATCTCCAACGGCACGGCCTACGGTTTGTCGTCGTCGATCTGCACCAACCGGCTGGACTACATCACGCGCTTCATCCGCGAGCTGAACGTGGGCAGCGTGAACGTGCGCGAAGTGCCGGGCTACCGCCTGGAGCTCACGCCCTTCGGCGGCATCAAGGACTCGGGCCTGGGCTACAAGGAAGGCGTGCTCGAAGCGATGAAGAGCTTCACCAACACCAAGACCTACTCGCTGCCCTGGTAACCATGAGCCTCAGCATCCCCGACATCGTCGGCCTCTTCGAGACCAAGGGCCACGCGCAGTACGACGGCGAGCCGGTCACGCAGCTGGAGCACGCGCTGCAGTCGGCGCACCTGGCCGAGCAGGAGGGGGCGGACAGCGCGCTGATCGCCGCCTCCCTGCTGCACGACCTGGGCCATCTGCTGCACGACTTCGGCGGCACGCCGACGCAGCAGGGGCTGGACGACCTGCACCAGTACCGCTGCCTGCCGTTCCTGCGCGCGCTGTTCGGACCGGCCACGCTGGAGCCGATCCGGCTGCATGTGGACGCCAAGCGCTTTCTGTGCGCGCGTGTGCCCGGCTACCTGGAGGCGCTGTCGGCCGACTCGAAGCGCAGCCTGCAACTGCAGGGTGGCGTTTTCGACTCGGCGCAGGCCAGCGCTTTCGAGGCCCTGCCGTATGCGATGGACGCGGTGCGCCTGCGGCGCTGGGACGACACGGCCAAGCTGGCCGATGCCGACATGCCCGGTCTCGCGCACTTCGTGCGCCATCTCGAAATCAGTTCCGCCGAACACCGGCAAGCCCTCAACGCCTAAGGCACACGGATGCGCCCCTTCTGGATCGAACAAGCGCTCTTCAACGACGGCGATCTGGCCCCGGCGCTGCAAGGTGAAACCACCGCAGACGTCTGCATCGTCGGCGGCGGCTTCACCGGCCTGTGGACAGCGATCCAGGCCAAGCTGCAGGCGCCTGCGCTCGACATCGTCATTCTCGAAAGCGACCTCTGCGGCGCCGGCGCCAGCGGGCGCAACGGCGGTTGCCTGCTGACCTGGTCGGCCAAGTTCCTGACGCTGCGGCGGCTGTTCGGCGAAGGCGAGGCCGTGCGCCTCGTGAAGGCGTCGGAAGCGGCGGTGGGGCACATCGCCGACTTCTGCGCGGCGCACGGCATCGACGCCGAGCTGCGGCGCGACGGCACGCTCTACACCGCGACTTCGCAGGCGCAGATCGGCACGCTCGATCCGATGATGCAGGCGCTGGAAGCGCGCGGCATCCATTCGTACCACGCGCTGCCGCCCGACGAGGTGGCACAGCGTTCAGGCTCGGCGCGCAACCTGGCCGGCGTGTACTCGCCGATCGCCGCCACCGTGCACCCGGGCAAGCTGGTGCGCGGGCTGCGGCGCGTGGCGCTGGCCATGGGCATCCGCATCCACGAGCGCACGCCGATGCTCGACTTCAGCACCGACCAGCCCGTGATGGTGCGCACGCCGACCGGGCGCGTGCGCGCGAAGAAACTGGTGCTCGCGATGAACGCGTGGATGGCCAGCCGCTTCCCGCAGTTCGAGCGGACCATCGCCATCGTGTCGAGCGACATGATCATCACCGAGCGCTGCCCCGATCTGCTGCAGCAGATCGGCCTGACCGACGGCGTGTCGGTGCTCGACTCGCGCACCTTCGTGTACTACTACCGCAGCACGGTCGACGGCCGCATCATGCTGGGCAAGGGCGGCAACACCTTCGCCTGGGGCGGCCGCATGGCCAAGGTGTTCGACGAGCGCTCGCCCTACGAGGCCGAGCTCACGCAGGCGCTGCATTCCTTCTTCCCGGCATTGAGCAACACGCCGATCACCGCGAGCTGGAACGGCCCGTCCGACCGCTCGGTGACGGGCTTTCCGTTCTTCGGCAAGCTCGATGGCGCACCGCACATCTACTACGGCTTCGGCTACTCGGGCAACGGGGTGGGGCCGACCTACATGGGCGGGCAGATCCTGTCGTCGCTGGTGCTCGACCAGGACAACGCATGGACACGCAGCCCGATCACGGCCGGGCCGCTGGGCTACTTTCCGCCGGAGCCGATGCGCTATGTGGGCTCGATCGTCGTGCGCAACGCGATCCGCCGCAAGGAACGCGCTGAGGATGAGGACCGCCAGCCGTGGCTGGTGGACCGCATGCTCAGCAAGCTCGCGAACGCCGCAGGCAAGGCAGACAAAGCCTGACCTGCTGCGGACGCGTCAATATCAGCGGTTCGAAGGGAACGAGAACATCGTGCCCTCACGCACGCCGGCCGAGGGCCAGCGCTGCGTGACGGTCTTGCGCTTGGTGTAGAAGCGCACGGCGTCGGGGCCGTAGGCGTGCAGGTCGCCGAACAGCGAGCGCTTCCAGCCGCCGAACGAGTGGTACGCCACGGGCACGGGCAGCGGCACGTTGATGCCGACCATGCCGACCTGGATGTTGTCGCTGAACCAGCGCGCGGCCTCGCCGTCGCGCGTGAAGATGCAGGTGCCGTTGCCGTACTCGTGCGCGTCGATCAGGTCCATGGCTTCCTGCAGCGTCTTCACGCGCACCACGCCGAGCACCGGGCCGAAGATCTCTTCCTGG
This sequence comes from Variovorax sp. 54, assembly GCF_002754375.1. Classification (NCBI taxonomy): domain Bacteria; kingdom Pseudomonadati; phylum Pseudomonadota; class Betaproteobacteria; order Burkholderiales; family Comamonadaceae; genus Variovorax; species Variovorax sp. 54. The sequence continues at coordinate 5,203,943 of NZ_PEFF01000001.1, forward strand.
TAGATCGTCATGCCGGGCTTCACGTGGTCGAACAGGCAGGCGCCGAGGTAGTAGCCGCCTTCGTGGCCTTCGACCTGGATGCCGCGGCCGTCGACCACCAGCTTGGCGCCGGCGGCCACGCCCGCGTCGACGAAGGCCTTGACCTTCTCGAAGTGCGGCTGCGTGACCAGCGGGCCCATGTCGTTGCCGTTGTCGGTGCCGGGGCCGACCTTCATCTTGGCGATTTCGACCTTCAGGCCTTCGACCACCGCGTCGGCCGTGGCGTCGCCCACGGCCACCACCAGCGGAATCGCCATGCAGCGCTCGCCGCACGAGCCGTAGGCCGCGCCCATGAGCGCGCTCACGGCGTTGCCGATGTCGGCATCGGGCATCACCACCGCATGGTTCTTGGCGCCGCCGAGCGCCTGCACGCGCTTGCCGTGGGCCGTGCCCGTGGTGTAGATGTATTCGGCGATGGGCGTCGAGCCCACGAAGCTCACGGCCTTCACGCGGCGGTCGGTCAGCAGCGTGTCGACCGCTTCCTTGTCGCCGTTGACCACGTTGAGCACGCCCGGCGGCAGGCCGGCCTGCAGCGCGAGTTCGGCCATGAACAGCGTGGAGGAGGGCGTGCGCTCCGAGGGCTTCAGCACGAAGGTGTTGCCGCAGGCCACGGCCATCGGCCACATCCACAGCGGCACCATGACGGGGAAGTTGAACGGCGTGATGCCGGCCGCGACACCCATCGCCTGGAACTCGCTCCACGAGTCGATCGACGGGCCGACGTTCTTGCTGTGCTCGCCCTTGAGCAGCTCGGGCACGTAGCTGGCGTACTCGACGTTCTCGATGCCGCGCTGCAGCTCGCCGTGCGCGTCGGCCAGCACCTTGCCGTGCTCGGCGGTGATCAGCGCGGCAATGGTGTCGGCGTTTTCTTCGAGCAGCGTCTTCAGGCGGCTCATCACGCGGGCGCGCTTCAGCGGCGGCGTGTTGCGCCAGGCCGGGAAGGCGGCCTGCGCCGCGGCGATGGCCTGCTCGACCGTGAGCTTGTCGGCGAGCGCGACGCTCTTGGCCGACAGGCCGGTGGCGGGGTCGAACACCGGCTGCACGCGGCTGCCGCCGCCGACGTGCTTGCCGTCGATGAAGTGGCCGATGGTGGCGGTGACGTTCTTGTCGTGTTGCATGTCTTCAGGTCTCGAAAGGGATTCAGGCGGTTTCTGCGAGGGCGTCAGAGAGGGCGTTGACCATGCGGTCGATCTCGGCCTTCTCGGAAATGAAAGGCGGTGCGAGCTGGATCGTGTCGCCGCCGTAGCGCACGTAGAAGCCCTTCTTCCAGCAGTTCATCGCGATCTCGTAGGGGCGGCGTGCGGGCTCGCCCGGCAGCGCGGCGATGGTGATGCCGGCGGCGAGGCCGTAGTTGCGGATGTCGGCGACGTGCTTGCTGCCCTTCAGGCTGTGCACGGCGTTCTCGAAGTGCGGGGCCAGCGTCTGCACGCGGCCGATCATGTCTTCCTTCTGCAGCACGTCGAGCGCGGCGATGCCGGCGGCGCAGGCCACGGGGTGCGCGCCGTAGGTGTAGCCGTGCGGGAACTCGAGCATGTACTCGGGGCCGCCCGCAGCCATGAAGGTGTCGTAGATGTCCTTATTGGCCACCACGGCGCCCAGCGGCTGCGCGCCGTTGGTGACCTGCTTGGCGATGTTCATGATGTCGGGCGTGACGCCGAAGGCATCGGCGCCCGTGAGCGCGCCGCAGCGGCCGAACCCGGTGATCACTTCGTCAAAAATCAGCAGGATGTTGTGCGCGGTGCAGATGTCGCGCAGGCGCTTCAGGTAGCCCTTCGGCGGAATCACCACGCCGGCCGAACCGGCAAAGGGCTCGACGATCACGGCCGCGATGGTCGAGGCGTCGTGCAGCGCAATGAGGTCGAGCAGGCGGTCGGCCAGCTCGGCGCCGTTCTCGGGCATGCCGCGCGTGAAGGCATTGGCCGCCAGTTGCGTGTGCGGCAGGTGGTCGGCCTCGATGCCCTGGCCGAACAGCTTGCGGTTGGCCGCGATGCCGCCCACCGAGATGCCGCCGTAGTTCACGCCGTGGTAGCCCTTCTCGCGGCCGATGAGGCGCGTCTTGCCGGCCTGACCCTTGGTGCGCCAGTAGGCGCGCGCCATCTTCAGCGAGGTGTCGGCGGCTTCGGAGCCCGAGCCGGTGAAGAACACGTAGTCCAGGCCGGCGGGCGTCAGTTCCTTGATCTTGTTGGCCAGCTCGAACGAGAGCGGGTGGCCGAACTGGAACGCGGGCGAGTAGTCGAGCTTGGCGATCTGGCGGCTCACCGCCTCGGTGATCTCGGGGCGGCCGTGGCCCAGGCCCGAGCACCACAGGCCCGACAGGCCGTCGAAGATCTTGCGGCCGTCGTTGTCGGTGAAGTAGGCGCCTTTTGCCTCCACGATGATCCGCGGATCGGCCTTGAAGTTGCGGTTGCCGGTGTACGGCATCCAGTGCGCCTCGAGCCAGGCGGCGTCGGTGCGCGCGGTGGGCGTGGGTTCGATGGCGGGTGTGGCGAGGGTCATGGCGCATCCCGCGCAGGGCGGGCTCCGGGGGTGAAGGGATGTGCCGATTGTTCGCAGACCCTTCAGTGTGGAGAATGGCGCAATATCAATGTTCACTTGACGATCCATGCAAGTAAATGCCAAGGCCTCACCGGCCACCGAAACCAGTGCCCAGGGCACCCGCAACCGCGCCGTGCTGGGGCAGCTCAGCGACATGGATTTGCGCCTGCTCAAGGTGTTCAAGAGCGTGGTCGACTGCGGCGGCATGGCGGCGGCCGAGCTGGAGCTGAACATCGGCACCTCCACCGTGAGCCGCCACGTGAAAGACCTGGAAACGCGGCTGGGCCTCGTGTTGTGCCGGCGCGGGCGGGCGGGCTTTGCGCTCACGGCCGAGGGCCAGCGCGTGTACGACGAGACGTTGCGGCTGCTGGCCTCGGTCGACGCCTTTCGCGGCAGCATCGACGACATCCACAACCGCATGGGCGGGCAGCTCGAGGTGGCGCTGTTCGACAAGACCGCGACCAACCCGAAGGCGCGCATCGGCGAGGCCATTGCGCGCTTCACCGAAATCGCGCCCGAGGTGAATCTGGCGGTGCACGTGGGCTCGATCAACGCCATCGAGCAGGGCGTGCTGGAGGGCAACTTCCAGATCGGCATCATCCCGGCGCACCGCAGCTCGAAGAGCCTGGTCTACGCCGACCTGTTCGACGAGACCATGCTGCTGTACTGCGGCAAAGGGCATCCGCTGTTCGACAGCCCGCACGGCAAGCTCACGTGGTCGAAGCTGGGCGAGCACCATTTCGCCGGGCTGGGGTATCACTCGCCGAACATGGAACTGAGCCATCGCGCGCGGTTGTCTCGCAAGGCGACCGGGTTCGACCAGGAGGCGATCGCGACGCTGATCCTGTCGGGCCGCTTTCTGGGCTTTCTGCCCGACCACTACGCACAGGTGTTCGAGCAGCGCGGGCTGATGAAGGCGGTGTTGCCGGCGCGCTTCAACTATGCGTGCCGGTTCGTGAGCCTGCTGCGGCGCTCGCCGAAGCCTTCACGGGCGGTGTTGGCGTTTCAGGCCTGTCTGGAGCAAGCGCACAAGTGAGTTGGTCTTGCTCCCTCTCCCGCTTGCGGGAGAGGGCTGGGGTGAGGGTGTCGGGCGATGGGCAAGGGCGCGCAGGTGCGAAGGCCCGCGGCCCTCACCCTAGCCCTCTCCCCGAGGGGAGAGGGGACAAGACAAGCGGTCCGTTCTCAACCCAGCCGGTCAGCGCTGCCCACTCGGCAGCAACAAATGCTTCGCCCCGATGTGCGCTTCCATCTCATGCATATGGTGCTCCGCATCCACCATGTGCTCCGCCATCAGCCGCCGCACCTCGTCCGCATCTTCCTTGCGATACGCCGCCAGCAGCTGCGTGTGGTAGTCCACGTTGGTCTCGCCGAAGTGGTGGTGGTCCAGCGCTTTCTTGTAGACGACGAGGTCGCGCAGCAGGTCGTTGAGAAAGCGGCACATGAAGGACAGCACCGGGTTGGGGCAGGCCTCGGCCAGCATCGTGTGAAAGGCCAGCTCGGCCTCGCGCTGCGTGCGCAGTTCGTCTTCGTTGGTCGGCTCGATGGTGCACAGGCGCACGTTCTCTTCGAGCCGTGTGAAGTGTTCGGGCGTGAGTCGCCCGACCACGCTCACGGCCAGCTCGGGCTCCAGTGCCTTGCGCAGCTGGTAGATGTGATGGCCGTCGAGGTGATGAAAGTGCAGGAAGTTGCGCAGCGGCTCCGACGCATGGTCGACCGACACCTGCTGCAGGTACGCGCCGCCGCCCGGGCCGGTGCGGATCGAGATCAGCCCGCGCACCTCGAGCGCCTTCAGCGCCTCGCGCACCGTGCTCTTCGAATAGCCGAAGAGCTCGATCAGTTCCTTCTCGTTCGGTAGCCGGTCGCCGGGCTGCTTGCGCTCGGCAACGATCCATCGCTTGACGTCTTCGACGATGACGTCCGAGAGCTTTTGCCGCTTCGGAGGGTTGTGCCCCACTCTCATCAAAACGCTCCATCCATGCACATCGGGAGATGCGCGGGATGCGCAACAGCGCGCGATCTTAACGGCGTCATCGGCAGGGTCGGGTTGGGTTTGGGCACGGGGCTTGCTAACGGGTTTTTACCAACATATTAATCCTATTTATCCGCTTAAATTGCCGGCGATCGCAGGCACTGTGTTTTCTTCCCCACTTTCCACACACCACGACCGGAGAACCCCATGCAACGCAGACAACTCCTTCAGCTCGCCGCCCTGTCGGCCGCCCCGGCCTCGCTCCTGATGAGCCGCTCGGCCATCGCCCAGGCCACCGACGTGATCCGCTTCGGTGCACCGGTGCCCATGTCGGGTGCCTTCGCGGCCAACGGCAAGTTCGCCGACCTGGGCACCAAGCTGGCGATCGAGCAGTACGGCAAGGTGCTGAACCGTCCGCTGGCCTACACGCTGCTCGACACCGAAGGCAAGCCGGCCACCGCCGTGCGCAAGGTGCAGGAGGCCTCGCAGCAGCAGGGCGCGAAGTTCTTCGCGGGCGGCATCCTGTCGTCGGAAGCGCTGGCCATGGGCAAGGAGGCCGAGAAGGCCGGCGCCCTCTTCATCACCACCGCGGGCGCCGACGAAATCACCGGCAAAGATTGCAACCCCGCCACCTTCCGCTGGTCGGTGCCCACCTTCGGTGCCATCGAGCAGACGGTGCGCCCGCTGATCGCGTCGATGCCCAAGGCCAAGCGCTGGTACACGATCACGCCGCAGTACGTGTTCGGCGACGGCCTCTTGAGCGCGGCCAAGACCATCTTCCAGGAGAAGGGCATCGAGCACGTGGGCAACAGCTACCACTCGCTCAACGACAAGGAGTTCAGCGGCTACCTCACCAACGCCATGGCCGCCAAGCCCGACGTGCTGCTGCTGCTGAACTTCGGCGCGCAGTCGTCGGCCGCGCTGCGCCAGGCGGTGAGCTTCGGCATGCACAAGAACATGACGATCCTCATGGCCTGGGCTTCGGGCCTGGAGCAGTTCGACGAGCTGGGCGCCGACCTGTGCGACGGCGTCTACTTCGGTGCGCAGTACTGGCACACGGTCGACACGCCGCTCAACAAGGACCTCGTGAAGCGCACCGCCGATAAGCTGAAGATCGTGCCCAACTACAGCCTGGCCGGTTCGTACATCTGCACCAAGATCCTCATCGACGGCATCGTCAAAGCCGGCACGGTCGACCAGAAGGCCGTGATCGCCGCGCTCGAAGGCATGAAGTTCGACGGTCTCACGGGCGTGGAAGAAATCCGCAAGGCCGACCACCAGGTCATCAAGGACTACTACCTGCTCAAGGGCAAGGCGAAGTCGAAGATGGCCAACCCGGCCGATTACGTCGACGTGATCAGTTCCGGCAAGTCCTTCCTGCCCGTCGACAAGACCGGCTGCAAGCTGGCCTGACGCCGCCCGGCTTCGCGCCGCGCTCGCGCCCGCATCGTTTGCGGCGCGGGCAGGGCGTGGGCCGCCTGCACGTTTGCCATCTCCCCCACGACACCTATGTCCGTCTACCTGCTCCAGACCATCAACGGAATCGGCATCGGCATGCTGTATTTCCTGCTGGCCGTTGGCTTGTCCATCGTGTTCGGCCTGCTGCGCTTCGTGAACTTCGCGCACGGCGCTTTCTACCTGCTGGGCGCCTACCTGTGCTTCCAGGCCATGCAGTGGGGCCTGAACTTCTGGGCCGCGCTCGTGCTGGTGCCGCTGTTCGTCGGCGCGCTCGGCTGGCTGGCCGAGAAGCTGCTGCTGCGCCGTGTGTATGCCAAGCCGCACGAGTTCCACATCCTCGTGACCGTGGGCCTGGCGCTCGCGGTGCAGGAGATCGTCATCGTGTTCTGGGGCCCGCTGGGCAACAGCGTGCCCACGCCCGACCTGCTGCAGGGCGTGGTGATGTGGGGCAGCTTCATCTACCCGAAGTACCGGCTCTTCGTGATCGGCTTCACCGCCGTGCTCGCGGTGCTGCTGTGGTGGGTGCTCGAAGGCACGCGCCTGGGCAGCGCGGTGCGTGCGGGCAGCGAATCGACCGAGATGGTCTCGCTGCTGGGCATCAACGTGTTTCGCGTGTTCAGCCTGGTGTTCGCGCTCGGCGCGGCCACGGCGGCGCTGGCCGGCGTGCTCGCCGCGCCCATCCGCGGGGCCGAGCCCTTCATGGGCGTCGAGGCGCTGGGCGTGGCCTTCGTGGTCGTGGTGATCGGCGGGCTCGGCAGCTTCAGCGGTGCGCTGGTCGGCGGCGTGCTGATCGGCATCGTGCAAAGCCTCATGAGCACCATCTGGCCGCCCGGGGCGAGCCTGATGATCTACATCGCGATGGGCGCCGTGCTGCTGCTGCGCCCGCATGGCCTGCTCGGCCGCAGAGGATGACCGCCGCCATGCCAAAGAAATACACCTTCCTGCTGGCGCTGATCGTCGCGCTCGCGTTGCCGCTGTTCATGCGCTCGGGCTCGCTCGCGAGCGAAGTGCTCATCTACGCGCTCGCGGCCCTGGGCTGCAACCTGCTGCTCGGCTACACGGGGCTGCTCTCGTTCGGCCAGGGCATCTTCTTCGGGCTGGGCAGCTACACCATCGCGATCCTGCTCACGCGGCTGCAACTGCCGATGCCTTTGGCATTGCTTGCCGCCATCGGCATGGGCGCGCTGGGCGCCGCGGTGGTCGGCTGGGTCGCCATCCGCCAGCGCGGCACCTACTTCGTGATGCTCACGCTGGCCTTCGCGCAGATGTTCTATTTCGTGGCGTACACGGCCTCGGGGCTCACGGGCGGCGACAACGGCCTGCTCGATGTGCCGCGCCCGGCCTTCATGGACACGCCGTGGAAGTACTACGCCTTCGTGGCGGTGATCTTTCTCATCGCGTTCGCGCTGCTGCTCAAGGTGACCGACTCGGTCTTCGGCCGCACGCTGCTCGCCATCCGCGACAACGAGGACCGCGCCGCCGCCGTGGGCTACGACCTGAAGCGCTTCAAGCTGCTGGCCTTCGTGATCTCGGGCGCCGTCACCGGCCTGGCCGGCGGCCTGCACGCCATGATGACCGGCATCGCGCCGCTGTCGAACGCCGAGTACCACACGAGCGAGATGATCCTGGTCATCACCGTGATCGGCGGCACCGGCAACCTGTTCGCCTCGGTGCTCGGCTCGGCCTTCTACGTGCTGCTGGCCGACTGGCTCTCCACGCTGTGGCCGCGCTGGCTGCTGCTGCTGGGCCTGCTGCTGATCGGCGTGAGCATCGGCATGCAACGCGGCCTCTGGGGCCTGGGCGAAAGCGCCTGGCGCCGGGTGTTCCGCAAGACGCCTGCTGCGGACAAGGCGCCGCTGGCACAGGGAGAAAAAGCATGAGCGACATCCTCATCGAAGCCATCGGCGTCACGAAGCACTACGGTAAGTTCGCCGCGCTCGGCGGGGTCGACCTGAAGATCAAGCGCAACACCGTGCATTCGGTGATCGGCCCGAACGGCGCGGGCAAGACCACGCTGTTCCACATGCTCACGGGCACCGGCACCACGACGGGCGGGCGCATCGTGTTCGACGGCCACGACGTGACGCGCGAGCCCGACCACAAGCGCGTGCAGCGCGGCATGGCGCGCTCGTTCCAGGTCACGAGCCTGTTCCCCAGCCTGTCGGTGCGCGAGAACCTGCGCGTGGCGGCGCAGGGCATTGCGCCGCGCCAGGCCATGAACTGCTGGCGCGCTCCCATCGGCGAGCGCGCCTGTGCCGACACGGTGGCCGAGGTGCTCGCGCGCGTCGGCCTCGAACGGCTGGCCGACACGCCCGCCAGCGTGCTCTCGCACGGCCAGCAGCGCCGGCTCGAAGTGGGCATGGCGCTGGCCGCGAAGCCCAAGGCCATCTTTCTGGACGAGCCGACCTCGGGCATGGGCATCGACGACCTCGACGAGATGAAGCACCTCATCCGCAGCCTGCGCGACGCGCACACCGTGGTGCTGATCGAGCACAACATGAACATCGTGATGGACATCTCCGACACCGTGACCGTCATGCAACTGGGCCGCGTGCTGGCCGAGGGGCTGCCGGGCGACATCCGGTCCGACGCGCGCGTGCGCACGGCATATCTCGGCAACATGATCACTGGGGGCAAGGCATGAGGAGCGCTGTTTCTTTCTCCCTCTCCCCGTGGGGAGAGGGCAGGGGTGAGGGCCGCGGCCTTCGCACATGCACCGCCCCTGCCATCGCCGCCGGCCCTCACCCCAGCCCTCTCCCCGAGGGGAGAGGGAGCAACAGCCGGGCCATGGCCGGCGCTCAGCGCACGGAGGCGACCCGATGAGCGCGAACATCCTCGAAGTCGACGGCCTGCACGCGCACTACGGCAAGAGCCATGTGCTGCAGGGCGTGTCGTTCACGGTGGGCGAGGCCGAACTGGTCACGCTGCTGGGCCGCAACGGCGCGGGCAAGTCGACCACGCTCAAGAGCATTGCCGGTGCTGTCACGCCCACGGGCGGGCGCGTGCGCTTCCAGGGCGCGGACATCGCGGGCCAGCCGCCGCACCGCATCGCCACGCGCGGCGTGTGCCTGGTGCCGGAGCATCGCGGCATCTTCAAGCTGCTCACGGTGGAAGAGAACCTGCTGCTCGGCCTGCGGCGCGATTCGCCCTGGCAGCTGGCCGACATCTACCGCATCTTTCCGCGCCTGAAGGAGCGCCGGCGCAACGGCGGCGGGCAGCTCTCGGGCGGCGAGCAGCAGATGCTGGCCATCGGCCGCGCGCTCATGAACCACCCGCGCCTGCTGATCCTCGACGAGCCCGTGGAAGGCCTGGCGCCGGTGATCGTGGAAGAGATCGTCGCGCAGCTCAAGACCATCAAGGCCGCGGGCGTGGCCATCCTGCTGGTCGAGCAGAACCTCGAGGTCTGCGTGCAGCTGGCCGATCGCCACTACATCGTGGAGCAGGGCGTGATCGTGCACGAGGCCGGCAATGCCGCCTTCATGGCCGATCACGACGTGAAAGACAGATACCTAGGCGTCGGTCTCGCCTGAACCCGCCCTCCATTCGTTGTCAAAAACCATGAACACACAGAACGAACTTTCCACCGCGCCGGACGTGCGCACGCTGCGCGTGAACGGCCAGCGCCTCTGGGACTCGCTGATGCAGCTGGCGCAGCTCGGCGCCACCGAGAAGGGCGGCGTGTGCCGCATCGCGCTCACCGACCTCGATCGACAGGGCCGCGACCTCTTCACGCGCTGGGCGCGCGAGGCCGGCTGCGAAGTGCGCGTGGACGCCATCGGCAACATCTTCGCGCGCCGCGCGGGCCGCAACAACGCGCTGCCGCCCATCACCACCGGCAGCCACATCGACACGCAGCCCACCGGCGGCAAGTTCGACGGCAACTACGGCGTGCTCGCGGGGCTCGAAGTGGTGCGCGCGCTGAACGATGCGGGCATAGAAACCGACGCACCGCTCGAAGTGGCGGTGTGGACCAACGAAGAAGGCTCGCGCTTCGTGCCCGTGATGATGGGCTCGGGCGTGTTCGCCGGCGCCTTCACGCTGGAGCATGCGCTCGCGCAGCGCGACACCGAAGGCGTGAGCGTGGCCGATGCGCTCTCGGCCATCGGCTATGCCGGTGCTGTGCCCGCCTCGGCGGTGGCATCGCCGGTCGGTGCCTACTTCGAGGCGCACATCGAACAAGGGCCAGTGCTTGAAGCCAACGAGCGCGTCATCGGCGTGGTCGAGGGCGCGCTGGGCCAGCGCTGGTACGACGTGGTGGTGCAGGGCATGGAAGCCCATGCCGGCCCCACGCCGATGGAGCTGCGAAAAGACGCGCTGCTGGCCGCCGCCGAGCTCGTGGTCGAGGTGAACCGCATTGCGCTTGCCCATGCGCCGCACGGGCGTGGCACGGTCGGCTGGATCGACAACTACCCGAACTCGCGCAACGTGATCCCGGGCCGCGTGAAGCTCAGCGTCGACCTGCGCGCCGCCGACGACGTGGTGCTGTCGGCCATGGACGCGGCCCTGAAAGAAGCCGTGCAACGCATCGCCACCAAGGGCAAGGTCGAGGCGACAGTCGAGCAGGTCGTGTACTTCCCACCGCAGCCGTTCACGCCCGCACTGGTGTCGGCGGTGCGCGAGGCCGCGCAGGACCAAGGCATGACGTGGATGAACGTGATCAGCGGCGCCGGCCACGACGCCGTGTACCTCGCGCGCGTGTGTCCCGCGGCGATGATCTTCGTGCCCTGCCTGGACGGCATCAGCCACAACGAGATCGAGGACGCGCAGCCCGACCATCTCGAAGCTGGTTGCAACGTGCTGCTGCAGGCGATGCTGCAAAGCGCAGGAGTTTCTGCATGAAAGTCCTGATCGCCCGCCTCAACCACGAGACCAACACCTTCTCGCCCGTGCCCACGCCGCTCGCAGCCTTCGGGCCCGACGGCCCGACCTTCGGGGCGCAGGCCTACACCGACAACAAGGGCATGCGCACCGCGATGTCGGCCTTCATCGACCTGGCTGAAGCCGCCGGCGCCGAGGTCGTCACGCCGGTGTCGGCCTCGGCCAACCCGAGCGGGCCGGTCGATGCGCAGGCCTACACGACGCTCACGCAATGCATCGTCGATGCGGCGCCGGGCTGCGACGCGATCCTGCTCGACCTGCACGGCGCGATGGTGGCGCAGAACAGCACCGACGGCGAAGGCGACCTGCTGGTGCGCCTGCGCGCTGCGGCGCCCGGCGTGCCGATCGGCGTGGCGCTGGACCTGCATGCCAACGTGACGCCCGCGATGGTGGCCAACGCCGACGTGATCGTCGGCTTCAAGACCTACCCGCACGTCGACATGTACGAGACCGGCGAGCACGCCGGCCGCCTGCTGTTCGACCTGCTGGCCAGGCGCAGCCAGCCGCACATGCGCTGGCGGCAGCTGCCGCTGATGGCGCATACGCTGCGCAGCGCCTCGTTCACGGGCGCGATGCAGCGGGCCATCGAGGCGGCGCGCGCGGCGGAGGAGTCCGAGTCGCTGGCGGTGTCGATCCTGGCGGGCTTCTCGCTGTCGGACATCACGGCGCCGTGCATGAGCGTGATCGTGGTCGATGCGCAATCGTCCGAACGCGCGCAGGCCACGGCCGACCGCATCGCGGCGCAGATGTGGGCCGAGCGCGAAGCCTTCATCTACCGCAGCGAGCCGCTGGCCGCATCGGTCGCGCGCGCGAAGCTCATCGCCGGCGGCGCGACGCGTCCGGTGCTGCTGCTCGACCACGGCGACAACTGCATGTCGGGCGGCAGCTGCGACACGATGGACGTGCTGCAGGAAGCGCTGGCGCAGGGCCTCGACGGCATCGGCGTCGGCCCGCTGTGCGACCCCGAGGCGGTGGCCGCGCTGGTCGCGGCGGGCGAGGGCGCCGAGGTGACGGTGGCGCTGGGCAACAAGGTGTCGCTGGAAGGCATCGGCCTCGTGAAGACGCCCGTGCAATTGACGGGCGTCGTGCGCACCATCAGCGACGGCGAGTACGTGATCACCGGCCCCACCTACACCGGCCAGCGCAGCAGCATGGGCCGCACCGTGCTGTTCGACATCGGCGCGGCGCGCATCGTCGTCACCGAGCGCACGCAGGAGCCGTGGGACATCGGGGTGTTCGAGTGCGCCGGGCTCGATCCGCGCAAAGAGCGCTTCCTGCTGCTGAAGTCGCGCATGTACTGTCGGCCGGTGTTCGAGCCGCTGTCGGCGGCGCTGGTGGAGTGCGACAGCCCGGGCGTGACCAGCTCCGACTACAGCCTGTTTCCGTTCAGCCAGGTGCGCCGGCCGGTGTTTCCGCTCGATGCGAACGCGACGATGGACGTGCCCGCATAACCTGCCACGTCATCGACGCGCGGCGCGTGCCCCGCGACCATTCCTTCACCCCGCACTGTTGCGGGCCGAACCCTCGAAAGGAACAGTCGCCATGAACACCGCCGCCCACGATCCCCATGCCATCGCCACGGGCTACATCGCCGTCTGGAACGAGACCGACGCCGCGCGCCGCGCCGCACTGATCGAAGCCGGCTGGACCGCCGACGCCCGCTATGTCGACCCGATGGCGCAAGCCAGCGGCCGCGAGCAGATCAGTGCGCTGGTCGGCGCGGTGCACCAGCGCTACCCGGGCTTTCGCTTCCACCTGCTCGGCAAGGCCGAGGCGCATGGCGACAACCTGCGCTTCTCGTGGACGCTGGGCCCGAGCGGTGCGGACGACCTGATTCAGGGCACCGACTTCGCGCAGATCGACGCGGGCAAGCTGCGCGCGGTGACGGGCTTCCTCGACAAGGTGCCCGTGGGCGCCTGAGGGTTGAATCAGTCGCCCGTCGGCCGACCGCGCCAGAGCTTGCGGTAGACCGTGGCGCGGCTGATGCCCAGCGTGCGCGCTGCCTCGGCCACATTGCCGCGTGCATCGTTCACTGCCTTGCGGATCAGCGCGGTTTCCACGTCGCGCAGGCGGGGGCGGCCATCGGTTGCGGCACCGGGCACACCCGGCACGTCGCCGTGCTCGCTGCCGCCGCGCTGGGCCCGCACCTGCACCCGCAGGCCCGACCACAGCGGCACCTCGAGCGTCGCGTCGCCGCGCCGGGCGGCGTCGAACATCATGTGCAGCGGCAGCGCGAACAGGTCGTTGAAATGCAGGCCGCCCGGATGGCAGGCCAGCGGCTGGTGCAGCATTTGCCGCGCCGCCGCGTTGGCGCCGGTGACGTGGCCGGCGGCGTCGATGCAAAGCAGGCCTTCGGTGGTCTCGCTGCTCGGGCAGCCGGGCCAGAGCAGCCGCAGCAGCAGCTCGCAGGGTTCGCGCTGCACCAGCAGGTTCTCGATGCTGCGCGCCGACATCGTGGCCAGGTGGCGCAGCTCGGGCCGCTCGACCACCTGCACGCCCGTGAGGTCGAGCATGCCGATGCAGTCGCCTCGCGGGCCGAAGAGCGGCGCGCCGGCGCAGCTGTACACGCTGGTGTCGTCAAAGAAGTGTTCACCCCGGTGCAGCCACACCGATTCCTGCTCGGCCAGCGCCGTGCCGATGGCGCTGGTGCCGATGGCGTTTTCGGACAGGTCGACGCCCACGCGCCCGATGTCGCGTGCGTAGCGGGCGGCGGGGTCGGTGCCGTCGGGCAGGGTGCCCACGTCAACCACGATGCCGCGCGCGTCGGTCAGGATGGCGAAATAGCGGGTGTCGGCAATGGCCCGCGAGAGCCGTTCGATCACCGGACGGGCCGCCGTGACCAGGGCACGGTTGCATTCCGTGACATCGCGGCTCGCGGTGCGGCTCACGGGGTCGAAGCTCACGCGCTGCTGGGGCCGGCGGCCGGCCTCGAGGCAGCGCTGCCACGAGCGGGTGATGCCCGGATCGACCCGCGCGGCGGCGCGCGGACGCGGACCGTCGCCTTCGATCAGCTCACGGCGCGCCTGCGCAATGGCCAACGAACGCTCGATGGGAGGCGGGGCGGCGGAAGCGGACATCATCATGAGGATTCTTCTTCGCGCGGGGAGGGCGGGCGGCTTTTCCGGGCTCGCCGGACGACAAGCTGTTTCATTTTGAGAATTTCCCGCGGTCTGTGCAAGTGTCAAGGGTTTTTGCCTAGGATAGTGCGAAAGCGTGGCATCCAAGATGACCCGCACCACCAGCCATCACCTTCCACGGAGACAGCCACATGCAGGTCGCTTTCAAGGTCAACGGCCGCCCGGTCACGGTCGACGCCCCACCGAACACCTTCCTTGTGCACGCGATCCGCGAGCACCTCCACCTCACCGGAACCCACGTCGGCTGCGACACCGCCCAGTGCGGCGCCTGCACGGTCCACCTGAACGGCCGCGCGGTCAAGTCGTGCAACATCCTGGTCGCGCAGGCGGCCGGTGCCGACGTCACCACCATCGAGGGCATTGCCGAAGCCGACGGCACCATGCACCCCATGCAGGCGGCCTTCAAGGAGTGCCATGGCCTGCAGTGCGGTTTCTGCACGCCGGGCATGGTCATGAGCGCCATCGACCTGTGCACCCACCACCCCAAATCGAGCGAATCGGAAATCCGCGAGCTGCTCGAGGGCAACCTGTGCCGTTGCACGGGCTACCAGAACATCGTGAAGGCCGTGAAGATGGGCGGCGAGGCCATGGCCTCGGGCACCCCGGTCAAGACCACCGTCGCAGCCTGAAAGGGAGCCGCATCATGGGTGCTTCCGACTTCTCCAACCTGCCGCACATCGGCGAGGCCCTGCGGCGCAAGGAAGACTATCGCTTCCTGACCGGCGCGGGCAACTACACCGACGACATCACGCTGGCCAACCAGAGCCATGCGGTCTTCGTGCGCTCGCCGCACGCCCACGCCGTCATCAAGTCGATCAACATCACCGAGGCCTCGAAGATGCCCGGCGTGGTCGGCATCTTCAGCGGCAAGGACATCGAGGGAAAGATGGGCGGGCTGCCCTGCGGCTGGCTCATCAACAACCCCGACGGCACCCCGATGAAGGAGCCGATGCACCCGATCCTCGCGATCAAGAAGGTGCGCTACGTGGGCGACCACGTCGCCATGGTGGTGGCCGAGACGGTCGAGCAGGCCAAGAACGCGGCCGAAGCCGTGGTGGTCGACTACGACGTGCTGCCCGCGCTGGTGAGCGTGGCCGACGCGGCCAAGAAGACCGGCAGCACCACGCTGCACGACGAAGCGCCCGACAACCAGTGCTACAAGTGGGTGCTCGGCGACAAGGCTGCGGTCGACAACGTGTTCACCACAGCGGCGCACGTCACGAAGCTCGACCTCGTCAACAACCGCCTGATTCCCAACCCGATCGAGCCGCGCGTGGCCATCGGCAGCTACAGCCGCGGCACCGACGACTACACGCTCTACGTGTCGAACCAGAACCCGCACGTCGAGCGCCTGCTGATGACGGCCTTTGTGCTGGGCCTGCCCGAGCACAAGGTGCGCGTGATCGCGCCCGACGTGGGCGGCGGCTTCGGCTCCAAGATCTTCCTGTACGCCGAAGACGTGTGCCTGACCTGGGCAGCGAAGCAGCTCAACCGCAACATTAAGTGGACGGCGGAACGCTCCGAGTGCTTCCTGTCGGATGCGCATGGCCGCGACCACGTGAGCCACGCCGAAATGGCGATGGACAGTCAAGGCAAGTTCCTCGCCATGCGCGTGCACACCGACGCCAACCTCGGCGCCTACCTGTCGACCTTCTCGACCGCGGTGCCGACCATCCTGTACGCCACGCTGCTGGCGGGCCAGTACACGACGCCGCAGATCTATGTCGAGGTCGATGCCTGGTTCACCAACACCTCGCCGGTCGATGCGTACCGCGGGGCCGGGCGGCCCGAAGCCACCTACCTGCTGGAACGCCTCGTGTCGCGCTGCGCCTGGGAAATGAACCTGGGCCAGGACGAGATCCGCAAGCGCAACTTCATCACCAGCTTCCCGTACCAGACGCCCGTGGCGCTGCAGTACGACACCGGCGACTTCCATGCCTGCATGGACAAGGCGCGGGTGCTGGCCGAGGTCGACGGTTATGCCGCGCGCAAGGCGGCGACCGAAGCCAGGGGCAAGCTGCGCGGCATGGGCTATTCGAGCTACATCGAGGCCTGCGGCATCGCGCCGTCGAACATCGCGGGCGCGCTCGGTGCGCGCGCGGGCCTGTTCGAATGCGGCGAGATCCGCGTGCACCCGACCGGCAGCGTGACGGTGTTCACCGGCTCGCACAGCCACGGCCAGGGCCATGAAACCACCTTCGCGCAGGTCGTGGCCGCGCGCCTGGGTATTCCGGTCGACAACGTCGACGTGGTGCACGGCGACACCGGCCGCGTGCCCTTCGGCATGGGCACGTATGGCTCGCGCTCCATCTCGGTGGGCGGCGCGGCCATCATGAAGGCGCTCGACAAGATCGAGACCAAGGCCAAGAAGATCGCCGCGCACCTGATGGAGGCGAGCGACGCCGACATCGAGTTCGCCAACGGCGAGTTCACGGTCAAGGGCACCGACAAGAAGATCCCGTTTGGTCAGGTGGCGCTCACGGCCTACGTGCCGCACAACTACCCGCTCGACAAGCTCGAGCCCGGCCTGAACGAAACGGCCTTTTACGACCCGACCAACTTCACCTTCCCGGGCGGCACCTACATCTGCGAGGTCGAGATCGACAAAGAGACCGGCGAAGTGAAGGTCGACCGCTTCACCGCGGTGGACGACTTCGGCACCATCATCAACCCGATGATCGTCGAGGGCCAGGTGCACGGCGGGCTGGTGCAGGGCATCGGCCAGGCGCTGCTTGAGAACTGCGTCTACGACAACGAAACCGGCCAGCTGCTCACCGGCAGCTTCATGGACTACGCCATGCCGCGCGCCGCCGACTTTCCGCAGTTCAAGCTCGACACCGTCTGCACCCCGTGCACCCACAACCCGCTGGGCACCAAGGGCTGCGGCGAGGCGGGCGCCATCGGTTCGCCGCCGGCCGTCATCAACGCCGTGCTCGACGCGCTGGCGCCCCTGGGCGTCAAGGATTTCGACATGCCCGCTTCGTCCAGCCGCGTCTGGGAAGCGATGCAAGCCGCCGCCAAGCCCTGAACCGACATAAGAAATAACAGAGAAGGAATCACCCCATGTATGCCTTCACACTCGAACGGCCCGCCAGCGTGGCAGATGCCACCCGGCTGATCGCCGCGGGCGGCAAGCCACTGGCCGGCGGACAGACCCTGCTGGCCTCGATGAAGCTGCGGCTGTCGGCGCCTGAGCAGCTGGTCGACCTCAGCGGCATCAAGGAACTCACCGGCATCAAGAAGGACGGCGGCGCGATCACCATCGGCGCCATGTCGCGTCACCTCGACGTGGCGAACCATGCCGACGTGAAGGCCGCGTACCCCGCGCTGGCCGACCTCGCGTCGCGCATCGGCGACCGGCAGGTGCGCGCGATGGGCACGGTCGGCGGCTCGGTGGCCAACAACGATCCGGCGGCGTGCTACCCCAGCGCGGTGCTGGCCTCGGGCGCGACCATCGTCACCTCGAAGCGCGAAATTGCAGCCGATGACTTCTTCCAGGGCCTGTTCACCACGGCGCTTGAAGAAGACGAACTCATCACCGCCATCCGCTTCCCCATTCCGAAGCGCGCCGTGTACGAGAAGCTGCGCCAGAAGGCCTCGAACTTTCCGCTGGTCGGCATTTTCCTGGCGCAGTACGACAGCGGCGTGCGCGTGGCCGTCACCGGTGCGGGCAATGGCGTGTTCCGCCATGCCGGGCTCGAAGACGCGCTCAACAAGAGCTTCACCGCAGCGGCAGCTGCCGCCGTGAAGATCGACGCGAGCGACCTGAACAGCGACCTGCATGCCTCGGCCGCCTACCGTGCGAACCTGATCAGCGTGCTGACCCAACGCGCCGTCACCAAGGCGCTCGGCTGAAGCAGCCTGCCGCCCACCGGAAGGCGCGACACCCTCGCGTCTTCCGCTACGCTTCGCCATGACTTTCCCGACCATCGACGCCCTTTCCGACGGTTTGATGCAGGCCGGCTACTTTGCCGACCGCCGCCTGGCCACTGCGGTGTTCCTCGCGCTCAAGCTGCAGCGCCCGCTGCTGCTCGAAGGCGAACCCGGTGTCGGCAAGACCGAGCTGGCCAAGGCGCTGTCGATCGCCCTCAACCGCGAGCTGCTGCGCCTGCAGTGCTACGACGGCATGGAGCAGCGCGAGGCGCTGTACGAATGGAACTACGCCGCGCAGCTGCTGCACATGCGCGCGGCCGAAGCCACGGGCGCCGCGCGCGATGTGGAGGCCGAGGTCTACCAGCCGCACTACCTGATCCGCCGCCCGCTGCTGCAGGCGCTGCAGACGCCCGCACCCGGTGCCGTGCTGCTGATCGACGAGGTGGACCGCGCCGACGAGCCCTTCGAAGCCTTCCTGCTCGAATACCTGGGCGAGTACCAGGTCAGCATTCCCGAGCTGGGCACCGTGCGCGCCGTGGTGCCGCCGGTCACGCTGCTCACCAGCAACCGCACGCGCGAGCTGAACGATGCCGTGAAGCGGCGCTGTCTTTACCACTGGCTCGACTACCCAGAGCGTGAACGCGAGCTGGCCATCGTGCGCGCACAGGTGCCGCAGGCCGGCGAGACGCTGTCGGCGCAGGTGGCCGCCTTTGTGGCGCGGTTGCGCGCGGCGCCGTTCGTCAACGCCTTCCAGCGCGCACCCGGCATCGCCGAAAGCGTGGAGTGGGCGCGGGCGCTCATCGCGCTCGACACCGTCGAACTCGACCCCGAAGTGGTCGTCGACACCGCCGGCATCCTCTTCAAGCAGCGCGACGACGTGGCGGCGCTGACGCACGAGCTGGCCTCCGATCTGCTGAGGCCCGAGGAACCGCTCGCCAGCTAAGCGAGGCCGAGGCACATACATGGCCGGCATCCAGCAACTCGGCGACGTCCGCAGCGGCAAGCTGGCGGGCAACATCGCCGCCTTCGGCCGCGCATTGCGCCGCGCCGGCGTGCGCACCGATGCCATGCGCATTGCGCTCGCGACCGAGGCGGTCACCCTGGTCGGGGTTGAAGACAAGCTCGACCTGAGCGCCGCGATGGAAGCCGTGATGGTCAGCCGCGAGCAAGACCGGCTGGTGTTCCGCGAACTCTTCGACGCGTGGTTCCGCGACCCCGAGCTGGCCAACAAGCTGCTCGCCCAGATGCTGCCCAGCGCCGAAGGCAAGGCCGAGCCCTCCAAGCGGCGGCCGCGCGTGCGCGAGGCCCTGAGCCCGCCGCGCGATGCCGTCAAGCCCGCCGCACCGACCAAGCCCGACGAGGAGATCAAGTTCGACGCCGCCATGACGGCCAGCGACCGCCAGCGGCTGCAGCATGCCGACTTCAACGCGCTCGGCGCGGCCGAGTACCGGTTGGTCGAGCGGCTGGCGCGCGACGTCACGCTGCCGGTGCCCCGGCTGCCCACGCGCCGCCTGCGCCCGGCCGGCGATGCAGGCAGCGCCCACGCCCGCATGCACTGGCCCGGCGTGCTGCACGAGGCGGCCCGCACCGGTGGTGAGATCCTGCGCCTGCCCCGGCTGGCGCGGCGCGAACAGCCCTTGCCGCTGCTGGTGCTGGTCGACGTGTCGGGCTCGATGGAGCGCTACGCCCGCCTGCTGCTGGCCTTTCTGCATGCCGCCACGCGGCGGGCCGGCCGGCGCGACGTGTTCGCTTTCGGCACGCGGCTGACCGACCTCACGCCGGCCTTCCGGTTGGCCGACACCGACGCCATGCTGGGCGCGGCCAGCCTGGCCATCGACGATTTCGCGGGCGGGACGCGGCTGGGCGGCTCGCTGGCCGAACTGCGCCAGTCGCATGCCCGCCGGCTCATCGGCCGCCGCACGCTGGTGCTGGTGATCAGCGACGGCCTCGACACGGGCGAGCCCGCCGAGCTCGAGACCGAACTGCAGTGGCTGAAGCGCCATTCGCGCCGGCTGCTGTGGCTCAACCCGCTGCTTCGCTTCGAGGGCTACGCCCCTCTGGCGCGTGGGGCCGCCGTGCTGCACCGCCATGCGGACGCGATGCTGGCGGTCCACAATCTGAATGCACTCGAACAGCTGGCCGCCAGCCTGGCCGCGCTGATGCGCGCCAGTCGCTAGGACTGGACTCAGGAAGGAACAAAGGAAACCCACCATGGAAATGCTCGGAAACCGCCGCCTCGGCGTCACCCAACAACAGGCCTGGGAAGCGCTCAATGACCCCGAGACGCTCAAGAAGTGCATTCCCGGCTGCGACAAGTTCGAACTCACGGGCGACAACACCTACAGCGTGGCGCTGGCCGTGAAGATCGGCCCGGTGTCGGCCAAGTTCAGCGGCAAGGTGATGCTGTCGGACATCGTCGCGCCCGACGGCTACAAGCTCACCTTCGAGGGGCAGGGCGGCGTGGCGGGGTTCGCCAAGGGCTCGTCGAGCGTGTCGCTCAAGCCGATGGCCGGTGCGTCGGAAGCGGCGCCTGTTGTGGCCGACAGCGCACCTGCCGCAGAGGGCGCACCCGCCGCTGAAGCCGTGGCCGCGGTGCCAGCCGAAGCCGAAGCCGCACCCGCGCCCGCCGGCTGCGAACTCGACTACACCGTGCAGGCCCAGGTCGGCGGCAAGATCGCGCAGCTCGGCCAGCGCCTGATCGACGGTGCGGCCAAGTCCACCGCCGACGACTTCTTCAAGCGCTTCGAGGCCGAGATGCAGAGCCGCTACGGCCCGCCGCCCGCACCGCCCGAGGAAGCACCGGCCGACGCGCCTGCCGAGAAGGCCGGCGTGATGTCGGGCCTCATGAAGAAGATGGGCTTCGGCAAGAAGGACGGCGACGACACCGCCACCCCCGGCGACGCCGCCTGACAACCACGCACAAGGCCTCGCCATGGAAAACCTCGATGTCATGGTGCTGCGCACGCTGCGCGACTGGCGGCGTGCCGGCAAGCGCGCGCTGCTGACCACGGTGGTGCGCACCTGGGGCTCGTCGCCGCGGCCCGTGGGCTCGATCATGGCGCTGGCCGAAGACGGCGCCGTGGTCGGTTCGGTCTCGGGCGGTTGCATCGAAGACGACCTCATCGCGC
The DNA here is from genome assembly GCF_002754375.1 of Variovorax sp. 54. NCBI lineage: Bacteria > Pseudomonadati > Pseudomonadota > Betaproteobacteria > Burkholderiales > Comamonadaceae > Variovorax > Variovorax sp. 54. The sequence continues at coordinate 5,224,960 of NZ_PEFF01000001.1, forward strand.
GCTACAGCCATGCCCACGGCAAGGGCGAAGACGTGCCGCTGGGCGCGCCGCCCGCGCTGGTCAAGTACGGCATCACGGCCGACGAAGCGCACCGCTTCGGCCTGCCCTGCGGCGGCACGCTCGAGCTGCTGCTCGAATACGCGCCCGACGCCGACACGCTCGACACCCTGGTCGCCGAACTCGAACGCGGCAAGCTCATGCGCCGCACGGTGACGCTGGCCACCGGCGCGGTGCGGCTGGCCGAGGCGACCGCACCCGACGAGCTCACGGTGAACGACACCGAGCTCACCAACACCTTCGGCCCTGAGTACCGCATGCTGCTGATCGGTGCCGGCCAGCTCGCCGAATACCTCGCGACCATGGCCAAGTTCAGCGGCTTCGCCGTGACGCTGTGCGACCCGCGCGCCGAGTACCGCACCGCGTGGACGCTGTCCGGCGTGACGATCACCACCGAGATGCCCGACGACGCGGTGCTGGCCTTCCGGCCCGACCGCCGCAGCTGCGTGGTTGCGCTCACGCACGACCCCAAGCTCGACGACCTCGCGCTGCTCGAAGCGCTGCAGAGCGAGGCCTTTTATGTGGGTGCGATCGGCTCGCGCCGCAACGCCGACGCGCGGCGCGACCGCATGATCGAGCACTTCGATCAGACGGCCGCATCGCTCGCTCGCCTGCGCGGGCCCATCGGCATCTTCATCGGCAGCAAGACGCCGCCCGAGATCGCGGTGAGCGTGATGGCCGAAATCCTGGCGGTAAAGAACGCGGTGACCTTGCCGCGCGAAGTGGAAGTGGCGCGCGCCAAGGAAATCCAGCAGCTGCAACCGAGCTGAACTGAACTGAATTGGGCGAGGCTCAGTCCACGCCCAGCAGGTCGTAGATGCGGCGCACGTACTCGCCGAACTCGGGGCTGGTCTTCACGTGCAGCTTGCGCGGCTCGGGCAGCTCGATGCGGAAGAAGTCGGCCATGCGTGCCGGGCCCGCCGTGAGCACGGCGCAGTGCGAGCCCAGGAACACCGCCTCCTGGATGCTGTGCGTGACCACGATGAAGGTCTTGCGGCTGCGCTCCCAGATGCGCAGCATCTCCAGGTTCATCTTCTCGCGCGTGAGCGCATCGAGCGCGCCGAAAGGTTCGTCCATGAGCACCAGCTTCGGGTCGTGGATGAGCGCACGTGCGATGGCGGCGCGCTGCTGCATGCCGCCCGAGAGTTCATAGGGCAGCTTGTCGGCGAAGCCCGTGAGGCCGACCATGTCGAGCAGTTCGTGCGCGCGTGCCTTGGCGGCCTTGCGGTCCAGCCCGAGGATGTCGGCGGGCAGCAGCACGTTCTCGAGGATGGTGCGCCACTTGAGCAGCAGCGGCTGCTGGAACACCATGCCGACATCGCGGCCCGCGTTGAAGCCTGTACCCCCAGGGCCGCCGATTTCGAGCGTGCCGCCGTCGTGGCCGTGCAGGCCCGACAGGATCTTCAGCAGCGTCGACTTGCCGCAGCCCGACGGGCCGACCAGCGAGATCATGTCGCCCGCATGCACGTCCATCGTGACGTCGGACACCGCGAGGAATTCTTCGTTGCGCTTGCGGTAGACCTTGCGCAGCTGCCGCATGCGGATCAGCGGTGCTGGCTCCTGCGGTTGCAACACGGCGCTCATGCCAGCCACCGTGCCAGGTTGTCGCGCACGAAGGCGTCGTCGGCCAGGTCGCCGTGCTGGCGGTAGACGCGGTCGATTTCCGCCGACTGTCCGTGGCCCAGGCCTTCTTCCGGATCGAGGCACCAGATGCCTTCGAGCAGACCCTGGCGCCGCAGCACCTCGTGGCAGCCCGCGATGCAGCCGTGGAAGTTGTTCGCCACGTCGAAGAAGGCGGCGTTGCAGTCGGTCACGCGCGAATCGAGCGCGAGCAGGGCGGGGCTCAGCGCGCCGCCGCTGGCGGCCAGCTCGGCCTTGATCTGTTGCAGCTGGTGCACTGCGCTCGACGTCCACACCGACCAGTGGCCCAGCAGGCCGCCGCGAAAGCGCACCTGCACGGGCGCGCCGTCGCGCATCGCGGCAAAGGGCAGCGCGAGGTCGAGCACGATGTGGTCGTCGTTGCCGGTGTAGAGGAACACGCGCTCCTCGGCGCGCGCATCGACCAGCCCGCGCACCACGTCGATGCTGCGGTAGCGGTTGAAGGGCGCGACCTTGATGGCGAGTGCGTTGGGGATGAGCGCGAAGCGGCGCCAGAAGTCGCTCGAGAGGATCGGGCCGCCGACCACGGTCTGCAGGTAGAAGCCGATCAGCGGAATCTCCTGCGCCACCGCTTCGCAGTGGACGATGAGTTCGTCTTCCGATGCGCCGGCCAGCGCCGCGAGGCTCAGCAGCCCCGCGTGGTAGCCCAGAGAGACGGCGGTGCGCGCCTCGGCCTGCGCCTGCGCGGTCGGGCCGCACAGCCCGGCAATCATCGCCATGGGGCGGTCGTTCCAGGCCAGGCGGTCCTGCATCGCGGCTTCGAGCACGGTGGCGTACAGGCCGCGCTCGCGGATCGCGAACTGCGTGGTGTGCACGCCCACCGCCAGGCCGCCGACGCCGGCGTCGACGTAGTAGCGGGTCAGCGCGCGCTGGCGCTGGCGGTCGAGCTGGCGATGCGCGTCGAGTGCGAGCGGATGCGCCGGAATGACGGTGCCTTGCGACAGCAGCGCAAGCACGTCGGCGGGAAGGTCGGAGCGGTTCAGTGACATGGGCGAAGGTCCTCAGGCGAACTCGGGGCCGGCGATGGCGTGGATGAAGGCGGGGTGTCCGGTGGGCGGCTGCGCGCCCTCGCGCGTGGCCAGTGCCATGCGCGTGAAGCTGCGTTGGGGCGTGAAGCCGGCGGCGCGCAGCGCGGCGGTCATGGCCTTGCGGTCGTCGGGCACGTCGATGTAGATGCGGCCGTCGATGCCGCGCGCGGCCTGCGTCAGCAGCGCGGCGGCGACGGTTTCGTCGGACGACAGCAGCGGGCCGATGTGGTGCGCGGTGCGCCCTGCGCGCACGAGGCCGAAGCCCAGGCCGTTGCGCACGCAGCGGCTGTCGTCGCGGCCGAGCAGGTCGGCGAGCACGGCGGGGCGCGCGAAGCCCAGCGCCTGCGCGTCGAGCGCGGAGAGGTTGTCGAGGGCCGGCTTGTCGATGGCGAGCGATGCGGTGGCCGGTGCGGCCTCGCGCTGCCAGCGCGTGAGCCGCCACAGCGGTGTGAAGCCGAAGCTCGCATAGAGCGGTTCGCCCTGCGGCGTGGCGTCGAGCATCGCGACGAGGCCGGCGGCCTTCACCTGGTCGAGGCAGCGCGCGAACACCGCTCGGCCCAGGCCTTGCCCACGCGCGGCGGGCAGCACGAGGATCATGCTGATCCAGGCCACGCCGTCCATCGGCAGCACCGCGCCGCTGGCGATGAGCTGGCCCTCGCTATCACGCATGTCATGCACGCCATGCACCGTGCCGAGCCGCTCGAACAGCCGCCAGTCGTGCGCGGTCTGGTTCCAGCCGCTCGCGGCGACCAGCGCGTCGAGCATCGGGGCGATGCCGGGCGTGATCGACGAGAGTGCTTCGACGGCGGGCATGGTCATGGGCTCAGTACTTGCCGTCGCGCGATTCGAACTTCGTGGGCTTGCCGTACTGGCGTTGCTCGCGCGAGATCCAGTCAGCCACCCAGCGGATCTGCTGCGCGAGCGGCACGCGCGGGTAGCCGAACAGGCGCTCGGCCTCGCCGGTGTTCATGAGCCAGGCGGTCGGCGCCTCTTGCCCGGTGATCGTCGCGGGCTTGTCGAACTGGCGCGCGAATTCCTCGGCGAGCCAGCGGATCGACGTGGTCTCGGGGCCGCTCACGTTGAGCGGCGAGGTCGGCACGGTGGCCGCCGCGAGGCAGCGCAGCGCCTGCGCGTTCGCGTCGCCCTGCCAGATCACGTTGACGTGGCCCATGGTCACGTCGACCGGCTCGCCGCGCCACACTTTGAGCGCCACGTCGGCCAGCACGCCGTAGCGCAGGTCGATGGCGTAGCTCAGGCGGAACAGGCGGCCGGGCGTGCTGTGGCGCTGCGAGAAGTACTCGAACATGCGCTCGCGGCCCACGCACGAGTTGGCGTATTCGCCGGGCGGGTTGGGCGCGTCGCTCTCGCTCGCACCCTGGCTGGTCACGGGCACGAAGGGGTACACGCAGGCGGTCGAGAAGGCGACGATGCGCGAGGCATGGAAGTGCTCGGCCACCAGCGCCGGCACGTGCGCGTTCATGGCCCAGGTCAGCGGGTTGTCGGCGTCGGCGCCGAACTTGCGGCCGGCCATGAACACGATGTTGGCGCAGGGCGGCAGCGCGGCGATGGCGGCGCGGTCGAGCAGGTCGCAGGCAATGGTTTCGATGCCGTGCGCTTCGAGCGCTTCGCGCACGCCGGCTTCGCTGAAGCGGGCGACGGCGATCACGCGGCGACCGGGCATGGCGTTCTTCGCGAGGCGGGCCAGCGTGGGGCCCATCTTGCCGCCGACGCCGAGGATCATCAGGTCGCCGTCGAGGCGGGCCATGTCGCGCACGAGGTCGCGCGAGGGCGTGGCCAGGTAGTCTTCGAGTGCGGCTTCGCTCTCGAAGCGCTCGGGAAAGGGCAGGTCGTCGAGGACAGGCGTGGAGGTCATTGGATTCTTGCGTCCTGGGTGATGAAGAGGCGCTCCAGCAGAAGCACCAGCAGATAGAGCAGCACGCCCAGGCCCGTGATGAGCAGCACGGCCATGAAAACCGCGGGCGTGTCCAGCGAGGCCTGGACCTGAATCATCAGATAGCCCAGGCCGCGTTCCGAAGCGATGAACTCGCCCACCACCGCACCCGCGACGGCGAGGATGGTGGCGACCTTCATGCCCGAGAACACGTACGGCAGCGAGCCCGGCAGCTGGATGTAGCGGAACAGCTGCCAGCGCGAGCCCTTGAGCGCGCGCACGAGGTCGAGCAGCTCGGGTTCGGTCTCGTTGAGCCCGCGGATGGTGGTCAGCAGGATGGGGAAGAAGCACAGGCTGAACGTGATCAGGATGTTCGGCCCGATGCCGTAGCTGAACCAGACGATCACCAGCGGCCCCATCGCCACCTTCGGGATCATGTTGAGCGTGACCAGCAGCGGGAACACCACCAGCATCAGCCGCTTGCTGGTGATGAAGAGCAGGGCGCAAAGAATGCCGAGCACCAGCCCGAGCGCGTAGCCGCCGAACACTTCGAGCGCGGTGACGCCGGTGTTCTTGAGCCAGCTGTAGTTCGGGTTGGCCAGCGTGGCCAGCACCTTCGAGGGCGCCGGCAGGATGAAGGGCTGGATCGCGAAGACCCGCACCGCCAGCTCCCACAGCGCGATGCCCGCCAGATGCACGGCGACCACGAGGGCCCAGCGCTGCCATTCGGGGCGCTCGCCCGACAAGGGCGCAGGTGCGGGGGGCGCCAGAGCGCCATCAGGTGCCGTCATCTCAATTCCTGGGTCTAGGAAGCAATGCGGCGAATCATAGGAGTCGCCACGACCCGAGTCAACCAACTAGTTGATAATTTTCACGCGGCGGCTTTGTCAGGCCGCAAGGCATTGAGCGCGAACTCGATCACGTGCCGGCGGCGCTGCAGCAGCGCGCCGCGTGCGTCCAGGGGCTTGCCGAAGATGGCCGACAGCGTGTGGTTGTTGGAGAAGAAGAAGTACGAGATGCCCGCGATCGAGATGTAGAGGTTGATCGCGTCGAAGTCGGGCCGGAACACGCCGGCCGCCACGCCGCGCTTGAGCGTGGCTTCGAGCATCTCGATGAAGGGCGAGTGCATCTTCTGCAGCCGCTCCGACTCGCGCAGGTGCGCGCCGTGATTGCGGTTCTCGTCGGCCAGCAGCGCAATGAACTCGGGGTGCTCGGCCAGGTAGTCGAACGAGAAGGCCACCAGCTGCTTCATGGCCTCGAGCGGCTCTAGCTCGTCGAGCGTGAGCTTCTGTTCCTTCTCGCGGATCTCGGCATAGACGGATTCGAGCGCGACCAGGTACAGCCCCTGCTTGCTGTCGAAGTAGTGGTACACGAGCTGCTTGTTGACCCCGGCGTTGGCGGCGATCTCGTCGACGCGCGCGCCCGCGAAGCCCTTGGTGGCGAACTCGGCCACTGCGGCGGAGATGAGTGCCTGCTTGGCGGCGACGGGGTCGCGCTCGCGTTTCGTGGCAACGGTGCTGCGGGCGGTGCGGGTAGGGCTGGTGGCGGTCATGGTGTTCTGGTTCTCCCGGCAGTGGCAACGTGGTCTGGATGATCTGGATTGCTTGTCAACCAAACAGTTGGTAATATAAATTTCAGGACCTGTTTTTACCTTCTTTTGGAGTGATCCGCATGAAAAAGCTGTTGTCGGCCGCCGGCGCCACCGCCTTGCTGATGGCCTCGGGCCCCGCCGCATTCGCGGCCGATGCCATGAGCCTGATGCTCAACTGGACACCCACGGCCGATCATGCGCCGATCTATTTTGCGAAGGCCAAGGGCTGGTACACCGAGGCGGGCATCGACCTGAACATCGAGGCCGGCAAGGGCTCGGCCGTGTCGGCGCAGCGCGTGGGCACGGGTGGCAGCGACCTGGGCATTTCCGACCTGCCCACGACGATCCAGGCCAAGGGCAAGGGGGCCGATGTGAAGGCCGTGATGGTCATCTATGCCAACAGCCCGCAGGGCTTCTACTGGCTCAAGTCGTCGGGCATCAACGGCCCGAAAGACTTCGCGGGCCGCAAGATCGGCAACCCGCCGGGCGACGCTGCGCGCCTCATGTGGCCGGCCTTCGCGAAGAAGGTGGGGCTCGACCCGGCCAGCGTGACCTTCGTCAACGTGAGCCCGCAGGCCAAGGTGGCGGCGCTGAAGAGCAAGTCGGTCGACATCATCAGCGACTTCTACAACGAGCACGACCTGAAGGCGCGCGAGTTCGGCGCCGACCTGGGCTTTCAGCCGTGGCGCGACGCGGGCGTGAACGTGTACGGCAACTCGCTCATCGTGAACGGCCCCTACCTCGCGAAGAACCCGGGCCAGGTGAAGAAGTTCGTCGCCGTGACGCAGCGCGCCTACGACGCCTGCGTGAAGAGCTTCGAGCCCTGCCTGCAGGCGCTGCAGGCCAGCGTGAGCGGCCTCACGCCCGACAACCAGCGCGACCAATGGATGCGCATCAAGCAACTGATGCGCGACGACACCACCACCAAGGTGGCGCTCGGCGCCTTCGACGGTGCGCGCGTGAAGGCCGACTACGAACTGGTGTCCTCGCTGATCGGCATCGACAAGGCCTACGACCCGGCGACGCTGTTCACCAACGAGTTCCTCGACAAGGGCGTGCGCATGGCGCCCAACTGAAGTGAGGACGCTGCCTTAGCCCGACTTGGCGGCGGGCGGCACCTTCGGGTTGCCCTTCTGCCGTTCGCGGAAGAGGGCGGTGCGCATCAGGAAGATGGTGGTGATTGGCGCCGTCAGCACCACGAACAGCACGATCAGCATCGCGTGCAGGAACAGGCTGAAGCCCTGCACCGAGAAGTAGGCAATGGTGGCCACCGTCAGGCACCAGGCGCCCACGGTGGCACCCAGCGTGGGTGCATGGATGCGGCGGAAGAAGGTCGGCAGGCGCACCAAGCCGAAGGAGCCGATGGCCGCGAAGGCCGCGCCCAGCACGGCGAACACCGCGGTGATGATCTCCGCCCACAGCGGTAGGGCAGTGGCGCTCATTCGATCACCTCCCCGCGCAACAGGAACTTGGCCAGCGAGGTCGAGCCCACGAAACCGAACAGCGCGACCAGCATCGCCGCCTCGAAGTACACGCTGCTCGCGTAGTTGATGCCCAGCACCAGCATCATCAGCATGCCGTTGATGTACAGGCAGTCCAGCGCCATCACGCGGTCTTGCGCGGACGGGCCGGCCAGCAGGCGGAACAGGGCGCACAGCATGGCCACGGCCAGCAGGAAGAGCGCGGCCTTCAGGGCCCAGAAAAGAACAGGCGTCATGATTCGAAAATCTCCATCAGCGGACGTTCGTAGCGGGTCTTGATCATGGCGATGAAGGCCGCGTCGTCCTCGAGGTCGAACACGTGGATCAGCAGCATGGTGCGGTCGAACGAGACCTCGCCCCAGGCGGTGCCGGGCGTGAGGCACATGATCATCGCGAGCACGGCGAGCCCGTTGGGGTCGCGCATGTCCAGCGGAATCTGCACGAAGCGCGCCGAGATGTCGGCGGTGCGGCGCGTGAGCAGCAGCCGCGCCACGTCGTACGCCGACTTCAGCATGTCGAAGGTGACGAGAAACGACAGCCGCAGCGCCACGCCGGGCCGGCGCATGCGCACCCTGGCCGGCCGCAGGCCCTTGGTGATCAGCGGTACGGCAATGGCGAGCACCGCGGCCGACAGCAGCGTGGCCGCTTCGAGCGACTGGTTGAGCAGCAGCCAGATGATGAACAGCGCGAGCGACAGCGGTGGGGAAGGCATCAAGCGCTTCATGGCTTGGCCTCCTCTTTCTTCGCAGGCACCGGGTTGGGTTTCTGCTTGGCGCCGAGTACGGCCTCGCGGTATGCGGTGGGCGTGCGCAGGCCGCCGGCAGTGGCTTGCGCGTGCTGCATCACGGGCTCGGCCCAGACCGTGAGCGCAATGCAGGCCGCGAGCAGGGCGGCCACCGGCAGCACCTCGAGCGCGGGCAGCGAGGGCATGGTTGCGTGGGGCTGTGTCCAGAAATGGCGGATGCCGGTGCGGCTCAGGGCGATCAGCGAGAGAAAGCCCGCGACGATCAGCAGGCCGAGGAAGGTCCAGCCGGCCGTGGTGACGGCCTTGGCATCGAGCAGGCCGGAGAGCATCGCGAACTTGCCGACAAAGCCCGACAGCGGCGGCAGGCCCGCCAGCAGCAGCGTGCACAGCATGAAGCTCAGGCCCAGGAAGGCCACGCCCGCCGGGATGGCACGGCCGTAGAGCGCCTGCGCGTCGTCGTCGAGGTTCACGTCGTCGAGCGCGCGCAGGTCTTCGGCCAGGAAGGGCGCGTTGCCCGCCGCCTCGTGCGGCGCGACGCTCATGCCCGCGTTGCGCCAGCGCTCGATCATGTCGATCAAGAGGAAGAAGGCCGCCACCGCGAGCGTGGAGCTCAGCATGTAGTAGAGCGCGCCCGCCCACACGGCCGGGTCGCCCAGCCCGACGGCGGCCAGCAGCGTGCCCGCCGACACCAGCACGCTGTAGCCCGCAAGGTTCGACAGCCGCTGCGTGCCGACGATGCCGATGGCACCGACAAACAGCGTGGCCAGCCCCACGCTCACCAGCGCGGCCTGCCCGAAGGCGGCCGAGGCGCCGGTGTCGGGCGCGAACAGCACGGTCCACAGGCGCAGCACGGTGTACACGCCGAGCTTGGTGAGCAGCGCAAACACCGCGCCCACCGGTGACACGGCCGCGCTGTAGGCCGGCACCAGCCAGAAGTTGAGCGGCCACGCGCCGGCCTTGGCGAAGAACGCGGTGGCCAGGATGGCCGCCGCCGCATGCACGAGGCCGCGGTCGCCCGGCGCCAGCTCGGCGATGCGCGCGCCCAGGTCGGCCATGTTGAGCGTGCCGGTCACGCCGTACAAAATGGCCGCGCCGATGAGGAACAGCGACGAGGCCGCGAGGTTGATCGCGATGTAGTGCAGCCCGGCGCGCACGCGCAGCTGGCCCGAGCCGTGCAGCAGCAGGCCGTACGAGGCCGCGAGCATCACCTCGAAGAACACGAACAGGTTGAACAGGTCGCCCGTGAGGAAGGCGCCGTTCAGGCCCATGAGCTGCAGCTGCAGCAGCGGATGAAAGTGCACGCCCGCGCGGTCCCAGCGCGAGGTGGAATAGATCGACGCGGCGAAGGCGACCACGCCCGTGAGCGCGACCATCATGGTCGAGAGCCGGTCGGCCACCAGCACGATGCCGAAGGGCGCGTGCCAGTTGCCCGGCAGGTACACGCCGATGGAACCCGGGCCGCCGCCGGTGTCGGCCGCGTTCACCCAGCGCAGCAGCGCCAGCGCGGCCAGCAGGCCGATCAGGCCCGAGACCACGCTGAGGAACGATTTGGTGCGCCGGTGGTTCTCGTTCATCAGCAGCATCAGCGCCGCCGTGAGCATGGGCACGAGGATCGGCACCGCCACCAGGTGCGGCATGCTGAACTCAAGGAAGCGGTCGAGCAGGTGGAACACGTCGTTCATTGGCCCACCCCCAGGCTTGCCACTGCGTGTGCTGCGCCCACCCCCTCAAGGGGGCCCGCGCCTTCGGGCGGCCGTGCGGCGCTCATTCCACGGCCTCCCGCTCTTCACCGTCCACGTGGTCGGTGCCCGACAGGCCGCGCGAGGCGAGCATCACGACCAAGAACAGCGCGGTCATCGCGAAGCCGATCACGATGGCCGTCAGAACGAGCGCCTGCGGCATCGGGTCGGCCGTGTTGGCCAGCGTGGCCTTGAAGCCTTCGACCAGCACTGGCTCGCTGTCGACCTTGAGCCGGCCCATGCTGAAGATGAACAGGTTGACCGCGTACGAGATGAGCGTCAGGCCCATGATGACCTGGAAGGTACGGGGGCGCAGCAGCAGGTACACGCCCGAGCCGGTGAGCACGCCGATGGCGATGGCCAGCACGATTTCCATCAGCGGGCCCCTCCGGTGATTGCAGCGGCAGTCGCCGCTTCTTCGGCTTCGGCGGCGGCGCGGGCCTCCGCTTCTTTCTCTTCTTGTTCGTCGGCCCAGCGGTGGCTTCGGATGGACTGGTGGGCCAGCGCGGTCAGGATCAGCATGGTGGCGCCGAGCACCAGCGCGAACACGCCGATGTCGAAGAAGAGGGCGCTGGGCACGTGCATGTCGCCCAGCAGCGGCACGTGCAGGTGCGCGGTGTGCGTGGTCAGGAAGGGGTAGCCGAACGCGATCGCGCCGCCGCCGGTGGCGAGCGCGAACAGCAGGCCGATGGCGATCCAGCGGCGTGGGTAGATGCGCAGGTGCTCTTCCACCCACTCGGTGCCCGAGACGATGAACTGCAGCACCAGCGCGACCGACATCACCAGCCCCGCGACGAAGCCGCCGCCGGGCGCGTTGTGGCCGCGCATGAAGAAGTACACCGACACCAGCACGGCCACCGGCAGCACCAGGCGCACCAGCACGGCCGGCACCATGAGGTAGCCGATGGCGGAGTCGGTGGCGCGGCGTGGGTTCAGCAGGTCGCTGCTGCCGTCATCGACCTGCTGCCGCTGCTGGATGGGCAGCGCCATCGATTCGATGGCCGGGCGGAAGCGCCGCAGCAGCGCATACACGGTGAGCGCCACGATGCCCAGCACGGTGATCTCGCCGAAGGTGTCGAAGCCGCGGAAATCGACCAGCATCACGTTGACCACGTTGGTGCCGCCGCCTTCGGTGAGCGCGCGTTCGAGGAAGAAGGGCGAGATGCTCTGCGGGAAGGTGCGCGTCATCAGGGCCCAGGCCAGCGCGGCCATGCCGCAGCCGGCGACGGTGGCCACCAGCAGGTCACGCCCGCGCCGGCCCCAGGGCCGCAGCCGCATGCGCGCGGGCTGCACCACGTCCTTGCTGCGCATCGGCAGCCAGCGCAGGCCCAGCAGAATGAGCACGGTGGTCACGGCCTCGACCACCAGCTGCGTGAGCGCGAGGTCAGGTGCCGAGAACCAGATGTAGGTGACGCACGAGACCAGCCCGGCGCCCGCGGCCAGCATGAGCGCGGCGAGCCGGTGGAACTTGGCCTGCCACGCGGCGGCCACGGCGCAGACGCAGCCGATGAGCCAGGTCATCGCGAACATCGGCGAGAAGGGCAGCAGCTCGCGCGTGCCGCGATCGGCCGGCGTGGCCCACAGCGACGCCGCGGCGCCGGCCACGGCCACCACCACCAGCCACAGCAGCTGCCACTGCAGGCGGCGCGTGCCGAACAGGCGACGGCTGCGCCGGCCGGTTTCGCTCAGCAGCGCGATCAGGTGTTCGAAGATGACCTGCCCGTCGAAGCGGTGCAGCAGCGGCGTGCGTTCGAGGCGGCCGCTGCCCAGCGGGCGGCGCAGCAGCAGGTAGAGCACGGCGCCGCCCGCGAGCGCGACGAAGCTCATCATCAGCGGCAGGTTGAAACCGTGCCATACGGCCAGGCTGTAGGCGGGCAGCGTGCCGCCGACCACCGGCGTGGCCGCCGCCGCGAGCATCGGGCCGACCGACCAGGCGGGCGCCACGCCCACCACCAGGCACAGCAGCACCAGAAACTCGACCGGCACGCGCATCCAGTGCGGCGGCTCGTGCGGGGGCTTGGGCACGTCGGGGCCGCAGGGCGGGCCGAAGAACACGTCGAACACGAAGCGCGCCGAGTAGGCCACGCTGAAGATGCCCGCGAGGGTGGCGATGACCGGCAGGCTGAAGTCGACCCAGGGCGTGGCCTGGATGAAGACCGTCTCGGCGAAGAACATTTCCTTCGAGAGAAAGCCGTTGAGCAGCGGCACGCCGGCCATCGAGGCGCTGGCGATGATGGCCAGCGTGCCGGTGATGGGCATCAGCCGCATCAGGCCGCTGAGCTTGCGGATGTCGCGCGTGCCGGTCTCGTGGTCGATGATGCCGGCGGCCATGAACAGCGAGGCCTTGAAGGTCGCGTGGTTCATGACGTGGAACACCGCCGCCACCGCCGCCAGCGGGCTGTTCAGGCCCAGCAGCAGCGTGATGAGGCCCAGGTGCGAGATGGTCGAATAGGCCAGCAGCGCCTTCAGGTCGCGCTGGAACATGGCCGCGAAGCCGCCCAGCAGCAGCGTGACCGCGCCCGCGCCGCCGACCATCCAGAACCACTGCTCGGTGCCCGAGAGCACGGGCCACAGGCGCGCCATGAGGAACACGCCCAGCTTCACCATGGTGGCCGAGTGCAGGTAGGCCGACACCGGCGTGGGCGCGGCCATGGCGCGCGGCAGCCAGAAGTGGAACGGAAACTGCGCGCTCTTGGTGAACGCGCCGAGCAGGATCAGCACCAGCGCCACCGGGTACAGCGCGTGCGCGCGGATGATGTCGCCCGAGGCCAGCACGATGTCGAGCTCGTAGCTGCCGACGATGCGGCCCAGCACGAGCACGCCGGCCAGCAGGCACAGCCCGCCCGCGCCGGTGACGGTGAGCGCCATGCGCGCACCGCGCCGCGCGTCGCGCCGGTGGTGCCAGTAGCCGATCAGCAGGAAGGAGAAGAGGCTGGTGAGTTCCCAGAACAGCACCATCTGGATCATGTTGCCCGAGAGCACCACGCCCATCATCGCGCCCATGAATGCGAGGAAGAACGAGAAGAAGCGCGGCACCGGGTCGGAGGCCGACATGTAGTAGCGCGCATAGAGCACCACCAATGCGCCGATGCCCAGCACCAGCATGCAGAACAGCCACGCGAAGCCGTCGAGGCGGAACACGAGGTTCAGGCCGAGGGCGGGCAGCCACTCGATTTCCTGGCGCAGCACATTGCCGTGTGCGATCTGCGGAAAGAGCCATGCGACCTGGATGGCGCAGCCCAATGCGACGAGGCCCGCAAGGGTCGACTCCCGGTTGCGCGCGTTGGACGGCATCAACGCGGCCAGCACGCTGGCAAGAAAGGGGAGTGCGACGAGAAGGGCGAGGGGCATTGGGGTCGATTCTATCGACCGACCCTCTGGAGAACCCCTGTCTATAACCGCAGGAGGGCGGGCAGTTTTTGCGTTGTCACGAAGCCAGCACAAGCTGGACGCTGCGAATGCCCAGCCAGGTCAGCACCAGCGAACCGCACAGGTGCAGCAGGCCGGTGCCCAGCGCCAGCACCGGCCGTCCGCCGAGCAGCAGCGCGACCACTTCGGCCGAGAAGCTCGAAAAGGTCGTGAGCCCGCCGAGAAAGCCGGTGATGAGCAGCAGCCGCCATGCCGGGTCGAGCTGCGGCATCGCCTGGAAGATCGCCACCGCCACGCCGACGAGGTAGCCGCCGACCAGGTTGGCGGCCAGCGTGCCGTAGGGCACCGGGCCGCCGGTGTTGAGCCAGAGGCCGAGACCCCATCGGGCAAGGGCGCCGCACGAGGCGCCGAGACAGATCGCAAGAGCCGGAAGCAGCATGGGCCTATTGTCGATCGGTCGCTGCCCCTCGGACTCAGGGAGCCATCTGCTGGGGCAGCCAGGTGACCAGCTGCGGCACGAAGTAGATGAGCAGCACGGCCACGACCATCAGGAAGAACATCGGCAGCGTGACGCGCGCGATGTACAGCAGGTCTCTCCCGGTCATGCCCTGCAGCACGAACAGGTTGAAGCCCACCGGCGGCGTGATCTGCGCCATCTCGACCACCAGCACGATGAAGATGCCGAACCAGACCGGGTCGATGCCGGCCGCGGTGACGGTCGGCATGATCACGCCCATGGTGAGCACCACCATCGAGATGCCGTCCAGGAAGCAGCCCAGCACGATGTAGAACGCGGCGAGCATCAGGATCAGCTGGAACTTCGACAGCCCCAGCGAGCCGATCCACTCGGCCAGGTGGCGCGGCAGCCCGATGTAGCCCATGGCCAGCGTGAGGAAGGCCGCGCCCGCGAGGATCAGCGCCATCATGCAGTACAGGCGTGTGGCGCCCAGCAGCGCCTCCTTGAAGCTGTGCCAGGTGAGCGAGCCCTGCGCGGCCGAGATGACCATGGCGCCGACCACGCCCACGGCCGCCGCCTCGGTGGCCGTGGCGATGCCGGCGTAGATGGAGCCCAGCACCGACAGGATGAGCAGCGCCACCGGGATCAGCGACATCGAGGCCCAGAGCTTCTCGACGAAGGGCAGCTTCGCGTCGGCCGGCGGCACCTTGTCGGGGTTGCGCAGCGCCCAGACCACGATGTAGCCCGAGAACAGCAGCGCCAGCAGGATGCCGGGGATGACGCCCGCGATGAACAGGCGCGCAATCGACACGTCGGCGCTCACCCCGTACACGATCATGATGATCGAGGGCGGGATCAGCAGCCCCAGCGTGCCGGCGCCGGCCAGCGTGCCGATGACCATGTCGTCGGGGTAGCCGCGGCGCTTGAGCTCGGGCAGGCTCATCTTGCCGATGGTGGCGCAGGTGGCCGCGCTCGAGCCCGACACCGCTGCGAACACCGCGCAGCCCACCACGTTGGTGTGCAGCAGCCGGCCCGGCAGGGCCTGCATCCAGGGCGCGAGGCCCTTGAACATGTCCTGCGACAGCCGCGTGCGGAACAGGATCTCGCCCATCCACACGAACAGCGGCAGCGCAGTGAGCGTCCAGCTCGAGGCCGATCCCCAGATGGTCACGGCCATGGCGTCGCCGGCGGCGCGCGACGAGAAGATCTGCATGGCGATCCACGCCACGCCCGAGAGCGTGAGGCCGATCCACACACCGCTGCCCAGGATGAGGAACAGCGCGGCGATCAGCAGGCCGGCAATGGCGATGTCACTCATGGCGCAGCGCCTCCGTTTCGGCGGCCTTGGCCGGTCGGCCGCGCCATTCGATCACGAACTCGTCGAGCGATGCGATCGCGAAGACGATGGCACCGAGTGCCATCGACAGCTGGGGAATCCACAGCGGCGTGGCGTCGTTGCCGGTGGAGATGTCGTGGTAGTCGAGCGACTGCCAGACCAGGCGCACGCTGTACCAGGCAAAGAGCAGGGCGAGCAGCGCCGCGGCACCCATGGCCCAGCGTTCGAGCCAGCGCTGCGCCGCGGGCGGCAAGTTCTGCATCACCAGCGTCACGCGGATGTGCTCGCCGCGCTTGAGCGTGTGCGCCAGCGCCAGGAAGCCCGCGCCGGCCATCAGGTAGCCGGCGTAGGCGTCGATGCCGGGAATGTTGAAGTGCAGCTGCCGGCCGAGGATGGACAGCAGCACCATCGTCAGCAGACCGACCATGAAAAGCGCCGCCAGGGCGGCGGCGCTCATGTAGAGAAAATCCAGCGTCTTGCGCATCGGGTGCCGTGCGTGCGAAGCCGGGTCACATCTTCTTGTAGGCGTCGACGACGGCCTGGCCTTCGGGGCCGGCCTTCTCGGTCCACTCCTTGATCATGGTGTCGCCGACCTTCTTCATGTCGGCCTTGAGCTGCGCCGAGGGCACATGCACCGTCATGCCATTCTTCTTGAGCAGGTCGAGGTACTCGACGTTCTTCTTCTTCGAGGTGTCCCAGCCGCGCTTCTCGGCGTCGGCCGCGGCCTTGAGCAGCGCCTGCTGCACGGGCTTGTCGAGCGCGTCGAAGGCCTTCTTGTTCATGAGCACCGCGTTCTTCGGCAGCCAGGCCTGGGTGTCGTAGAAGTTCTTGATGTACTCGTAGGTCTTGGTGTCGTAGCCGGTGGAGCCCGAGGACATGTACGACTCGATCACGCCCGTGGCCATGGCCTGCGACAGCTCGGCCTGCTGCACGGTGACCGGTTGCGCGCCCACGAGTTCGCCGATGCGCGCGGTGGCGGGGCTGTAGGCGCGCCACTTCACGCCCTTCAGGTCGGCGGCCGAGGCGATCTCCTTCTTCACGAAGATGCCCTGCGGCGGCCATGCCACCGCGTAGAGCAGCTGGATGCCCTGTTCGCCCAGCTTCTTCTCGAGCGCCGGCTTCTGAGCCTGGTAGAGCTTCCAGGCGGCGTCGTAGCTGTCGGCCAGGAAGGGGATGCCGTCGGCGCCGAACATCTGCCATTCGTTCTGGTAGTTCACCAGCAGGATCTCGCCGAGCTGCGCCTGGCCGCCCTGCACCGCACGCTTGATCTCGGGCGCCTTGAACAGCGACGCGTTGGCATGCACCGTGATCTTGAGCTTGCCGCCGCTGCCCTTGTCCACATCGCTCGCGAACTGCGTGATGTTCTCCGTGTGGAAGTTGGTCGTCGGGTAGGCGGTGGGAAGGTCCCACTTGGTTTGCGCGAAGGCGGCGGCGCCGAAGGTGAGGCCCGCCAGGGCCATGCCGAACTTGTGATTCATGAACGCACTCCGGAATGTAGTGAAAGCAGAACGAAAGGAAGCATACGTGCAAATTCCGGGCCACTTTCTGAGGCATTTCCCTGCCATCCGGCCGGACGAAGGCGGGGTGTGGCCCGTCACCGTTCCGTCAAATGGCATCGATAGCATGCGCAGCGATCCGGGCCGCACCTTCGTGCGGCGAGTCGATCCGCATTGCATGAACCCCACCCGCCTATGGCAACAACGGTCCCGCGCGCCGGTGCATTTGCACTGGTGCTTGGCATGACCATGGCCCTGGCGAGTCCGAGTGCGCAGGCTGCTCCACCGGCCCGCATCGACGTGCCGGCGCGGCCGGCGCCGCCGGCGCCGCGCCACGTGCGCATTCATTTCGACATTCCCGCCCAGCCGCTGCAGGCCGCGCTCGACGCCCATGGCGCGGTGACGGGATGGTCCGCGTTCTACGGCGCCGACTCGATCGGCCATGCGCAGTCTGTCGCTGTGCAGGGCTGGTACACGCCCGACGCCGCGCTGCGCCTGCTCGTCGATGCCGCGCACCTGTCGGTGCAGTACACGGCGGCCGATGCCTTCGTTCTTGAACCCGGCGCGGCCAATGACGCCACCGCGGCCGCTGCGCCGCTGCCGCGCGACCCGGTGTACGAGGGCCTGCTCCAGTCGCGCATGCGCGAGGTGTTTTGTCGCGACGCGCGCATCGCGCCCGGCAACTACCGCGTGGCCGTGAGCTTTCATGTCGACGGCGAAGGGCGCATCGAGCGGCCGGTGCTGCTCGACCCCACCGGCGACCCGGCCCGCGACGACGCGATTCTGCAGGCCTTGCGGGAGGTTCGAACCGGCCTTGCCCCGGGCCGGCCGGCGCAGCCTTTCGTCATGTTGATCGTGCCCAAGGCTTCGGCTGCCGGCCGCGATTGCGAGCGCCTGTGAGTCGCGTGCGCTCGCAGGCCCTGCACATTTTCTTCAGCCCATGAGCGACATCGGGCTGGGAGGGCTGCGCGACTTCATGCTGCGCCGCTATGAGGACCTGAAGCGCCGGCTGACGCTTCAGCTCGGCAACGCCGACCTGGCGGGCGATGCGCTGCAGGACACCTGGGTGCGGCTCGAGGGCGGGGCGGAAACCAGCGGCCCCGTGCAGTACCCGCTGAGCTACCTGATGCGGATGGCGACCAACGCGGCGCTCGACCGCCTGCGGTCCGAGAGCCGCTTTCTCAATGGCACCGAGGTCGAGCAGGTGTTCGAGAGCCTCTCCGATCCCGCGCCTGGCCCCGCGCAAACGGCCGAGGCGCGCTCCGAAGCCCAGCGGCTGGCGGCCGTGATCGACGAGATGCCGCCGCGTCGGCGCCACATCCTGATCCTGATCCGGGTCGATGAGATGCCCCGCCAGGAAGTCGCGCGACGCCTGGGCGTGTCGGTGAGCCTGGTCGACCGCGAACTGCGGCGCGCGCACGACCACGTGGTGGAGCGCATGCGATGAAACACGTGAAGAGCGCCCGGTGTGCAGGAATGGTGGTCGAGAACCGTCTGATGAAGATGTGCTGCTTTTGCTGCTGCGTGATTGTGTTGTCGTCGATGTCCCGGTCCCGGAGCGGCCCGTTGTGTCGATGACCGCGCCGCACCACCCGGGCCCGCAGCAGCAACGGCAGGCCCCCGATGCACTCGACGCGCAGGCGCAGGCCTGGGTGCGTCGCCTGGCGTCGGGCGCCGCGCGGCCGCGCGATGCGCGTGCGCTGAAACACTGGTGCGGCCTCAGCGAAGCTCACGCACAGGCGTTCCAGAAGGCGCACCGGCAGTGGCGCGAGCTGCTGTCCGCCGCGGCCCTGGCTGGCCATGCCGACCCCGAACTCGCGCGTTTGCGCGCCCCGGGCAACACGGCGGCCCGGCCGTTGCCGCGACGCATGTTCCTTGGCGGTGCCGTGGCGGCGTCGGTGGCGGTCGTCGGCGTGGCGCTCGTGCGGCCGCCCCTGGGCCTGTGGCCTTCGGTGCAGGCGCTGCAGGCGGACTTTCGCACGGGTGTCGGCGAGCAGCGCAAGCTCGCGCTGACGCCCTCGGTCACCGTCGAGATGAACACGCGCAGCAGCCTCGGCGTGCGCGCGGCCAATGGCCAGCCGCAGGGCATCGACCTCGTCGATGGCGAGGTGTCGGTCGATGCCTCGCGCGCGGCGCAGCCCTTCACCGTGATGGCCGGTGACGGCCGTGTGTCGGCGACGGATGCGCGCTTCGAGGTGCGGCGCCTGGCCGAAGGCACCTGCGTCACGTGCATCGAAGGCCAGGTCCGCGTGGCCATTGGCGGCAGCGAGGTCGCGCTGATGCCGTCGCAGCAAGTGGTGTACGACCGGCTTGCCCTGGGGCCGGTGCGACGGATCGACGCGGCCGAACTGTCGCCGTGGCGCGAAGGCATCCTGAGCTTTCGCAAGACCGCGCTGACGCAGGTGGTGGCCGAGATCAACCGCTACCGGCCGGGCCGCGTGGTGCTGTTGGCCCGCGCGCTGGGCGACAGGCCGGTGAGCGGCAGGTTTCACATCGGCGATCTGGACAAGGCCATTGCGCAGATCCAGAGGTTGTTCCGGCTCGATGCCACCGCGTTGCCGGGTGCGATCGTGCTGTTGAGCTGATTCGGGCTTGCGCTTGGGGGGACGCCGGGATCGGGCGACTGCGCGTTGCCGCGTGAAGCCCTCCGGAGCGAGCGGGTTCCTTCGCGCAGATTCCGCAGATTTCCGTACAGCTTTCGAGGCCGGCATCCGTCTAAGGCAGAGCGACCGGGCGCACGTGCGTCGGTCGTCGCCTCCTGTCGCACGCCCGAACCGCCATCGAAAGAAATCTGTCATGTCGACCCTGCATCCTGCCCCGATGAAGCCAGCATCCACCCGCCGTGCGCGGGCGGCGCACGCCTTGCGCAACGATGCCGACAGGTGGCGCCTCAGGCCACTGGCGCGTGCGCTGGCGGTGATGCTGGCGGCCGGCGGCGCAATGGACGGCGCGCCGGCGCAGCAGGCCCTCGGCGCGGCCTGGTTCGGTGCCAAGAACGTGGTGCAGAACTCGGCCCTGGCCACCGGCCGGCTGCCCAACGGCATGCCTGCGTCGAGCCTCACCCAGCCGATGGGCTCGCAGCAGCGCGACAGCGCGCAGGCGCAGCGCTCGATCGACAACCTCAACCTCGCGGCCCGCGGCATCGCGGCGCAGCAGGCGGCCCAGGAAGCCGCGCGGCTGGCGGCCCTCGGCGGTGCTGCGGGTATTCCGGAAGGGCTTGCCGATGGCGGCCTGAAGGTCGACACCCACAGCCTGACGGCCGGCTGGCTCAACGCGAAGGCGCCGGTGCAGGCGGCGACCGGTGGCCGCACGGTGGTGGGCATCGAACAGACCGCCGACAAGGCGATCCTGAACTGGGAGAGTTTCAACGTGGGCAAGAACACCACGGTGCAGTTCGACCAGAAGGGCGGCGCGAAGCCGGACGGCACCAACGGGTGGATCGCGTTGAACCGCATCAACGACCCGAGCGGCAGGCCCAGCCAGATCGCGGGGCAGATCAAGGCCGACGGCGCGGTGTACCTGGTCAACCGCAACGGCATCGTCTTCACCGGCAGCAGCCAGGTGAACACGCGCACGCTGGTGGCGTCGAGCCTGGCGCTGTCGGACAAGCAGTTCAACCTGGGCATCAACAACCCGCAGTTGATGTCGAACCTGGGCAACGACTTCGCCATTCCGCAGTTCGGCGAGTTCACGGACATGAAGCCATCCGTGTATGGCGCAGCCGGCTATGTGCCGGGCAACGGCACCACGCCGGACCAACTGGGCAAGGTGGATCGCTTCGTTCCCGGCGCGCCGCCCGGCGAGGTGAAGGTGGCGGCGGGTGCGCAACTGGGCGTGGCCAGCGGCGGCAAGATCATGCTGTTCGCTCCCAAGGTGAACAACGCCGGCCGCCTTTCCGCGCCCGATGGGCAGGTGATTCTTGCCGCCGGTGAAAACGTCTACCTGAACGCGAGCCGGCCGGACAGCCCGATGGGTGTTCGCGGCCTGGACGTGGCCGCATCGGCCGTGCCGGGCTGGGCCTTCCAGGGCGGCCACATAGTGAAAGCGCTGGGCCTGGAGCAGGCCAATGCCGACGTGCAGTTCGTTGCCGGCCTGCGCGACGTGGTCATGCCGGAAATGCTCGCGCGGGCCAAGGCGGTGGGCTACGAGGTGGTCAACAGCGGCATGGTGCAATCCGACCGCGGCAACATCACCCTGCAGGCGCGGGACGTGCGCCAGAACGGCGTGCTGCTGTCCAACACGGCGCTGAACAACCGCAGCGGTTCCATTCTGTTGCGCGCCTGGAGCCAGGGCACCCACTACTACTCTGCCGACAACAACGATCTGCTCAACTGGGCCGCCGGCACGCTGACGTTGGGTGAGGGCAGCGTGACGCAGATTCTTCCGGACACCACGGACAGGAGCGAGATCGAAGCGAGCGCGCTGGCCACGCGCTACCAGCCGGGCCGCGTGGGCCTGTACGGACAGTTGATCGACATCAAGCCACGCGCCGGCGTGCTGGTGCCTTCCGGTGCGATCAACCTGGAGTCGGCGGTCAACCCGGTGTTCACGCAGCAAGCCTGGCGCAAGCCCGGCAGCCTGGGCGACGCAAGCCGCATCTACATCGACGGCGGCGCTTTCCTGAGCGTGGCGGGGCTGCGCGACATCCGCGTGGACATGGCGCGCAACTTCATCGAGGCCGACATGCGCATCAACGAGTTGCGCGATTCACCGCTGCAGCTCGATTCGTGGCTGCGCGGCAAGAAGCTCGTGGTCGATCGGCGCGTCAGCGGTGTGTTCGCGCAGGGCCCGATGGCCGGCGTGAAGTGGGTCGAGCGCAAGGGCGCCGACGGCCAGATGGCCTACATGCCCGGCGAGTGGGTGGGCACGCCGCTGGCCGACGTGGCCGGCTGGGTCGGCGTCGGCAAGACCGACCTGAGCGAACTGTCGGCCAATGCCGGCGCGATCACGCTGCGCGCGGGCGGCTCCGTCATCACGCGCGCGGGCTCGGTGCTCGACGTCTCGGGCGGCTCGGTGCGCTACACCGACGGCATGAATACCGCGACCAAGCTGATGGGCGCGGATGGCCGTGTGTACGCGATGCACAAGGCCATGCCCGACATGGCCTACGTCGGCATCGCCGGCGAGTTCACGAGCGAGCACAAGCGCTGGGGCGTCAAGGATTCGTGGCGCCATCCGCTGATCGGCGGCGACCGGCTGGAAGCCGGCTACACCGAAGGGCGCAAGGCCGGCAGCGTGCAGGTTTTCGCGGGCGATGCGATGGTGCTCGAAGGCGATTTCCTGGGCGAGGCGGTCGTCGGTGAACGGCAGCAGAAGAATCCGACGCGGGGCACCGGCGGACGGCTGGAGCTGGGCGGCGGCAGCACGGAAGACCGGCCGTGGTCGCCGGGCACCATCGTTGTCAGCCACGCCCCCAAGCGACTGGCCGAGGGCTTCAATGCGGGCACGGCGCTGGCGGATGATTTCTATGTGCCGCTCGACCCGGACCCGGCGCTGCGCAAGTCCCGCAAGCTGAGCTTCCTGTCGGACGACATGCTCAGCCGCTCGGGCATGGGCGAGATCGTCTTCAACATCATCCGCGGCGACTTCGAACTCGCGCAGGGTGCGAGCCTCCAGCTGTCGCCCGGCGCGTCGCTGCGCGTTTCCGGGAGCGACGGTTCGACCGGCAACATCCGTGTCGACGGATCGATCCGCGCGGCCGGCGGTTCCATCGCGCTCGATGCGTTCAACGGCCGGTTGCAGCTGGGGGCGGGCGCCCGCCTCGACACGAGCGGCCAGTGGATCAACACCTGGCGCGACGGCGGAATGCCTGCGGCATGGGCCATGGACGGCGGCGCCATCAGCCTGAGCGTGAGCGACATCCAGGCGCACGCGGATTCGGTGCTCGACGTCTCCGGCGGAGGCCGCGTCGACACGGGCAAGAACGGGTTGCCGTCGATGCGCGTGGGCGATGCCGGTTCGGTGAAGCTGATCGGCATCACGCCCAAGACCGACCTGGCCTCGCTGAACCTGCGTGCCCATGCGGCCGGCTCGGCGGGCAGCCTTTTTCTGGAGAGCGCCTCGTCGGTACAGATCGGCGGCGCGGCCATCGACCCGGCCACCGTGCTGCTGCCGGCGTCGCTGTTCGGCGAGCGTGGTTTCGGCAAGGTGTCCGTGTCGGTGCGTGGCGAGGGTGGCATCGTGGTGCCCGAAGGTGTGGAAGTGGCACCGCGCGCATCGAGCCTCGACCTGAGCTCCTTCGCGTGGCGCGAAGTGGCCACCGGCGAGCGACTGGCCGACCTGGCGCCTGTGGCCGTGTTGCGTCCCGAAGAGCGCGCGGCGCGCCGGCCCGCATCGCTGTCGCTGGGCACGTTGGGAGGGCTGATTCATGTCGAGCGCGGCGCGGTGGTGCGCACCGACACCGGCGGCACGCTGTCGCTCAACTCGGACGGGGAAGCAGGTAAGGTGCTGGTGAGCGGCCGGCTCGACGCGCCGGCGGGCCGCATCGAGCTGGCAGCGGCGGACGTGGTGCTCGAGCGGGGCGGCGAGCTGCTGGCGCGCGGCGTGCCGCTGATCCATCGCGACGCCAAGGGGCGCCGTACCGGAGAGGTGCGCGACGGCGGCACGGTGGATGTGCGCGGCGTGAACCTGTCGCTCGAACGCGGCTCGCTGATCGACGTGTCGGGCGCCACCGGCGACATCGACGGCGTGCCTGCGAGTCCGTGGGGCCCGAAGACCGCGCAGGCGGTCACGCTCGACAGCAACGGCGGCCTGATCCGCATCAGCGGCAAGGGCCTGGTCGAAGGCACGCTCACCGGCAAGGCCGGCGGGCCGGGGGCCATCGGCGGACGCATCCGCTTCGACATGTCGGCACCGACGCCCGCGGGCGGCTCGCCGCTGGAGCAGTTGAAGCAGGTGCTGAAGGGGCTGGACCCGGATTGCAACGGTCTGCCCGGCAACGGCGTCTGCGACAACAGCGACTGGAAGGAAGCGCTGGACATCGACTGGGGCCCGGCCATCGGCGCACCCCCGGGCACGCCGGTGGTCATTCCTTCGTCGCTGGTCGCGCACCTGGACGACATCAAGGAGCTGGTGCTGTCGGACACGATGGCCGTGCCGGCGCCCGGAACGGTGCCGCTCGATCCGGCCCGCTTCGGCCTGACGCCGGAAGTGCTCGACCTGTTCCGCGACAACGTGTTCTCTTCGGACCTGCTGCGCGACCTGCTTCAGAAGCCCGGCCAGCGTCATGCACTGACCGTTCGCCCGCAGGCCTTCAAGGAGGGCGGCTTCTCCGAGCTGGCGCTCGTCAATTCGTCGCGAGGCGCGATCCGGCTGGACGACGCGCAGATTTCCGCGGGCCGCTCCATCCGGCTGCAGGGCAGCATCGTCGGGCATGCGGGCACCAGCTCGGTCTTGCAGGCGCCGCACATCGTGCTGACGGCGCTTCCGGGCACGTCGCTGCCGCCGTCTGCAAGTGCCACCGCCGGCAACGCTGCCGGCCAGTTGTTGTTGAGCGGCTCGCTCATTGACGTCGAGACCGATCCCGAGACCAACGTCGCATCGGCAGGCAGCGTGCGCATCGCGGGCTTCGGCCGCACGGTGATGCAGGCGGACCAGATCCGCCTGGGCGGCGCGTTGCCGGTGCAGATCAACCCGGACACGAAGCTGCAGGTCAACCTGGACGTCGACGGCCAACTGGTGCTGAAGGCCGGCCAGGTTTCTCCCACCACGGCCATGACCGCCGTGGTGCGCGCGGGCGATGCGATCACTGTCGAGCGCCTGGGCGATGCAGGCGCGCCGACGCCGCTTTCCGCAGGCGGCACGCTGCGGCTGGAGGCGCCGGTGATCGCGCAGAACGGCGTGCTGCACGCACCGCTGGGCCAGATCGAATTGAATGCGGGCGAACGCTTGACGCTGGGCACCGGCAGCCTGACGTCGGTGTCGGGTGCAGGCGTGACGGTGCCCTACGGCACGCTGTCCAACAACGAACATTGGCTCGACCCGGCCAAGGCCGGCGACGGCAGCGGTCTGTCGTCGGGGTCGCTCACCGCGCCGCCGGAAAAGCGGATCACGATGAAGTCGCCCAGCGTCGACCTGGCCAAGGGCGCCGTGGTCGATATTGCCGGCGGCGGCGATCTGTCTGCATGGGAGTTCGTGCCCGGCCCCGGCGGCTCGCACGATGTGCTGGCGATGCCCGGCATGTACGCCATCCTCCCCGGCCCGCAGGCCGCGGCGCCGGCAGGCGGCGCGAATGCCGGCCAACGCGTCTGGCTGGCGGGCGGACCGGGCCTGGCGGCAGGCTGGTATGCGCTGCTGCCCGCGCGCTACGCCTTGCTGCCGGGGGCCTTCGCCGTGCAGGCCACCGGTGCACCCTGGGCTGGCACAGCCACCGCCGCATCGGCGGCGACCGGCCCCGACGGCAGCCTCGTCATGCAGGGCAGGGGCGGCAACAGCCTGGACAACGCGAGGGACGCGATGCCTTCGACCTGGCGCGTGATGTCGGGCAACACGCTGCGCCGCTACACCCAGTACAACGAGGCATTCGCCAACGACTTCTTCTCGTCGGAGGCCTTCAAGCTCACGCAGTACCGCCAGACCGGGAAGAACATCGTCACGCCGCGCCTGCCGCGCGACGGCGGCGCGGTCGTCTTCGATGCCGGCCAGCGGCTGACGCTCGGCGGCACCTTGCGCTCGGCGCCCGACGTGGGCGGGCGCGGTGGGCTGGTCGACATTGCGGGCAAGAAGATCGCCATCGTCGGCGCCGGCCATGATGCGGCCGGCCTCCAGGCCGACGGCTACCTGGTCATCGACGCGCAGGGGCTCGCCAACTTCGGCGCCGGCAGCCTGCTGGTGGGCGGCAAGCGCAAGGGCGATCCGCTGGGCCTGAGTCTGGACGTGACGGCCACCGACATCGTCGTGCGCAACGACGCGGGCTCCGAGCTGTTCGGGCCCGAGATCATCCTGGCGGCCAGCGAGCAGG
Organism: Variovorax sp. 54; assembly: GCF_002754375.1. Taxonomy (NCBI): domain Bacteria; kingdom Pseudomonadati; phylum Pseudomonadota; class Betaproteobacteria; order Burkholderiales; family Comamonadaceae; genus Variovorax; species Variovorax sp. 54. The sequence continues at coordinate 5,250,768 of NZ_PEFF01000001.1, forward strand.
TTGCCATCGAAGGCGGCAGCGTGGTCCGCGCACGGGGCGCCGGCAGCCTGGGCGCCGGCAGCCTGGTCATGAAGCCTCGCGTTGCGGCGGTCTACAAGGACCCGGACGGCATCCTGGACGACAACCGCGACGGCGTGATCGATGCCATCGATGCCGCCGACGACGTTCTCATCGCGCCTTCGAAGGATTGGGGCGCGCTGGTTCGCGTGGCCAACGGCGATGCGGTCCGGGTCGTGCGCGAGAACGTGGACACCACGCGCGGACTGGTCCGCATCGGGGCCGATGCATTCGTCGGCGGCGGCGCGGCCCTGCTGATCGACGCCACCCGCACGACGGAGCTCGCGGGCTCGGCGCAGATATCGGGCACCGACATCTCGGTCGCCGCGGGACGCATCGGCTTCGGTGGCGGCACCGAAGGCATGGTGCTCAACGCGGCCTCGCTGGCCCAGCTGGCCCACTCGCAGCGCCTGACCTTGCGCAGCTACTCCAGCCTGGACTTCTACAACTCGCTCGACCTGGGCGCGGCCGGCCTGGCCGCACTGACCTTCGACGGCGCGGTGTTCACAGGGCAGGGCGACGTGCGCATCCAGGGCGAGGCCATCTCGCTCATCAACAGCGGCGGGTACGTGGCTGCACCACCGCCGGCGGGCAGCGGCGGTGGCAGTGGCAGTGGCAGTGGCAGCTTCACGCTCGACGCCGGCACGCTGGTGCTGGGCGCGGGCCAGAAGCGCTTCGAAGGCTTCGGTGCCGTGGTGCTGGGCGGCCGGAACCGGATCGTCGGCGAGGGCGCGGGCGGCATCGACGCCGGCAGCGCCGCACTCACGCTGCAGACGCCGCTGCTCACGGGCCGCAACGGCGCGGCGCAGTCCATCGTGACCCGCGGTGCGCTGCAGGTCGTTGCGCTGCCGGCCAGCGATGCGGGTGCGCAGAACAACCTGCAGGACAGCCTGGGTTCGCGCCTGTCCCTGAGCGGCGGCAACATCCGCTTCGGCGGCCGCGCGGCAGCCCTCGGCGGCAGCATCGACATGACGGCCACGGCGGGGCATCTGGTCCTGACGGAAGGCGCGCAAGTCGACGTCGGCGGTTTCGCCAAGCAGTTCTTCGATGTGGCCGAATTCGCCGACGCGGGGCGCATCCACCTGTCCGCCGTGGGCGGCGATGTCCGGCTGGGTGCGGGAAGCCGTCTGAACCTGGCGGCCCACAAGGACGGCGGCAACGCAGGCACCTTGAGCCTTGCCGCCGCGAACGGCGGCACCGTGGTGCTCGACGGCGCCATTGCGGCGCAGGCCGGCGCGGGCGGCAATGCCGGCAGCTTTGCGCTCGACATCGAGGCCTTGCCCGATTTCGCCGGCTTCAGCCAGCGCCTGAACGACGCGGGCCTCAATCGCTCGCGGCAGTTCCGCATCCGCCAGGGCGACGTGGTGCTCGGCGGCAGCACCCTGGTCGAAGACTTCGGCCTCACCGCCGACCGGGGCCGTGTCGACATCACCGGCGTCGTCGATGCGCGCTCTGCGTACGGCGGTGCGATTCGCATCACCGGCGGCAACGGCGTGGCGATGCGGCCGGGCGCGCAACTGCTGGCGGGCGCCACCGGCGAGCTGGGCAGCGGCCGTGTGACGCTCGAAGCGGCCGGCGGCACGCTGAACCTGCAGGGCGGCTCGATCGACGTGTCCGGCAACGAAGGCGGCAAGGTGCGCTTGCGCGCGCGGCAGACAGCGGGTCACGACGAGATCGAGGTCTCCGCGCTCCAGGCGGCCATTCATGGCGCCCGGTCGGCGGTGCTCGAAGGCGTCAGCAGCTACGACCTGGCCGACTACGACGGCCGCACGGTCGAATCGGTCAAGGCCGATGCCATGGCCCACGCCCACCGGTTTGCCGGCGCGTCGGGCGCGGTGGCCAACCGCCTGGGCACCGGCCTGGCCGTGATGCCCGGCATCGACATCCGCAGCGCCGGCGACATCGCGCTGAACAGCGACTGGAACCTGTTCACCGATTTCGCAGGCGCGCGCGAAGGCTCGCTGACCCTGCGTGCCGGCGGCAACCTGCGGGTCAACGGCCACCTGAGCGACGGCTTCGATGCGGCGGACCGCACAGGCCGGTTGCAGCAAGGTGCGTCGTGGAACCTGCGGCTCGTCGCGGGCGCCGACCTGACGTCGGCCCACACGCTGGCGCTCAAGCCCTTGGCGGCGCAAGGCGCGGGAAGCGGCTCGGTCATCGTCGGCACGGCCAACACGGCGGTCCCCAGCGAGGACGACCCCAAGCCCGACAACGGCGCGGGCAAGCTGATCCGCACCGGCACCGGCGACCTGGAAGTTCGCGCGGGCCGCAATCTGACGCTGGCGCACAAGGCATCGGTGATCTACACGGCGGGCCGCAAGGACACCACCACGTGGAGCGACTTCAGCACCGCCAACCCGAACGCCAGCTACGGCATCGAGGGCGGCAACCTGGACATCGCCGCGCAGGGCAGCATCGAGGCACAGCCTTCGGGCCAGCGGTTCACCGAGTGGCTCAACCGCCAGGGCAACCTCAACTTCGACCGCTACTTCGGCGCGTACGAGACCAACGAGCGCCTGCCCCCGCCCGAGAGCGGCTATGTGCTGATGCCGCCCGAGCAATCGAGCTGGTGGATCAACTACGGCGCCTTCCAGCAGGGTGTGGGTGCACTGGGCGGCGGCAACGTCAAGGTGAACGCCGGCGGCGACCTGACCAACCTCGTCGTCGCACTGCCGACCCACATGCGCATGCGCGGCGGCAGAACCGGCACTGAGGCGATGACCATGGAAGTGCGCAACGGCGGCGCCATGGAGGTCGACGCCGTGGGCGCCATTCGCGGCGGCCAGTACTACGTGGCGCGCGGCCACGGCGACCTGCGCGCCGGCGAGACGACCATCGGCCATCAGGTGACGGTGTGGCGCAACAAGGGCGAGCCGGACCAGAGCGTCACCGTGCTGCCCGTCGCGCCGTTGCTGGCCGTGGGCGACGCGACGCTGCGGCTGCGCACCGCCGGCGACCTGGTGTTGCAGACGGTGATCGATCCGCTGATGGTGCGCTATGGCGACGACGGCACCGGCTCCCATCCCAGGACCGACTACGGCGCCTATATGAGCGGCTACACCGACCGCACCGCCGTGCGGCTGGTCTCCACCGGCGGCAACATCACGCTGGTCAACCAGGCCGAGTTTCTGTTCCGCGATGTGTCGCTGCGTTCGAGCGGCGAGAGAGACAACAACCTGAACGGCCACGGCGGCAACCTCTACCCGGCGCGCACGCAGGCCGCGGCGCTGAATGGCGGGCTGGAAATCCAGGGGCCGATGTTCGTCATGCCCGGCAAGACGACGGACCTGCGGCTGATTGCCGGCAGCGACGTGCGCTTCAACACGCGCAACTACACGGTGGTCGACGAAACCACGCGCAGCGAGCCGTTCGCCGGCATCTTCATGGCGCGTGCGACGCCCGCGATGATTCCCTCGCCCTCCATGCCGGCCGGTGGCGACGGGTTCCCGTTCCAGGTGAACATGCCTTCGCTGCTGGAGAACCGGGCCAGCGGCGCGTTGCCCGCGTTCCCGTACACCCTCGGCAACCCCGATGTGCTGGCGCTGGTGAATGACCTGGTGCCGAGCCGTATCTACGCGGCCGGGGGCTCGATCCTCGGGCTCGACATGACGGCCAGCGAGCAGCTCTGGCTGCGTGCGGGCCGCGACATCCGCGGCATGCGGCTCGATGCGCGCAACCTGCGCGCGAGCGACGTGACGCTGCTCGAGGCCGGCAACGACATCCTCGCGGTGTCGCCGGTGCGGGCGATATGGAATGCCCCCGAAGTGGGGGTGATCACGGTGCAGGGGCCCGGCTCGCTCGTGCTGTCCGCGGGGCGCGATGTCTATGCGGACCGGCTGAAGATCCAGACCCTGGGCAACCAGGAGTACGACGCCAACAACCGACCGGTCGACAGGACGCAGATCCATGGGTTGCCCGAGCGCGGCGCCGCGATCACCGTGATGGCGGGCGTGAACCAGGCGCCGAGCTACGAAGCGTTCGAGAGCGCCTACCTGGACCCGGCGCGTGTGGCGTCGATGCCCGATCACCTGAAGGCTGCGGGCGCCGATGGGCGCGTGCTGCCGATCTACCTCAGCGACCTGCTCGAAACACGTGACGGCCGCGAGAAGAACGTGCGTCGCGGCCTGGTGTCGTACATGAAGGACATGACCGGCGAGACGCTGGCGCCGCTCGATGCATGGACGCGCTTCCAGGCGCTGCCGCAGTTTGCCCGGCAGCAGTTCCTGCGGCAGGTCTACCTGCTGGAACTGCGCGAAGCCGGGCGCGACCAGGGCGAGCCGGGCAGCGGCGGCCTGCCGCGCAACGGCGGCTACAACCGCGGCTACGCGGCCATCGAAACCCTGTTCCCCGGCGACGGCTGGAAGGGCGACGTGGCGGCCAACGCGATGATGCTGCGCACCATGGCGGGCGGTGACATCAACGTGCTGACACCCGGCGGCGGGCTGCAGGTGGCGGCACTGGGCGCGAGCGTGCCGGCCGGCTACGGCCTGGTGACGCTGGCCTCGGGCCACATCAACGTGTTTGCCAGGAACGACGTGACCGTGAACCAGTCGCGCATTCTTTCCTTCGTGCCGGAAGCGACGCGCGAAGGCAGCGACCAGATCATCTGGTCAAGCAAGGGCGACATCGATGCGGGGCGCGGCTCGAAGACTGTGCGGGTGCCTTCGGCGCCCGAGGTGCTGACCGACCTGGACGGCAACACCATCGTGCGCGAGAAGTCCGACATGAGCGGCAGCGGCATCGGCACCGTGGGCGATGGCGACGTCGACCTCGTGGCGCCGCGCGGAACGGTCAACGCCGGCGATGCGGGCCTGCGCGTGGCGGGCAACCTGAACATCGCGGCGCTGCAGGTGCTGAACGCCGACAACATCCAGGTGAAGGGCGAGACCAAGGGGCTGCCGGTGATTGCGTCGGTGAACATTGGCGCGCTGACGAACGCCAGCGCGGCGGCTTCGCAGGCCGCGTCCGCGGCGCAGGACGTGATGCAGCGCGAACGCGCGGCCCAGCGCCAGGCCTTGCCGTCGGTCTTCAGCGTGCGCGTGCTTGGCTTCGGCAATGAGCCGTTGCCCGCGGAGCGCACGGGCGGTGCTGGCGCGGCCACCGAGCCCGCCGGCGCTGTGCAGCGCAGCGCGCGTTACGACCCCGACAGCGCCTTCCAGGTGCTGGGGCAGGGTGCCCTGAGCCCGGCCCAGCGCGCGCGATTGACCGAGGCGGAGCAGCGTCGGTTGCCGAAGTGAGGCGGCAGGACGGGGGACGGGCGAAAAAAAACCGCCTCGGGGCGGTTTCTTCGAGAGCGTCGCCGCTTCGCGGGCGGCGACGGGCGCTTCAGGTTTGCGTCATTGCTTGGCGGCCTTGCCTGCCTTGGCCGGCGCCGCCGCACCGTTGAAGCTCTGGCCGTTGACCGTCAGGCCTTCGGCCGACAGCTTGGCCGCGCTCTTTTCCTTCACGCCCTTCACGCGCTGCATGAGGTCGGGCCAGTCCTTGAACTCGGCCTCCTTGCGGGCATCGAGGATGCGCTTGGACAGCGAAGGGCCGACGCCCTTGAGGCCGTCGAGGTCGGCGGCGCTGCCCTTGTTGGCGTCGACGGCAGCGAACGAGACCGCCGCGAAGCACATGGCGAGCGTGGCGATGATTTTCTTGATCATGATGAAAACTCCCTCTTCAATTGTTGGTATGGCTAAGCCGACAGGAATATCGGCTTCGGCTCAACGAGAGGGCGCGCACGGCAGTTGACGTGAAAACGGGGCCCTGGGCCCCGTGTGACGATTGTTCAGAACCGTGGTCAGAGTTCTTCCACGCGCCGCGGTGGATAGCTGTCCCAGGCCTGGCAGCCGGGGCAGTGCCAGAAGTACTGGTGCGCCTCGAAGCCGCAGGCCGCGCAGCGGTAGCGCATGAGCGGACGCGTGGCCTGGTCGAGCGCGCGTTGCACCTGCGGATGGAACTGCTCGTGCTCGAAGCGTTCGCCGGCCAGCCAGCGCGAGGCGGCGACCAGCGAGGGCTGGTGCGCGAGGTGGGCGATGTAGCTGTCGCGCGGCGTGGGGGCTTCGGTGGGCGTGTCGGTCGCGTCCGATGGCGTGGCGTCGGGTGTGCCGCCGAGCGCGATCATCGCTTCGAGCACGTCGATCGATGGCGATTCGGCGTAGCGCCGTTGCAGCAGCGCCAGCGCCTCGCCTTCGCGTTGCGCGGCCACGGCGGCCTTCTGCAGCGACGCGGCGTAGAGCGGCAGCGCCAGTGGCGCCGTGTCGCTGAGCCCTTCGAGCGTGTCGAAGGCCGCGGCGGCTTCTCCGTTGCGCAGCTGCAGGGTGGCGGTGTCGATGGCCGGCCGCGGTGCCTGCGGTGCCAGGGCCCGGGCCTGCGTGAGCAGGTCGCCGGCGCCCGTCAGGTCGCCGGCCGCCACGCGCTCGTTGGCCTGCTCGCACAGGTGATGGGCGCGGCGCGTGCTGTAGCTGGCCTGGTCGGACTCGTCGAGTTTTTGCGCCACGGCGGCGGCCTGCGCCCATTCGCGCGAGCGTTCGTAGATGGCCAGCAGCGCGAGCCGGGCCTCGTTCTCGTAGCGCGTGCCTTCGAGCTTCTGCAGCGCGGCTTCGGCGCGGTCGAGCAGGCCGGCACGCAGGAAGTCTTGTGCCAGCGCGTGTTGTGCGCGCTCGCGGTCGACACGGGTCAGGTCGCCGCGGCCCAGCAGGTGCTCGTGCACGCGCACGGCGCGCTGGTACTCGCCGCGGCGGCGGAACAGGTTGCCGAGCGCAAAGTGCAGCTCCTGTGTGTCGGGGTCGTTCTGCACGGCCTCGATGAAGGCGTCGATGGCCTGGTCCTGCTGCTCGTTGAGCAGGAAGTTCAGGCCGCGAAAGTAGGCCTTGGGCGCCTGCCGGTTCTCGAGCTTGAGCTGGCGGATGTCGAAGCGCGATGCGAGCCAGCCCAGCACGAAGGCGACGGGCAGGCCGATCAGCAGCCAGCTGGGATCAAAGTCCATGTTGACGTACGGCGGGAAGGTCGGTGGCCGAGATGGACGGCACGGCCGCGGAGGCGGTCGCAGTGGCCAGAGGCGCAGGTGAGGGGGCTTCGGAAACGGCAGGCACTTGGGCTGCTGCGGCGCGGTGCTTCCACCAGCCGGGCAGCATGCCCAGCGCACCGACCACGAGCCCGCCGGCAAAGGCCGCGAGCACGACGAGCACCAGCGGCGCACGCCAATGGGTTCCGAAGAAGAAGTAGACGGTCGCGTCGTGCTGGTTGTTCAGCGCGAAGGCGAAGAGCGTAAAAAAAATGGCTGCCTTGAGCAGCCACAGGAGGTATTTCATGCGCGTTCCCGTTGGCGGGACGATTCTACGTTTGCAGCCATCGGGGCAGCCCGGCCATCAGGCCTTGCGGCCGGCGGCTTCCTTGCCTGCATCGAGCTCGGCGGTCTTCGCGTCGACGGCTTCGCGCAGCGCCTTGCCCGGCTTGAAGTGCGGCACGCGCTTCTCGGGGATCTGCACGCTCTCGCCCGAACGCGGGTTGCGGCCGATGCGCGGCGGACGGCGGTTGACCGAGAAGCTGCCGAAGCCACGGATCTCGATGCGGTGGCCGCGCACCAGCGCGTCGCTCATCGCGTCCAGGATGGTCTTGACGGCGTATTCGGCATCGCGATGCGTGAGCTGCGCGAAACGGGCGGCGAGTTCTTCGACGAGGTCTGAGCGGGTCATAGGCCAAACATAAACGAAAAACGTGGACGAAAAAAAAGACAGAGCGGCCCCGGGGGCCTGCCTCTGTCTTCGGACTCAGCTTACTTGTTGTCGCTGTTGTCGAGCTTGGCGCGCAGCAGGGCGCCCAGGCTGGTCGTGCCCGCGTTTTCGCGTGCCGACTGCTGGCTCAGGCTGGCCATGGCGCCTTGTTCGTCGACCATGTCCTTCTGCTTGATCGACAGCTGGATGTTGCGGGTCTTGCGATCCACATTCACCACGATGGCCGTGACTTCGTCGCCTTCCTTGAGCACGTTGCGGGCATCTTCAACGCGGTCGCGCGAGATTTCTGAAGCACGCAGGTAGCCGATGATGTCTTCGCCGAGGTCGATTTCAGCGCCGCGGGCGTCCACGGTCTTGACCTTGCCGGTCACGATCTGGCCCTTGTCGTTCACGGTGGTGAACGTGGTGAACGGATCGCTGTCGAGCTGCTTGATGCCCAGCGAGATGCGTTCGCGGTCGACGTCGACAGCCAGCACGATCGCTTCGACTTCCTGGCCCTTCTTGTAGTTGCGAACGGCGGCTTCGCCGGTTTCGTTCCACGAGAGGTCCGAGAGGTGCACCAGGCCGTCGATGCCGGCAGCCAGACCCACGAACACGCCGAAGTCGGTGATCGACTTGATCGGGCCCTTGACGCGGTCGCCACGCTTCGTGTTCTGAGCGAACTCTTGCCACGGGTTGGCCTTGCACTGCTTCATGCCCAGGCTGATGCGGCGCTTGTCTTCGTCGATTTCCAGGACCATGACTTCGACTTCGTCGCCCAGCGAGACGATCTTGTTCGGAGCGATGTTCTTGTTGGTCCAGTCCATTTCGGAGACGTGCACCAGGCCTTCGATGCCGGGTTCGAGTTCGACGAACGCGCCGTAGTCGGCAATGTTCGTGACCTTGCCGAACAGGCGGGTCGATTGCGGGTAGCGGCGCGAAACGCCCATCCACGGGTCGTCACCCATTTGCTTGAGACCCAGCGAGACACGGTTCTTTTCGGTGTCGAACTTGAGGATCTTGGCGGTGATTTCCTGGCCGGCCTGAACGACTTCGCTCGGGTGGCGAACACGGCGCCATGCCATGTCGGTGATGTGCAGCAGGCCGTCGATGCCGCCGAGGTCCACGAACGCACCGTATTCGGTGATGTTCTTGACCACGCCGCGGACAACAGCGCCTTCCTTCAGGGTTTCCATCAGCTTGGCGCGCTCTTCGCCCATGCTGGCTTCGACCACGGCACGGCGCGACAGCACGACGTTGTTGCGCTTGCGATCGAGCTTGATGACCTTGAATTCGAGGGTCTTGTTTTCGTACGGGGTCAGGTCCTTGATCGGACGCGTGTCGATCAGCGAGCCCGGCAGGAATGCGCGGATGCCGTTGACCAGGACCGTGAGGCCGCCCTTGACCTTGCCGCTGGTGGTGCCGGTGACGAAGTCGCCCGATTCCAGGGCCTTCTCCAGGGCGAGCCACGAAGCCAGACGCTTGGCGGTGTCGCGCGAGAGGATGGTGTCGCCGTAGCCGTTTTCAACGCTGCCGATGGCAACGGAAACGAAATCGCCGGCCTGGACTTCGAGTTCGCCCTTGTCGTTCTTGAACTCTTCGATCGGCACATACGCTTCGGACTTCAGACCGGCGTTGACGACGACGTGGTTGTGTTCGACGCGCACGACTTCGGCCGTGATGACCTCGCCGCTGCGCATTTCGGAACGCTTCAGGGACTCTTCGAATAGGTCGGCAAAAGATTCAGACATTTATGGTTCCTTCCGTCAGGCAGGGTTGGCAGGCGCTCTTGCGAAATTGCGTGCGGCTGCTGTAGGTCTGTAGACGGCGGTTAGGTTGTGGGCATGAGCCCGGTTGGTTGAACAACCAGCAGGCCAGTGCGCTGTCGCGCGGAAGGAGCCTGCTGGAGCGGTAGGCGCCACCCGGAACACCCGGGAGACGCAAGCCTTTCAAGCGGACTTGAAAGGCTGCACTTCAATCCGCTCAAGCGGACTTGAACGGTTGAATTTCTTGCCACCAGTTCAACACCGTGTCGATCGAGTGTTCGATGGACAGCTGGGAGTTGTCGAGGTGGCGAGCGTCCTGCGCCGGCTTCAGAGGGGCGACGCTGCGGGAAGAGTCCCGGGCGTCACGTGCTTCCAAGTCGGAGCGAAGACTGTCGAGTGTAGTCGAAATACCCTTTGAAATCAACTGCTTATGCCGCCGTTCGGCGCGCTGGGCGGCACCCGCCGTGAGGAATACCTTGAGCGCCGCGTCGGGGAAGATCACGGTGCCCATGTCGCGCCCGTCGGCCACGAGGCCGGGCAGGCGCCGGAAGCGATGTTGCAGGTCTTGCAGCGCCTCGCGCACGGTCGGCAGCGCGGAGACGCGCGAGGCGTCCATGCCGGCGGCTTCGGTGCGGATGTCGTCGCTCACGTCTTCTCCGGCCAGCAGCACCTTGCCTTCGGTGAACTGCAGGGGCAGGGCGGCGGCGAGGGCGGCAATCTGCGCTTCGTTGGCGGCCGTGGCCTCCAGGCCGGCGCGGCGGGCGGCGAGTCCGGTCACGCGGTAGAGCGAGCCCGAATCGAGGTAGTGGTAGCCCAGCAGGCGCGCCACCTCGGCGGCCAGCGTGCCTTTGCCCGACGCGGTCGGGCCGTCGATGCAGATCACGGGCACCTCGGCAGCCTCGGCCACCGAGAACAGGGTTTCGAAGTAGTCGGGGAAGGTCTTGGCGACGCAGTGCGGTTCGAGGATGCGCACCGGCACGCCGGCCGGATTGAAGGCCGCGAGCGAGAAGCACATGGCGACCCGGTGGTCGTCATAGGTGCGGATGCTGGCGGGCCGCCAGCCGGCGGCGGGCAGCGGGTGGACGCGGATGAAATCGGGGCCGGCCTCGACCGTCGCGCCGAGCTTTTGCAGCTCGTTCGCCATGGCGTCGATGCGGTCGGTTTCCTTCACGCGCCAGCTCGCGATGTTGCGCAGCGTGCTGGGGCCGTCGGCGTACAGCGCCATGACGGCCAGCGTCATGGCGGCATCGGGGATGTGGTTCGCGTCGAGGTCGATGGCCTTGAGGGGCCAGGCGCCGCGGCGGATTTCGAGCCAGTTCGGGCCGCTGTCGACCAGTGCGCCCATTTGCGCGGCGGCATCGATGAAGCGGATGTCGCCCTGGATCGAATCGGCGCCTACGCCTTCGATACGGATGCCATTTTGTCCAGCAACGCCCGTCGCTATGGCACCTAATGCTATGAAATAGCTAGCAGACGAGGCGTCCGCCTCGACGTGGATCTCGCCCGGCGAGCTGTAGCGGCTGCCGGCGGGAATGGTGAAGCGCTCCCAGCCGTCGCGCTGCACCGTGATGCCGAAGCGCGCCAGCAGGTTCAGCGTGATCTCGATGTAGGGCTTGGAAATCAGCTCGCCGACGACCTCGATCACGATGTCGTTGGCCGCGGCGAGCGGCAGGGCCAGCAACAGGGCGGTGAGGAATTGACTCGACACGTCGCCGCGCACGCGGATCGGTGCGCCGAGCGCCAGTTCGTCGTGCGACACCGGGTGGATGCGCAGCGGCGGGTAGCCGGGGTTGCCGAGGTAGTCGATGCGGCAGCCCAACTGCGTGAGCGCGTCGACCAGGTCGCCGATCGGGCGCTCGTGCATGCGCGGCACGCCGCTGAGTTCGAACTCGCCGCCGAGCAGCGACAGCGCCGCGGTCAGCGGACGCATCGCCGTGCCGGCGTTACCAAGGAACAGCGGCAGAAGCGTTGCGCCCAGCGACGGCGGCAACTGGCCGCCCAGGCCCGTGATGCGCAGCGAACTGTCGGCCGGCTCGATGCCGCAGCCCAGAGCGCGCAGGGCGTCGAGCATCACGCGCGTGTCGTCGGAATCGAGCAGGTCGTGGATCGTGGTGGTGCCGCTGGCGAGCGCGGCCAGCAGCAGCACGCGGTTGGAAATGCTCTTGGAGCCCGGCAGCCGGACCGTGCCGGCGGCGCCCACGAGGGGCGGGAGGTCGAGGAAGGCAGTTGAGAACATGTCAGCTGTCCTGCTGGGCCAGAGCGTCAGTGCTCGAATTCGGCCGCCAGGCGGCGCGCGCCTTGCTGGCGGCGGCGATGGATTGCTCCAGGCCCTGCAGATCGCCGGCGGTCATCAGCGCTTCGAGGTCTTCCAGCGCCTTGCGGAAGGCCTGCGACTGCTGCAGCACCTGCTCGCGATTGGCGAGCAGCACGTCGCGCCACATGACCGGGTCGCTGGCGGCGATGCGCGAGAAATCGCGAAAGCCCGGGCCCGCGAGGCTCAGGAAGCGGTCGCCTTGCGGCTGACCGGTGAGGGCGTTGGTGTACGCAAAGGCCAGCAGGTGCGGCAGGTGGCTCACGGCGGCGAAGGCGGCGTCGTGCTCTTCGTACGTCATGGTGACGACGTTGGCGCCGATGCCGCTCCACACCTGCGAGGCGCGCTGCACGTTCGAGCGCAGCGTGGCCTTGACCGGTGTCAGCACGACCTGGCGGCCGGTGAACAGCGACGCTTCGGCATGCTCGATGCCCGAGACTTCCTTGCCGGCGATCGGATGCGCTGGCACGAAGCTCGCGAATTGCTTTTGCAGGCCGTTGCGCGCGGCTTCGATCACGTCGCCCTTGGTCGAGCCCACGTCCATCACCAGCGTGTCGGCCGAGATGCCGTGGCGGATGGCCTTGAAGGTGGCTTCCGAGGCGGCGACCGGCACGGCCAGCAGCACAAGGTCGGCGCCCGACACCGCCAGCAGCGCCGAGGGCGCCGCCACGTCGATCACGCCGAGCTGGCGTGCCCGCTCGGTGGTGGAGGGCGACTTGCTGTAACCGACCACGCGTTTCACCAGCTTCGCGCGCTTGAGCGCGAGCGCAAAGGAGCCGCCCATGAGGCCGCAGCCGATCAATCCCAGTTGCTCGAACATCGCGTCGGTCCGTTCGGCTCAGGCTTTGATGGGGTAGGCGCCGAGCACCTTGTAGAAGGCGCAGAGGCCGCGCAGTTCGGCCAGCGCCGCGGCCACATTGGGCTGCGAGGGGTGGCCGTCGAGGTCGATGTAGAAGTAGTACTCCCACTGGCCGGTGCGCGCGGGACGCGACTCGAAGCGTGTCATCGACACGTTGTTGGCCTTCAGGGGCACCAGCAGGTCGTGCACCGCGCCGGGGCGGTTCGGCACCGAGACGATCAGGCTCGTACAGTCCTTGCCCGAGGCCGGCGGCATGGCCAGCGTCTGCGGCAGGCAGATCACCGAGAAGCGGGTGCGGTTGTACGAGTCGTCCTGGATGGCGTGCGCCACGATGTGCAGGCCGAAGCGGGTGGCGGCGCGTTCGCCGGCCAGCGCAGCCCAGGCCGGGTTGGTGGCGGCGAGCCGCGCGCCTTCGGCGTTGCTCGACACGGCGCGCCGCTCGGCGTTGGGCAGGTGCTTGGACAGCCAGGTCTGGCACTGCGCCAGCGCCTGCGGGTGGGCCAGCACGGCCTCGACGCCTTCGAGCGAGTTGCTGCTGCGCATCAGGTGATGACGTACCAGCAGGCTGACTTCGCCGACGACATGGGTGGGCGAGTGCAGGAACAGGTCGAGCGAGCGCGTGACCACGCCTTCGGTCGAGTTCTCGACGCCGACCACGCCGTACTGGGCGCTGCCTGCGGCGGTGGCGTGGAACACCTCGTCGAAGCTGGCGCAGTAGATTAGGTCGGCGGCGCCGCCGAAGTACTCGATGGCGGCCTGTTCGCAGAAGGTGCCTTCGGGGCCGAGCACGGCCACGCGTTGGGGCGACTCAAGCGCCAGGCAGGCCGACATGATCTCGCGCCAGATGGCTGCGACATGGAGGTCCTTGAGCGGACCGCCATTGCTGCTTTGCATCTTGTCGATGACCGCGGCGACGCGGTCGGGGCGGAAGAAGGGCGTGCCTTCGCGCTTCTTGACCTCGCCGACCAGCTCGGCCACATGGGCGCGCTCATTGAGCAGGCTCAGAAGCCGTTGGTCGAGCGAGTCGATCTGCACGCGCAGATCGGCCAGGCTTTCGGAATTGTCGGGGGAGGTGGGTGGTGTGGGGGCAGGGGCGGTCATCGGTGCGAGCAACAGGGCATGCGCCTACGCATGCGATCGCTCGAATTCTCTCATGTAGGCCACCAAGGCCTGCACCCCTGCCAGCGGCATGGCGTTGTAGATGCTCGCGCGCATGCCGCCGACCGACTTGTGGCCCTTGAGCTGGAGCAGTCCGGCTTCGCGCGCACCGGCCAGGAAGGCTTCGTTGCGGCTTTCGTCAGCCAGGAAGAACGGCACGTTCATGCGCGAACGGCAGCTTGCGTCGATGCGGTTGGCGTAGAAGTCGGAGCCGTCGATGAAGCTGTAGAGCAGCGTGGCCTTCTCGACATTGCGCTGCTCCATGGCGGCGATGCCGGTGAGTTGGCCTTCAGTCTGCTGCAGCAGCCACTGGAACGTGAGCCCCGCCATGTAGATGCCCCAGGTCGGCGGGGTGTTGTACATGGAGTGGTTGTCGGCCACGGTCTTGTAGTTGAACGCGCTCGGGCAGATCTCGAGGGCGTGGCCCAGCAGGTCGTCGCGCACGACCACGATGGTCAGGCCGGCGGGACCGAGGTTCTTCTGGGCACCGCCGAAGGCCAGGCCGACGCGGCTCCAGTCGACGCTGCGCGAGGCCACGTGCGAAGAAAAATCGATGACCAGCGGCGCCTTGCTGCCGAGCGCGGCCAGGTCGGGGAGTTGCTGGAACTCGATGCCGTTGATGGTCTCGTTGCTGCACACATGCACGTACGAGGCATCGGCGGACAGTTGCCAGCTTGCAGGGTCGGGCAGCTTCGTGTGCTGGTTGTCGGCGTTGCTCGCGGCCACACGGGCCGTGCAGTAGCGCTGCGCTTCCTTGTGCGACTTGGCGCTCCAGCTGCCGGTGACAACGAAGTCGGCGGCAGCGCCGCGCGACAGGTTCAACGGCACGATGGCGTTCTCGCCAAGGCCGCCACCCTGCATGAACAGGATGTGAAAGTGCGAGGGGATGGCCAGCAGCGTGCGGATGTCGGCTTCGGCCTGGGTGCAGATGGCACCGAATTCCTTGCCGCGATGGCTCATTTCCATCACGCTCATGCCGCTGCCCTGCCAATCGAGCATCTCGGAAGCGGCGCGTTGCAGCACCGCCTCCGGCATGGCAGCCGGACCGGCCGAAAAGTTGTAGGGGCGCTTGCCGGCCGGCGTCTGCTGCTGGGTCACGATGCTTTACTTTGTCTTGGCGGGTGCCTTGGCGGCGGGCGCCTTGGCGGGAGCTGCTGCACCGTCGGTCGGAGCACCGAGGGCCTTGGCGACGTTGGTGTCGAGTGCGCGCATCTTGGGTTCGATGGTGGCGCGGGTTTCGGTCACCAGCTTTTCCGTCAGAGCGGTCTGCATCTTCGGGTTCAGTTCCTGGTACTTCTTGCTCAGGGGCGAGTTGATCCAGGCCAGCAGTTGCTTGAGTTCGTCTTCGCTGAAGTTCTGCTCGAGGATGGGCGTGAGGGCGCCAGGAGCGATCTGCACGGCCTTGTCGCGCACGAGCGGGTAGGACTCGTCGAAGTACTTCTTCAATTCGGCGTCAGCGGCCTTGGCGGCGGATTCGCGCTTGGCTTCGGGCACCTGGGTCTGCAGGTACTGCGAACCGGCTTGCGCGATGGGGGCGCTCGACTGCTCGATCAGGCCGCGTGCCAGCGATTCGATACCGGGGCGCTGGATCTCGATGAACTGCTTGATCAGCGTGGCCTTGTCCTGGGCCATGGCGGCCATGGACGAGCCGGCGAGGGCTGCGGTCAGGAGTGCGAGCTTGAGTTGTTTTTTCACTGAGGATTCTCCGTTGAAGATGTGGAAGTGTCGTCTGCGTCCGGCTCGCTTTCGCCGACCGCGTCGTTTTCGACGATGCGTTGAAGCCCGCTGAGTTTGGCGCCTTCGTCGAGCCCGATCAGCGTGACGCCTTGCGTCGCCCGACCCAGTTCGCGAATCTCGGCCACACGGGTGCGCACGAGCACACCCTTGTCGGTGATGAGCATGATCTCATCGTCCGCATGAACGAGCGTGGCGGCAACGACCTTGCCGTTGCGCTCACTCTGTTGAATCGCGATCATGCCTTTGGTTCCGCGGCCATGACGCGTGTATTCGGTAATGCTTGTGCGTTTTCCGTAACCATTTTCGGTGGCGGTGAGCACGCTCTGCTGTTCGTCTTCGGCCACCAGCATGGCGATCACGCCCTGGCCCGGCTCCAGCGACATGCCGCGCACGCCGCGGGCGTTGCGGCCCAGCGGGCGGACGTCTTCTTCATCGAAGCGCACGGCCTTGCCGTTGTCGCTGAAGAGCATCACGTCGTGCTTGCCGTCGGTGAGTGCCGCGCCGATGAGGTAGTCGCCTTCATCGAGGTTCACGGCAATGATGCCGCCCTTGCGCGGGTTGCTGAATTCGTCGAGCGCCGTCTTCTTGACCGTGCCCATCGAGGTCGACATGAACACGTACTGGTCGGCCGGGAAGTTGCGCTTCTCGCCGGTAAGGGCGAGGGCGACGTTGATCTTCTCGCCTTCCTGCAGCGGGAACATGTTGACGATGGGGCGTCCGCGCGAGCCGCGCGAACCTGCCGGCACTTCCCACACCTTGAGCCAGTACAGGCGGCCGCGGTTCGAGAAGCACAGGATGTAGTCGTGCGTGTTGGCGATGAAGAGCTGGTCGATCCAGTCGTCTTCCTTCGTGGCCGTGGCTTGCTTGCCGCGACCGCCGCGCTTCTGGGCGCGGTATTCGCCCAGCGGCTGGCTCTTGATGTAGCCGCTATGGGAGAGCGTGACGACCATGTCGGTGGGCGTGATCAAGTCTTCGGTCGAGAGGTCGTAGGCGCTGTGCTCGACCAGGCTGCGGCGGGCACCGACCTTCGACTGGCCAAACTCCTGCTTGATCTCGCCGAGCTCGTCGCCAATGATGATCGAGACGCGCTCGGGCTTGGACAGGATGTCGAGCAGGTCGTCGATCTCGGCCATGACGTCCTTGTACTCGGCGACGATCTTGTCTTGCTCGAGGCCAGTGAGGCGTTGCAGACGCATCTGCAAGATTTCTTGCGCTTGCGTTTCCGACAGGCGATACAGGCCGTCGCCGCCCATGCCGAACTCGCGCTCGAGGCCTTCGGGGCGGTAGTCGTCGGCATTGATCACGCCGCCGTCGGCGCGCGAACGCGTGAGCATTTCGCGCACCAGCTTGCTGTCCCAGGCGCGGGTCATGAGCTCGGCCTTGGCGACCGGCGGAGTGGGCGATTCGCGAATGATGCGGATGAACTCGTCGATGTTGGCCAGCGCCACCGCCAGGCCTTCGAGCACGTGGCCGCGTTCGCGGGCCTTGCGCAGCGTGAAGACCGTGCGACGCGTGACCACTTCGCGGCGATGCTGCAGGAAGACCTCGATCAGGTCCTTCAGGTTGCACAGCTTGGGCTGGCCGTCGACCAGCGCCACCATGTTGATGCCGAAGGTGTCCTGCAGCTGCGTCTGCTTGTAGAGGTTGTTGAGCACGACCTCGGGCACTTCGCCGCGCTTGAGTTCGATCACCAGGCGCATGCCCGACTTGTCGGACTCGTCCTGGATGTGGCTGATGCCTTCGATTTTTTTCTCGTGCACCAGCTCGGCCATGCGCTCCTGCAGCGTCTTCTTGTTGACCTGGTAGGGCAGCTCGTCGACGATGATCGCCTGGCGCTGGCCGCGGTCGATGTCCTCGAAGTGGCACTTGGCGCGCATCACGACCTTGCCGCGGCCGGTGCGGTAGCCGTCCTTCACGCCGTTGATGCCGTAGATGATGCCGGCGGTGGGGAAGTCGGGCGCCGGCACGATTTCCATCAGTTCGTCGATGGTCGCCTGCGGATTGCGCAGCAGATACAGGCAGGCATCCACCACTTCATTCAGGTTGTGCGGCGGGATATTGGTGGCCATGCCGACCGCAATACCGCCGGAGCCATTGACCAGCAAATTCGGCAGCTGGCTGGGTAAAACTTTCGGTTCTTTTTCGGAGCCGTCGTAATTGTCCTGAAAGTCGACAGTTTCCTTGTCGATATCGGCCAGCATTTCGTGCGCAATTTTGGCCAGCCGGATTTCCGTATAACGCATTGCCGCTGCGTTGTCGCCGTCGACCGACCCGAAGTTGCCCTGGCCGTCGACCAGCATGTGGCGCATCGAAAAGTCCTGGGCCAGCCGCACGATGGTGTCGTAGACCGACTGGTCGCCGTGCGGGTGGTACTTACCGATCACGTCACCGACGATACGGGCCGATTTCTTGTACGGCCGGTTCCAGTCGTTGTTGAGCTCGTGCATCGCGAACAGCACGCGCCGGTGCACCGGCTTGAGGCCGTCGCGGGCGTCGGGAAGCGCCCGGCCAACGATCACGCTCATGGCGTAATCGAGGTAGCTGCTGCGCATTTCCTCTTCGAGACTGATGGGCAGGGTTTCTTTGGCGAAGGAGGTCATGAGCTAGAGGCTGGCGGCAGGAAGGCGAAATTTTACGCTGTGAGGGGTGTCGCACCGCCGCAACACAAGGGCTCTATTCCGCCTCCGTCCTACGCTTCGGGGGCGTCCAGCGGCCTGTTTGCCAAAGACCCTATGGCACAATCGTCCCAACGTTTTGGGTGGTGGTCACTTAAAGCGTCCTTGATTCGCAGCGCGGCTGCGGCTTTTTCCCCAAGAGGAGAACCATGAAGAAACTGAATAAAGTGGCGATGATGTTTGCAGTCGCTGCGCTCGCCACTGCCGCCGGCGCGCAGACCCGTGTCACCGCTGCGAACGGCGGTCCTACGATCGACAACTGGCAAAACGGCACCGGCGAACTCGTCTGGAAGAACGGTACGAACGAACTGTGCTGGCGCGATGCCAACTGGACGCCCGCAACGGCTGCTGCCGGTTGCGACGGTGCTCTGGTTCCGGCTGGCCCCGCTGCTGTGGCGCCTACCGCTCCTGGCGTGGCTCCCGTGGCTCCCCCGGCTCAAGTCGCTGCTTCGAAGGTCACCTTCGCCGCTGACGCCTTCTTCGACTTCGACAAGTCGGTTCTGAAGCCTGAAGGTCGCGCCAAGCTGACCGACCTGGTCGAGAAGATCCGTGGCGTGAACCTCGAAGTCATCATCGCTGTGGGTCACACCGACTCCATCGGTACCGACGCTTACAACCAGCGTCTGTCGGTGCGTCGCGCCGAAGCCGTCAAGGCCTTCCTGGTCTCGAAGGGCATCGAACGCAACCGCGTCTACACCGAAGGCAAGGGCGAGAAGCAGCCAGTGGCTGACAACCGCACCAAGGAAGGCCGCGCCAAGAACCGTCGCGTGGAAATCGAAGTGGTTGGCACCCGCGCCAACTGATCGATCGATTCCATCGACGAATGAAAACCCCGCCTCGGCGGGGTTTTTTTATGCCTGCTGAATTTGCAGCCGAGCCCGATCCAAGCCCATTGCTTTCGAGTCGGGCTTTGCTCGCTTCATAATTGCCCTATGACAGAAAACGTGAATGCAGACCCGGCCGAACTGGCCAAGTTTTCGGAGCTTGCACACCGGTGGTGGGATTTGGAGAGCGAATTCCGCCCGCTGCACGAAATCAATCCATTGCGACTCGATTGGATTGACGGTATTGCGCCTATTTCGGGCCAACGTGTGGTCGATATCGGCTGCGGCGGCGGCATCCTGGCCGATTCGATGGCGCGCAAGGGCGCCGACGTGCTGGGCATCGACCTCGCGACCAAGGCGCTCAAGGTCGCTCAGCTGCACGCCCTCGAAGCCGGCACGCGCGGCGTCAAGTATCGCGAGATCAGCGCCGAGGCGCTGGCGGCCGAGCAACCCGGCAGCTTCGATGTCGTCACCTGCATGGAAATGCTGGAGCACGTGCCCGACCCAGCGTCGGTGATCCAGGCCTGCGCCACCCTCGTGAAGCCGGGCGGCTGGGTGTTTTTCTCGACCATCAACCGCAATCTGAAGGCCTTCATGCTGGCGATCGTGGGCGCCGAGTACGTCCTGGGCATGCTGCCGCGCGGCACGCACGAGTACCCCAAGCTGATCCGTCCCAGCGAACTGGCCGGCTACTGCCGCGCCGCCCGCCTGGACCTGCGCCACACCCGGGGCATGGAACACAACCCGCTGACCCGGCGCTACTGGCTCAGCGCCGACACCAGCGTCAACTACCTGTTCGCGACCCAGAAGCCGGCGCTGCCGGAGGCGCAAGGATGAAGATCGGGAGCACGACGACACAGGCCATCCTGTTCGACCTCGACGGCACGCTGATCGACAGCGCACCCGACCTCGGCGCAGCTGCCGACAAGATGCGCACCGACCGCGGCCTGGCCCCGTACCCGCTGGAGCGCTACCGGCCGATGGCCGGCGCCGGTGCGCGCGGCATGCTGGGCATCGCATTCGGCATCACGCCCGATGCGCCCGAGTTCGACGCGTTGCGCGAGGAGTTCTACGTCGCCTACGAGCGCCGCATGCTGCTCAACACCCTGGTGTTCGAGGGCGTCGCGCCGTTGATCGAGGCGATCCGCGAGCGTGGCCTGCGCTGGGGCGTGGTGACCAACAAGTCGGCCCGCTTCACCGACCCGCTGACCGGGGCGATGCCGCTCTTCGCGAGCGCGGGCGCCATCGTGAGCGGCGACACCACGCCGTTTGCCAAGCCGCACCCCGAGCCGCTGTATGAGGCGGCACGCCGCCTCGGCGTGGCGTCTGACGCCTGTATCTACGTGGGCGACGACGAGCGCGACATCATCGCGGGCCGTGCCGCAGGCATGGGAACCGTGGCCGCCACCTACGGTTACATGGGTTCGCAGGCCGATGCGGCGCTCTGGGAGGCCGATGCGTCAATCTCTTCGCCCCTTGAGCTCTTGAAGTTACTCAATAGCGCCTAAAATGCGAGGCTTGGGGCTGCACTGGTTTCGACGTGGGTTCGGAGTCGCAGCGGGGCATGTCGAGCTGAATGCGCTCGTAAAACAGATTCAAACAAACTAACTGCAAACGACGAACGTTTCGCACTCGCTGCTTAATTGCCAGTGAGCTTTGCAACAGCAGGCCGATGGGCTGGGCAAGGGGGTGACAGAGCAATCTGAATCCTCCCGGCTGCAAAGATAATTACATGGGCTGGCTCCGATCCGGGTACCTTGGGTCGGGGTGAGAAAATAGGGTGCTGGCGTCCGGTTTAGCGTGTGACTGCGCGACTCCGGAAGCGAGACTTAAATCAGATCACTACACATGTAGAACTGCGCGATGAAGGCTTGCGGACGGGGGTTCAAATCCCCCCAGCTCCACCACACAACGACCAAGGGCGTTCACTGAAGTTCAGTGAGCGCCCTTTTTCATTGGAGAGACGACTGTTTGTTGAGCTTCGCGAGCCAGGTCAAGGGCTCGTTGGCATAGGGGGCGAGCTTGCTTGAGTTCGTCCGCTTGGCTTGGCGCGGCGCTTCTTTGCCTGCCCAACGTCGAGTGGGCGTCGACGAGCAAGGCTTCGCGACTCGGATGTTCGTCTGCGCGCGCCGCAGCCGCAGGAACTTCGAGCAAGCATTGCCTGAGAAATGCCACGGAGAGGACCCCTTCGCGCAGTGATGCCGTCGACCTCAGAGACTGTGCACCAGCTCGGGCACGGCCGTGAACAGGTCGGCCACGAGACCGTAGTCGGCCACCGAGAAGATCGGTGCTTCTTCGTCCTTGTTGATCGCGACGATGACCTTCGAGTCCTTCATGCCGGCCAAATGCTGGATGGCGCCCGAGATGCCTGCGGCGATGTACAGCTGCGGCGCGACGATCTTGCCGGTCTGACCCACTTGCCAGTCGTTCGGGGCGTAGCCTGCGTCGACGGCTGCGCGGCTGGCGCCCAGGCCTGCGTTCAGCTTGTCGGCCAGCGGGGCCATCACTTCGGTGAACTTCTCGGCGCTGCCCAGGGCACGGCCGCCGGAGACGATGATCTTGGCGGCGGTCAGTTCAGGGCGCTCGCTCTTCGTGACTTCGCGGCCGACGAAGGCCGACTTGCCGCTGTCCATGACGCCTTCAGCGGTTTCGATGGCTGCGCTGCCACCGGTGGCGGCTGCGGCGTCAAAGCCGGTCGTGCGCACGGTGATCACCTTGGTCGCGTCGGTGCTCTGCACGGTGGCAATGGCGTTGCCGGCGTAGATCGGGCGCTCGAAGGTATCCGGGCTGTCGACCTTGGTGATGTCGGAGATCTGCGCCACGTCCAGCTTGGCAGCCACGCGGGGAGCCACGTTCTTGCCGTTGGCGGTCGAGGGGAACAGGATGTGGCTGTAGTTCGCTGCGATCGCAAGAACTTGAGCGGCCACGTTTTCAGCAAGGTTCTCTGCCAGGCTCGGGCTGTCGGCGGCAATGACCTTGGTCACGCCTGCGATCTGCGCGGCGGCCTTGGCGGCCTCTGCTGCGTTGGCACCGGCCACGAGGATGTG
This sequence comes from Variovorax sp. 54, assembly GCF_002754375.1. Classification (NCBI taxonomy): domain Bacteria; kingdom Pseudomonadati; phylum Pseudomonadota; class Betaproteobacteria; order Burkholderiales; family Comamonadaceae; genus Variovorax; species Variovorax sp. 54. The sequence continues at coordinate 5,272,899 of NZ_PEFF01000001.1, forward strand.
GACGTCGCCACCGCAAGCCAGGGCGGCAGTCACGGTGTTGAGGGTGGCCGGCTTGATGCTGGCGTGGTCGTGTTCGGCAATAACAAGTGCGGTCATTTTTTGTTCCAAAGAATCCTGATCAGTTGAGGACAGAGCTTGCGGCTGCGCCGCTGCGGTCTGTCCCGCAATGACTTCAAATCACCTTCGCTTCGTTCTTCAGTTTGTCCACCAGCGTTGCAACGTCAGGCACCTTGATGCCTGCACCGCGCTTCGGCGGCTCGCTGACCTTCAGGGTCTTCAGGCGGGGCTTCACATCCACGCCCAGGTCTTCAGGCTTGAAGACGTCGAGCGTCTTCTTCTTGGCCTTCATGATGTTGGGCAACGTCACATAACGCGGCTCGTTCAGGCGCAGGTCGGTCGTGATGACTGCGGGCAGCGTGAGCGTCAGCGTTTCCATGCCGCCGTCGACTTCGCGTGCCACGGTGACTTTGTCAGCCGCGAGGTCGACCTTCGAGGCGAAGGTGGCTTGCGGCAGGTCAGCCAAGGCAGCCAGCATCTGGCCCGTTTGATTCGCGTCGTCATCGATGGCTTGCTTGCCGAGGATGATGAGCTGTGGCTGTTCCTTGTCGACCAGCGCCTTGAGCAGCTTGGCAACCGCCAGCGGCTGCAGCTCTTCAGTGGTCTCGACCAGGATGCCGCGATCGGCGCCGATGGCCATCGCGGTGCGCAGGGTTTCCTGGCACTTGGCATCACCGCAGGACACGGCGATGACTTCGGTCACGATGCCCTTTTCCTTCAGCCGAACCGCTTCTTCGACAGCGATCTCGTCGAAGGGGTTCATGCTCATCTTGACGTTGGACAGGTCGATGCCTGAACCGTCCGCGCGGACCTGCGCTTTGACGTTCGCGTCCAGGACGCGCTTGATTGCCACCAGTGCTTTCAAATCATTTCTCCATCAGATTGTGTTGTTCATGCGTCGGGCTGAAAGCCCAGCCCGAGCTGCTGCAGGCGCTCGATCTCTTGCGGGCCGAAACCCCAGTCGTGCAAGGCCTTCGCACCGTGTTCGCCGCGCGCGGGTGCCGGTGCGGGTTGAGCGGACGGCGTCGCCGAGAAGCGCGGCGCGGGGCCGGGTTGCACGACGCCGTCCACCGCGATGAAGCTGCCGCGCGCGCGGTGCTGCGGATGGTTCGGCGCCTCCGCGAAGCCCAGCACCGGCGCCACGCAGGCATCGCTGCCTTCGAAGACGGTGGACCACGCGTCGCGGGTGCGGCTTGCGAAGGCCTGTTCGAAGGCTTCGCGCAACCGGGGCCAGCCGGCGCGGTCGTGCTGCTGGGGCAGGCCTGCCTCGGTGAGTTCCAGCTTGTCGAGCAGCTCGGCATAGAAGCGGGCTTCGAGGGCGCCGACGGACATGTAATGGCCGTCGCTGGTGCGGTAGCTGTCGTACCACGGGCAGCCGCCGTCGAGCAGGTTGGTGCCTCGCTCTTCGCGCCACTTGCCGGTGGACAGCAGGCCCCAGAAGATCGAGCCCAGCTGTGCCGCGCCTTCGATCATGGCGGCATCGACGACCTGGCCGACGCCGCCACGCTGCACGTTGAGCAGGGCGGCCACCACGCCGAGTGCGAGCAGCATGCCGCCACCGCCGTAGTCGCCCACCAGGTTCAGCGGCGTCACGGGCTTGCCGCCCTGGTTCCCGATGCCCGAGAGCACGCCCGACAGCGCGATGTAGTTGAGGTCGTGGCCCGCCCGGTCGGCCATCGGGCCGGTCTGGCCCCAGCCGGTCATGCGGCCGTAGACGAGCTTCGGGTTGCGTGCCAGCGCCACCTCGGGGCCCAGCCCCAACCGTTCCATGGTGCCGGGGCGAAAGCCCTCGATGACCACGTCGGCGCGTGCGATCAGGTCCAGTGCCGCGGCCACGGCGTCGGGCTGCTTGAGGTCGAGCGTGACCGAACGCCGGCCGCGACCGGTGATGTCGATGCGCGGGCCTTCTGTTCGGGGAAGCCCCAGGTCTGCCGGCGGCACAGGACGGTCGATGCGCAGCACGTCGGCGCCCATGTCCGCCAGGAGCATGGTGCCGAAGGGGCCGGGGCCGATGGCCTCGAACTCCACCACACGAATACCGGAAAGAACGCCCATCGAGAATCTCCAAGCCAGGTTGAACGGACCGGCGCGTCGGGCCCGAAAGGCCCCGCCGGTCGATGAACAAAGTAGACCAGCGCGAGGGCGTGCAGCGGCCACCCGCATCGGGTAGGCACTAGGGAAGATTCCGAAGAGAGGCGGCCCAGTAGCCGCGGGCGTGCGTTAAGCGCTCGCGGCTTCGTCGATCAGCGCCGCCACGGCCTGCGGCTGCGAGGCCAGCGAGGCGTGGCTGGCTGCCAGCGTGATGACCTTCTTCGCGCCCAGCCGTGCCGACATGCGCTCCTGATTGACGGGCGAGATCATCCGGTCCTCGCTCGAAATCTGGTACCACGACGGCTTCTTCTTCCAGGCCGGCGCCGTGATGGTGTCGCCGAAGGTGCTGGCCAGCGGTGCCTTCTGCGTGAGGCCCATCACCAGGCCTTCTTCGGCGCTCAGGTCCTGGCAGAAGCTCTCGTGGTACTTCTCGGGGATCACCCACAGGTAGCCGTCGCTGTCGGGCGCCAGGTTGGGCACGGCCACCGGCGGATGCTCCTGCGTGATGCCGCCGGGGCTTTCGCCCGCGTCGGGCGCAAAGGCGGCGATGTAGACCAGTCCGACCACGTTGGGCATGTCGCCGGCCTGCGTGATCACCGCGCCGCCGTACGAGTGGCCGACCAGCAGCACCGGCCCCTGCACCTGCGCCACCATCTTGCGTGTGCGCTCGGCGTCGTCGGCCAGCGAGGTCAGCGGCAGCTCGACCGCGCGAATGGCCGTGTGGCCCTTGCGCAGCAGTTCGACGATGACGTTGTGCCAGTGTGCGGCGCCGCCCCAGAAACCATGGACCAGGACCACGGTGGGTTTGTTGCTCATAATGTCGCTCCTATCCGATCAAGGTTGAGATGCCGGCTGAGTCGATGCAACCCGGTCCGCCGGCGCGTGAGACCGAGTCGATGGGGGAGGTCATTGTTGGTGGCGCGGGCTGCGCGTCCGGAATGACCCTGGCTTCAGAAAGCCTTGCCTGCGTGCCGTCGCGTTCAGCGACCGGCCGGCGGGTTGGTGGTCGCGAAGATGTACCGCGCGAAGCGCCATTGCCCGTCTTGTTCGCGATGGAACACAAACAGCTCCTGGTTCGCCTCGGCGCCGGGCGGCTGGTCGCTAGCGAGCACTTTCACCGTGCCGTTCGAGCGGGTGCGCGCATAGGCCCAGTCCTTCGAGAGCTGGCGGACCTCGTCGATCTGGAAGCGCACGTCGAGCTTGATCGCCGAGAACACCTGCCGGTAGGCGGTGCGGACCGCATCGCGTCCCACGGCCGGTGGGCTGTTCTGCGGCATGAACACGGCGTCGTCGGCATACAGCGCCATGACACTGTCGACGTCCGAGGTGTTGAGCGCCTGCTCGTAGCGGCGCAGCTGCTGATGGATGGCGGCCGTGGCCGCATTGCCTGTGGCAGGCGATGCCGCGAGCGAGGTCACCGGAACGGCGGCGACCAGCGCGGTGGTGGCCAGGATGGCGCGAAGAAATGCACGCATGAAAAGCTCCTTGAAGATGTAGCGAAGTGAGGTGAATGTCAGAGGCGAACGACGAGCTTGCCGAGCGCGCGGTCGCTTTCCATCAGGCTGTGGGCGTGACGCACGTCGTCGAAGTCGAAGGTCCGCGAACGCAGCGAAGGGATGCGGCCTGCCGCGGCCTGTTCGGCGATCCAGCGCAGCGGGGCATTCGCCAGCGGCAGGGCCGGCGTGCCGAGCAGGCCGCTCTGGAAGAAGCTCAGTTGCTTGGCATCGGGCAGGTCCTGCATCAGGTGGAACTGCGACAGCACCGGCGGACCGCCGAGCAGCCCGACGACCGACACCGCGCCGAAGGGCTTCAGGGCCTGGATGGTGTCGCGCAGCGTCGCGGCACCCACGACTTCGAGCGCAACGTCCACGCCGGCGGGCACCCGCTGGCGAACCGTGGATGCGATCTCGCCCGTGTCGACGATGACGTCGTCCGCGCCCACCGCGCGCAGCCGCGCCGTGTTCTGTTCCGAGCGCGTGGTCGCGATCACCTTCAGGCCGCGCGCCTTGGCGTAGGCGACGGCGGCCAGGCCCAGCGAGGCGGTGGCGCCGCGCACCAGCAGGGTCTGGCCCGGCTGGATGGCCAGCGTCTTGTCGAGCGCGCCCCAGACGGTGAGGTACGACTCCGGCAGCGCGGCCAGTTCTTCCCACGACAGGGGAATGTCGTCCAGCGCGATCACGTTGTCGCGCAGCACGGTCACCTGCTCGGCGTAGCTGCCGTTGCGGCTGAACTGCATGCCGCCCATCGCAGTGGCCACGCGCTGGCCGGTGCGGAAGATGCCGGCGGGGTCGAGGATGACTTCGCCGACCGCTTCGATGCCGGGCACGCGTGGGGCGGTGATGGCGCCCATCTTGCCGGCGCGCAAATAGGTTTCCGCGCGGTTCAGGCCGAAGGCGCGCACCCGGATCTGCACTTCGTGGGCGCCGGGTTCGGGCGAGGCGATGTCGCGCAGCTGGAGCATTTCCGGGCCGCCGGCTTGTTCGATCACATAGGCTTTCATGGCGAGGTTCTTTCAGGGTGAGAGGGTGGTGCAGCCGGCCTTTCCGGCTGCTGGGACTCACTGTAGGTCGCTCATGATTGGCAAGGAAGTCGCATATATGGTAACTTGCCTTCCATATCTGGAAGGATCGAATGGACCTCAACGCAGCGCAGATGTTCGTGGCCGTGGTGCAGGCCGGCAGCCTGTCGGCGGCGGCGCAGCGCATGGAGATTCCGCTGCCCACCCTGAGCCGGCGCATCCGCGAGCTCGAGCGCGAACTGAAGGTGCAACTGCTCGAGCGCTCGGCGCGCGGCACCAGCCTGACCGAGGCCGGCATGCGGCTGTACGAGCACGCCAGCCGCGGCATCGAGGCGCTGGCCGAAGGCGAGCAGGCCGTGATGAGCGACCAGGCCCGGCTCAAGGGCCGCCTGCGGCTGTCGCTGCCGCCGGGCTTCGAACCCTGGTGGGCCTTGCTGCGCGCCTTCCAGCAGCAGTACCCCGACATCGAGCTGTCGGTCTACACCACCGAGCGCCGGGTCGACCTGGTGCAGGACGGCATCGACGTCGCGTTGCGGGTCGGCACCATCGTCCACGAGTCGATGGTCGCGCGGCACATGACCACCTACCGCCACGTGCTGGTCGCCAGCCCCCAGCTCGTGCAGCAGCTGGGCAGGCCCGCGTCGCCCGACGACCTGCATCGCTTTCCGTGCGCGGTCTGGTGCCGGGACGTGAGCGCGCGCGGCACCTGGCAGCTCGGCGACCAGACGCTGGAGCCGCGGCCGGTGCTGTCGACCAACAGCTACCTGCACCTGCGCAGCCTGGCGCTGGCTGGCGAGGCCGTCACGGAGCTGCCGCCGTTCCTGGCCGCGGCGGGCCTGCAGGCCGGCCAGCTGTGCGCGCTGTTGCCGGGGCACCTGCTGCCCGAGCAGCAGGTGCATCTGCTCTATCCGTCGCACCGCCACCCGTCGAGCATCGTGCGCGCCTACCTGGACTACTGCCAGAGCCATCTGGCGCATCACCTTGGCGTGTCCTAGGCCTGCGGCGCGCGCCGCGCCAGCGGCCAGATGGCTTCGAGCGCGGGGCTGCCATCGCGGTACGCCTGGCAGGTGTTGACGAGCCCAGGCCGGGGCACGGGGCCGGGGCGGGCATGGGCGGCGCGCATGCCGCCTTTCTCGCGGCCCAGCGCGAACAGCGCCTGCATGGCGGTGGTGGCCGCGGGGCCCATCAGCTCGGTGAGGTGGGTGCAGCCCTTGGTACCGCCCACGAGTGCGCGCACCTTCTTCGTGAAGCCGGGGCCGATCTGCAGGCCGACCAGCGCGTCGTACACGGCGTTGCTCTCGCTGCACCAGGGCGTCGGGGCGGCTTCGGAGTGCACCTGCAGCGCGCGGATCACCAATTCGGCATCGACCGTCAGGACCACGCGCATGCGGTGCAGGTCTTCACCCGCGCCCAGCCGCTTGAAGAACAGGTCGGAGCCCTGAGGCGAGATGTCGCGCATCGTGCTTTCCACATCGATCAGCCCGTCGTCGCGCAGGTAACCGTGGCAGACGATCTCGCGGGTGTGGAGCGGGCGGCGCGTGGGTGCGGGGGGCGTGGGGGAGCAATCCGTCGTCATGGTGCGTGGGGTCCTGTGCAGTGGGCCGGTCCATGGTCCGCAAACGGCGCCGCGCGGGCACTACCCACGGTGGGTGGTCAGGGCCCCGAGGACGGCCTTGCACGGCCACCCGATCGGGGTGGCCGCGTCGGTGCAGGCGCGCGTTCTACTCGCCTTCATCCCCAAGACCCAGACACGAGGCCGACCCGGACCCCCACCATGCAGGCACCCCGCGCCACACACCCTTGCCCCACGCCCGCGGGCGTGACCGAGCGCCCCGTTGGCGCCTTGCGCATCGACCCGGCGCGCGCCCGCGGCGGCCTGCCGCGCGAGGCCCACATTCCCGAGACCAGCCTGTTCTGCAACCTCGAGACCTCGGCCCGCCGCTACCCGGCCAAGACCGCGGTGCAGTTCTTCGGCAAGGCCGTGCGCTACGACGAACTGCTGGCCGAGGCCGAAGCCATGGCCGGTTACCTGCAGCACGCGTGCGACGTGGCGCCGGGCGACCGCGTGCTCGTGTTCAGCCAGAACTGCCCGCAGTTCATCGCGGCCTACTTCGCCATCCTGCGGGCCGACGCGGTGTTTGTGCCGGTCAACGCCATGCTGCTGCGCGACGAGCTCGAACACATCGTGCAGGACAGCGGCGCGGTGGCGGCCTTCGTGGCCAGCGAACTGCTCGATCGCATCGCGCCGCTCGTGGGCACCGGCGCGTTGCGCCAGCTCGTGGTGCATGCCTACGGCGACGCGCTCGGCGATGCGGATGACGACGACGCCGCCCTCGTGCCGCCCGACTGGGTGCGCCCGCGCATCGCCGATGTCACGCTGCCGCCGGCCGCAGTGTCCTGGCAGGCCGCGCTGGCGCAGCAGCAGGTGCCGCGGCCCCACCGCGCCGGGCCCGACGATCTGTGCATGCTGCCCTACACCTCGGGCACCACCGGCAAGCCCAAGGCCTGCGTGCACACGCACCGCACGGTGATGACTTCCTGCGTCGGCTCCTCGCTGTGGCGCCGCACGCATCCGTCGTCGGTGTACCTCGCGGTGGCGCCGCTGTTCCACCTGCTGGGCCTGCAGAACAACGTCAACTCGGCCATCTTCTGGGGTGGCACCATCGTGCTGATGCCGCGCTGGGACCGCGAGGCCGCAGCACTGCTCATCGAGCGCCACCGCGTGAGCTTCTGGGCCGCGCTGCCGGCCATGCTGGTCGACTTCTTCGCGCAGCCCGGCATCGAGCAGCGCGACCTGTCGAGCCTGGCCGTGGTCACTGGCGGTGGCGCCGCCACGCCGCAGCATGTGAACGACATCCTCAAGAACCGCTACGGCCTGGACTACATCGAGGGCTACGGGCTGACCGAAAGCGCCAACTTCCTGTGCGCCAACCCGATGCACCAGCCCAAGAAAGGCTGCCTCGGCGTGCCCACCTTCGGTGTCGACCTGCGCATCGTCGATCCGCAGACACTGGTACCGCTGCCGCAAGGCGAGGCCGGCGAGATCGTGGTGCATGCCGCGCAGATCATGCTGGGCTACTGGAACCATGCGCAGGCCAATGCCGAAAGTTTTTTCGTGCGCGACGGCAAGCGCTTCTTCCGCACCGGCGACCTCGCCAGCATGGACGAAGAAGGCTACGTCTTCATGCGCGACCGCCTGAAGCGAATGATCAATGCCTCGGGCTTCAAGGTCTGGCCGGCGGAGGTCGAGGCCTCCTTGCACACGCACCCGTCGATCCTCGAAGCCTGCGTGATCGCCGCGCCCGATGCGCGGCGCGGTGAAACGGTCAAGGCCGTGGTCACGCTGCGCGATGGCTGCAGCGACGACAGCGCCACGTTGCTGGCCTGGTGCCGTGAACACATGGCGGCCTACAAGGCGCCGCGCATCGTGCAGATCGTCAAGGCGCTGCCCAAGTCGGCCACCGGAAAGATCGCCTGGCGCGAACTGCAGGAGCAGGAGGCGCGTGCTGCGCAGATCACCGAAGCCAACGCAGAAGCACCGGCCCACTGACCGAAAGCACCGCACCATGTCCATGACCCTTGCGCTGCGGCGCTCGATCCAGGCCACGCCCGAGCGCATCGCCACCGTCTTCTACCAGCGGCGCCAGAGCTTTCGCACCTTCGGCGACCGCGTGGCCCGGCTGGCGGGCGTCCTGCAGACGCTTGGGATGCGGCCAGGAGACCGCGTCGGCCTGCTGGGCGTGAACTCCGACCGCTGGCTCGAAGTGCTGATGGGTGTCTGGTGGGGCGGCGGCGTGCTCAACCCCGTCAACACGCGCTGGAGCGTGCCCGAGATCGTCTACTCGTTGGACGACTGCGACACCGGCATCCTCGTGGTCGACGACCACTTTCTGGACCGCGTTGAAGGCATCCGCGCCAGCGCCAAACGCCCGCCGGTCTTCCTCTATGCAGGCGAGGGCCGCGCGCCCGAGGGCATGCCGTCGCTGGCCGCGCTGATCGACGCCACCGCGCCGGTCGAAGACGCAGACCGCGCCGGCGACGACCTGGCCTGCATCCTCTACACCGGCGGCACCACCGGCTTTCCCAAGGGCGTGATGCACAGCCACTGGACGCTGTGGGCCATCGGCGTCCAGCGCTTTGCGCAGACACCCATGCCCGACGGCAGTATCGCGCTGCACGTGGCGCCGCTGTTCCACATGGGCGGCATCGGCCGTGCGCTGGTGCAGTTCATCGCCGGCGAAACGCATGTGCTGGCCACCGCCTTCGACGCGCGCGAGGTGCTGCAGACCATCGAGCGCGAGCGCGTGACCGACGTGCTGCTGGTGCCCACCATGCTGCAGGCGCTCATCACGCACCCCGAGTTCGACTGCTTCGACCTGGGCAGCCTGCAGCGCATGGTCTACGGCGCCTCGCCGATCGCCGAGCCGGTGCTCGAACGTGCGATGGCCTTGCTGCCCGGCGTGGCCTTTACCCATTCCTACGGCATGACCGAACTTGGCGGTGCCACGTCGAACCCGCCGACGAACCACGGCGCCGAAGGCCGCGCGTCGGGCCTGTCGCGCTCGGCCGGCCGTGCCAACGTCGGCGTCATCGTGAAGGTGGTCGATGCGAATGGCCAGGAGCTGCCGCGCGGCGAGGTCGGCGAACTCATCGTGCGCGGGCCCAACCTCATGCGCGGCTACTGGAACAAGCCCGAGGAAACGGCGCGCGTGCTGCGCGACGGCTGGCTCTACACCGGCGACGGCGCCCGCATGGACGAGGGCGGCCACATCTTCATCGTCGACCGCCTCAAGGACATGATCGTGAGCGGCGGCGAGAACGTGTACTCGGCCGAGGTCGAGAACGTGATCGCGCGGCATCCGGCCGTGCAGGCCTGCGCGGTCATCGCCGTGCCGCATGCCCAGTGGGGCGAGGCGGTGCATGCGGTGGTGGTGCGCAAGCCCGGCGCGCAGCTCGACGATGCGGCCCTGCACGCCCACTGCCGCAGCGCCATCGCGGGCTACAAGTGTCCCAAGAGCATCGAGTTCCGCGAATCGCTGCCGTTGTCCGCCGCAGGCAAGGTGCTCAAGCGCGAACTGCGCGAACCGCATTGGGCGGGCCAGTCCCGCCAGGTGAGCTGATCCGTGGCGCGCTTTCGCACCCGCATCACCGAAGGCTTCGGCATCCGCCATCCGATCCTGCTGGGCGGCATGCACCACCTGGGCCAGTCGGACATCGTTGCGGCGGTGGTCAACGCCGGCGCGATGGGCTTCATCACCGCCCGGTCCTTCGACACGCTCGATGAGTTTCGCGCCGACCTGCGCCGGTGCCGCACGCTCACGGGCGGCCGGGCCTTCGGCGTCAACCTGACGCTGTCGCGCCGCGCCGGCGCCAACGCGCAGGTGCCGGGCTGGATCGAGGTGGCGCTGGCAGAAGGCGTGCGGCATTTCGAGAGCGCCGGTGATTCGCCCGAAGCGCTCGTCGAGCCCATCCATCGCGGCGGCGGCCTGCTGATGCACAAGTGCCCCAGCGTGCGCCATGCCCAGAGCGCGGCGCGCCTGGGCGTCGATGCCATCGCGCTGGTCGGCTGCGAGGAGGGGGGCCACCCCGGCGCCAACCCGCTGTCCGCTTTCGTCAACGGCGCTTTCGCGCTGGAGCAGATCCACCTGCCGCTCGTGCTCGGCGGCGGCATCGGCAGCGGGCGGCAGATTGCGGCGGCCCTGGCCTTGGGCGCCGACGGTGTGGTGATGGGTAGCCGCTTCCTGGTGGCGCGCGAAGTCCGTGCCCACGAGGCGCTGAAGCGGCGCATCGTGGAAGTCGGGCCCGAAGGCTCGACGGCCATCCTCGGTTCGATCGGCGACACCTGGCGCGTGCTGCACAACGAGGCCGCGCGCGAGGTTCAGCGCCTGGAAGCACAGGGCGCGCGCAGTCATGCCGAGTTCGGCGACCTGATCCTGTCCTCGCGCACGCGCCGGCGCGTGTATGCGGAGGGCGACGTGGACGGCGGCATCGTTTCCTTCGGGCCGGGCGGTGCGTTCGCCGACGAGATCGTGCCGGCCGCGCAGATCGTGGAGCGCCTGATGCGCGATGCCGCGCGGGCCGCAGGGGCCTTCGCGCGACAACAGATCACGGCGCTTGAGCCTGAGGCCGCGCCGTAGACCGGCGCAGGGCTCAGCCCTTGAACACGGGCGTGCGCTTCTCGACGAAGGCCGCCACGGCCTCGTGATGGTCCGCCGTCTGGTGCGACATCACCTGGAAGGCCGCCGACATTTCGAGCAGCGTGTCCAGCCGCGAATGCAGCGCCTCGCGCAGCAGGCGCTTGGCCAGGCGCACGGCGTGCGGCGGGTTGGCAGCAATCTGTTCGGCGATGGCGCGAGCCGTGGGCATCAGCTGCTCGCGCGGCACCACGCGCGACACCAGGTTCCACTCCACGGCCTGGCGCGCGTCGATGGTCTGGCCGGTCAGGGTCAGCTCGGTCGCGCGCGACAGGCCGATGATGCGCGGCAGCAGCCACGCGCCGCCGTCGCCGGGAATGATGCCCAGCTTGACGAAGCTCTCGGCGAACTTGGCCTCTTCTGCGGCCACGCGGATGTCGCACATGCAGGCCAGGTCGAGGCCCGCGCCGATGGCGTGGCCGTTCACCGCCGCGATCACCGGCACCTCGAGGTTGAACAGCGCCAGCGGCAGCTTCTGGATGCCCAGGCGGTACTCACGGCGCAACTCCATCGCCGGCAGTTCGCTGTAGCGGCCCATGTCGCGCACGTTGCCGCCCGACGAGAAGGCCGAGCCCGCGCCCGTGAGGATCACCGCGCGCACCGAATGGTCGGCGTGGATGCGGTCGATGGCGGCCAGGAACTCCGGCACGGCCGTGTTGCCGGTGAGCGGGTTGCGGCGCTCGGGGTCGTTCATCGTCAGGGTGACGATGTGGCCGTCCTGTTCGTAGTTCAGAAAGTCGGTCATCAGAGAATTTCCTCCATCGTGAATTGCAGGACCGACGGCGTCGCACTGCCGAGCAGTGCTTCGCCGACGATGCGGTTCCAGTACGTTTCCGAGCCGTCGGCCATGCGCCATTCGTGCAGGCGACGGCTGTAGAGCTGGAGGTCGAACTCTTCAGTGACGCCGATCGCGCCGTGCAGCGCATGCGCCGTCGATGCCACCAGCGGCACCGACGCGCTGGTGCGCGCCTTGGCGGTGGCGGCGGCGAGCAGGGGCGGGATCTTTTCGCCGGCCTTGAAGGCCAGCTCGGCCGCCACGCCCGCGCACGCGACATGCTCGGCCATCACGCTCAGCTGGTGCTGGATCGACTGGAACTTGCCAATCGCCTTGCCGAACTGCACGCGGTCGTTGCAGTAGCCCAGCGTCATCGCGAACAGGCGCTCCATCGCACCCGCGAGGGCAGCGGCGTGCAGCGCCGCGCTGAACACGGCGACCTGCGCGCCGTTGTCGCCGACCGGCGCGCCCACAGCGTCGGCCGTCCACCGCAGCGACGCGCCGAGGCTGCCGCGAATACCGCTCGTCGTGCGCTGCGCGCGGGCGGCGTCGAGCAGCACGCGTTGTCCGTCGAGGTTGGCGAGCACGTGGTCGGCGATGGCGCCGAACGCGACGTGGGCCGCGCTCACCGACCCATCGGCCGCACGCTGCGCATGGCCCGCGAGTGTGAGCAGGCCTGGCGGCGGTGCCACGTCGCCCAGCAGCGCCCGCGCCGCGATGCGCTGGGCCGCGGGCACCGGCACCGCGTGCCGGCCCATGGCCACGAAAATCGGAAAGACCGCGTCCAGGTCGAGCCCGGCACCGCCGGCGTCTTCGCTCGCCATCAGTTCGAGGAATCCGCTCTCGGCCAGTGCGCCCCACAGCGCGGTGGCCGATCCGCCGTTCTCGATCGCGCGAATGGCGGCCGGCGTGCAGTGGTCAACGAGGATCGCCTCGATGGCTTCGGTGAACATGCTCATGTCTCCTTGTGTGGCGTGCTCAGCGCAGGCCCAGGCCGCGCGCGATCATGCCGCGCAAAATCTCGCGCGTGCCGCCGCGCAGCGAGAAGGTCGGCGAGATCTGGCTCAGGTAGGCGATCGTGCGGTGCAGGTCGGCATCGACCTCGGCGCCGCGCGCCGGGTCGGCCGCCACGGCCGCTTCGATGGCGGCGGGAATCGCCTGTTCGAACTCGGTGCCGATGTCCTTGACCAGCGCCGCCTCGACCACGGGGCTCTCGCCGCGCGCCAGCTTGGTGGTCACGGCGATCGACAGGCTGCGCAAGGTGGCAAGCTGCGTCGTGAAGCCGCCGAGCAGCACGGCATCGGCCGGCGTGAAGCCGGTGCGGCGCAGGCTCTGCATCCAGGTGTCGAGCAGCACCACGCTCGAATACAGCCGCTCGGGCCCGCTGCGTTCGAAGGCCAGCTCGGCGTTCACCTGCATCCAGCCGCTGCCTTCGTCGCCGATCAGGGCGTCGTCCTGCAGGAAAACATCGTCGAAGGTTACTTCCGAGAAATGCGCGTCGCCCGTCAGGTCGACGATGGGCCGCACCTGGATGCCGGGCAGCGAGAGATCGACGATCAGTTGCGACAACCCGCCGTGCCGGTCTTCCGGCGCGCCCGAGGTGCGCACCAGCGCGATCATGTAGTGCGAGCGCTGTGCGTTGGTCGTCCAGATCTTGCGGCCCGTGAGGCGCCAGCCGCCGTCCACGCGGGTGGCGCGCGTGCGCACGCTGGCCAGGTCGGAGCCGGCGTTGGGCTCGCTCATGCCGATGCAGAAGAAGGCTTCGCCGCGGCAGATGCGCGGCAGGTAGAAATCTTTCTGCGCCTCGGTGCCGAACTTGTTGATCAGCGGGCCGCTTTGCCGGTCGGCGATCCAGTGGGCCGCCACGGGCGCGCCGGCTGCGAGCATTTCCTCGACCAGCACGAAGCGGCGGAAGGCGTCGAGGCCCGCGCCGCCGTAGGCCGCGGGCAGGGTGATGCCGACCCAGCCGCGCTGCGCAAGCCGCCGGCTGAAGGCCGCGTCGAAACCCATCCAGGTGCGCGCGCGCACGGCGGGCGCGGCGGGCGCCAGGTTCGTCGCCAGGAAGTCGCGCACCTCCGCGCGGAAGGCCTCGGCCGCGTCGGGAAGCTGGGCGAGGCGGAAGGCCTCGAGCAGTTGGCTCATGCTAGTGCTCCGTGGGAATCTCGCCGGTGGTGAGCGCGTTGGGCGCGGCCTGCTTCACCAGCCGGGGGATCAGATCACCCAATTCCTCGACCGTCCAGCGCCCTTGCTTCTCGATGCGCGGGCCGGCGTGCCAGCCCTCGGCCACCGTGATGCGCCCACCGCGCGCGCCGAACACGCGCCCCGTGATGTCGCGCGACGCGCTGCTGCCCAGCCAGGCCACCAGCGGCGCCACGTTCGACGGGTCCAGCGGATCGAAGTCGGGCGTCTCGTTGCGGATCGCCTGCCACTTGGGACTCGCGAAGATGTCTTCGGTCAGCCGGCTCATGGCCGTGGGGTAGATGGCGTTCACCGTCACGCCGTAGCGGTCGAGTTCGCGCGAGGCGATCACCGACAGGGCGGCGATGCCGGCCTTGGCCGCGCCGTAGTTCGACTGGCCGGCGTTGCAGTACAGGCCCGAGGACGAGCTGGTGTTGATGATGCGCGCGTCGCGCTGGCGGCCCGCCTTCGACTCGTTGCGCCAGTAGGCGGCGGCGTGGCGCGAGGGCGCGAAGGTGCCGCGCATGTGCACGCGGATCACGGCGTCCCAGTCTTCCTCGTCCATGTTGACCAGCGTGCGGTCGCGCAGGATGCCGGCGTTGTTGACCAGCACGTCGAGGCCGCCGAAGGTGGTCACGGCCGCGTCGATCATGCGCTGCGCGCCGGCCCAGTCGGCCACGTCGTCGCCGTTGGCAATGGCCTGTTCGCCCATCGCTTCGATCTCGGCCACGACCTCCAGCGCCGGGCCGCTGGCCGCACCGGGGCTGCCGTCGCCGCGCCCGCCGAGGTCGTTCACCACGACCTTGGCGCCCTGGCGTGCGAATTCGAGGGCGTACTCGCGGCCCAGGCCGCGGCCCGCGCCGGTGATCACGACCACGCGGTCCTTGCAGAGTTGTTGCGTCATGTCGAGGGACTCCTTATTTCTGCGTGAGGTCGACCTGCTTCGACAGGGCACGGTAGCGCGCGCGTTCCGAAGCGATCATGTCGCCCATCTCCTTGCTGCCGACGGTGAACACTTCCGCGCCCGCCGTCTCCGTCACGTAGGTGGTGAACTCCGGCTGCTTCATGGCCTTGAGCAATGCAGCCTCCAGCGTCTTCACGGCAGGCTCGGGCGTCTTGGCGGCCACGCCCAGGCCGATCCACACGTACAGGTCGTAGTTCGGCTGGCCGCTCTCGCGCACCGTGGGCACATTGGCCAGCTTGGGATGGCGCTCCTTGCCGGTCACAGCCAGCGGCCGCACCTTGCCCGAGGCGATCAGCGGCAGTGCACCGCCGACGTCGAGCAGCGCCAGGTCGACCTGGCCGCCCATCAGGTCGGTCTGGACCTGCCCGGGCGACTTGTAGGGGATGTAGTTGAACTCGACGCCCGCGCCCTGCTGCAGCATCAGCGCGCCGATGCGGTAGTGGTTGCTGTAGCTGGCCATGCTCACGGTCTTCGGACTCTTCTTGGCGGCGGCCATCGCTTCGGCGTAGGTCTTGTAGGGCGACGCGGCGCCGGTCACCAGCACCGCCGCGCTGCGCAGCATGGTGGCGAGCGGGCGCAGGTCTTTCTGCGCGTCGTAGGGCAGGCTGTCGTTGATCAGCGGGTTGATCACCATCGACGACGGCGAGAGCATGAGCACGCTGTAGCCGTCGGCCGGCGAGGCCAGCACGCTCTGCACCGCCAGCACGGCGTCGCCGCCCGGCTTGTTCTCGATGAAGGTCGACTGCCCGCCCAGCTCCGGCGTGACGAGCCGGGCCACCAGCCGCGTGACCGTGTCCGAGCCGCTGCCCGGGCCCAGCGGCACGATGAAGCGCACGGGGCGCGACGGGAAGGCGTCGGCGGCCTGCGCGGTCGGCAGGGCGAGCGCGCAGAGCGAAGCCAGTGCGGCGCCCAGCAGGCGGAAGGTCTTGAGGCGTGTCATGTCTTTTGTCTCCTTGGGATTCGAATCACAGGCGCGCGAGGCGCGCGGCCTGCGCGTCCACGTCGCCGAACAGCTGATCGAGCACGTGGATGCGGCGCAGGCAGTGGCCCACGGCGTACTCCTCGGTCATGCCGATGCCGCCGTGCGACTGGATCGCCTGCTGGCACAGCGCCCGCGCGTGGCGGCCGATGGCCAGCTTGGCGCGCGGCAGGTCGGTGGCGGCGTGGTCCGAGGCCGGGTCGTCGACCGCGACTGCCGCGGCCATCGCCATGCTGCGTGCCATCTCGAGCGCGACGGCCATCTCGGCCACGCGATGGCGCAGCGCCTGGTACTCGCCGATGAGGCGGCCGAACTGCTTGCGCGTGTTGACGTAGGCGGTGGTGAGCGCAAAGGCCGCCTCCATGGTGCCGACCATGTCGGCGCAGACGGCGGCGGTGCCGGCGGCCACGGTGGCGCGAATGGCTTCTGCGGCGCGTGCGTGGTGGGACGCGTCGCCCAGCGGCTCGGCGAGCGTGCCGTCGAGCACCAGTTCGCCGGCGGGCGTGTCGTCGATCAGGCGGAAGGGGCGCAGCTTCGCATCGGCGGCATCGACGAGAAAGAGCACGAGGCCGTCTTCGTCGCCGGGCTGGCCGCTCACGCGCGCGCTCACCACGAAGCGACTGGCGGCACCTGCATGCAGCACGAGCGACTTGGCGCCGTCGAGGTGCCAGCGGTCGCCATCGCGCCGCGCGCGGGTCTCGATCCACAGCGGCGCGTGGCGCCCCTGTGCTTCATCGTGCGCCCAGGCCATGCGCAGGCTGCCATCGGCCAGGGCCGGCAACAGGCGGTCCTTCTGTGCATCGCTGCCCGCCGACAGCACGGCCGTCGCGCCGAGCACGCTGGAAGCCAGGTACGGCTCGAGCAGCAGCGCGCGGCCGAAGGCCTGCATCACCGGCAGCCGGTCGCCCGCGCCGCCGCCCAGGCCGCCGAAGGCTTCGGGGATGCCCAGGGCCGTGACGCCCAGCGCGGCCAACTGGCCCCAGGCGGCTTCGCTCCAGCCGGCCGGCGAGTGGGCGATGGCGCGGCGCTGCTCGAAGCCGTAGTGGTCGTCCAGCAACCGCGAAAGGCTTTGCGCCAGCGCCTGCTGGTCTTCGTTCAGATCGAATTGCATGGCGTTATCCCAGGAGCGTCTTGGCCAGGATGTCCTTCTGGACCTCGCTGGAGCCGCCGTAGATGGTGGTCGCGCGGTGGAAGAAATAGCGCGGCGTCGCGGCCGCGAGCGGATGCCGCGCGGCATCGCCTTCCGCGTCGCGCCGCTCCAGGCCGGCCGGGCCGGCGAGGCGTGCGACCAGCGTGGTCAGCGCCTGCATCAGCTCCGAGCCCTTGAGCTTGAGCACCGAGGCGAAGCCGGGGTTCTTGCGTCCGATCTCGGGGTCGAGCAGGAAGCGCCAGTTGGTCAGCTCCAGCGCGCGGATCTCCGCGCCCAGCTCGGCCAGTTCGGCGCCCAGCTTCGGGTCGTCGAGCAGCCGCGCGCCGCCCTGGCGGATGTCCGCCGCGAGCTCGCGGGCGGCGTCCAGGCGCTCCCAGCACAGGCCCACGTTCGCGATGTTGGTGCGCTCGCTGGCCAGCAGGTATTTGGCGCAGTCCCAGCCGCGGCCCTCTTCGCCGACGAGGTTGGCGACCGGCACGCGCACGCTGTCGAAGAAGACCTCGTTGAGGTGGTGCTGCCCGTCGATGGAGACGATGGGGCGCACCGACACGCCCGGCGTCTTCATGTCGATCAGCAGGAACGAAATGCCGTCCTGCTTGCGCGCCGTTTGCTCCGTGCGCACCAGCGCGAAGATCCAGTCGGCGTGGTGGGCCGAGGTGGTCCAGATCTTCTGGCCGTCGACCACGTAGTGGTCGCCGTCGCGCACCGCGCGTGTGCGCAGCGAGGCCAGGTCGGAGCCTGCATCCGGCTCCGAGAAGCCCTGGCAGAACCACAGGTCGAGCCGTGCGAGCTGGGGCAGGAAGAAGCGCTTCTGCGCCTCGGTGCCGAAGCGCAGCAGCACCGGGCCGAGCATCGCGATGTTGAAGGGCAGGGGCAGCGGTGCGCCGGCGCGCTGGAGCTCTTCGAGCAGCACCAGCCGCTCGGTCGTGCCCAGCCCGGCGCCGCCGTATTCGGCGGGCCAGTGCGGCGCGGCCCAGCCGCGCTCGTGAAGGATGCGCTGCCAGGCCACGGTGTCCTGCTTGCGCGCCGCATGGCCGCGGCGCAGGCGCGCGCGGATGTCGGCGGGCAGGCGCTCGGCGATGAACGCGCGCACCTCGTCGCGAAAGGCGAGGGCGTCGGCGCTGAGCTGCAGGTCCATGTCAGTTCCGGCCGTAGAGCGTCACGACGCAGGCGCCGCCCAGGCCCACGTTGTGCTGCAGGCCCAGGCGCGCGCCTTCGACCTGGCGCTTGTCGGCGCTGCCACGCAGCTGGTGCGTGAGCTCGTAGCACTGGGCCAGGCCGGTGGCGCCCAGCGGATGGCCCTTGGACAGCAGGCCGCCCGAGGGGTTGATGACGACCTTGCCGCCGTAGGTGTTGTCGCCGTCGTTGACGAACTTCTCGGCGCCGCCTTCAGGGCAGAAGCCCAGGCTCTCGTAGCTGATGACCTCGTTCTGCGCGAAGCAGTCGTGCAGCTCGCACACGTCGATGTCCTCGGGGCCGACGCCGGCCGCCTCGTACACGCGGGTGACTGCAGCCTGCGTCATGTGGGTGCCGACCCAGCTGAGCATCGACGGCGGCTCGAAGGACTGCACCGGGTCGGTGGCCATGGCCTGCGCGAGGATCTGCACGTCGGTGCGCAGCCCGTGCTTCTTGGCGAAGCGCTCCGACACCAGCAGCGCCGCCGCGCCGCCGCAGGTGGGCGGGCAGGCCATCAGGCGGGTCATCACGCCGGGCAACAGCACGGTGTCGTTCATGACCTCTTCGGTCGTCACGACCTTGCGGAACAGCGCCAGCGGGTTGTTGGCCGCATGGCGGCTGGCCTTGGCGCGCACCGCGGCGAAGGTTTCCATGCGGCAGCCGTAGCGCTCCATGTATTCGCGGCCGGCGCCGCCGAAGGTGCGCAAGGCCTGCGGCATGCCGTCCATGTCGGCCGTCAGGCCGCGCAGCACCGGCAGGAAGCGCTCGCGCGTGGGCGGGCGATCATCCCAGTGCGACTTGAGGGCGCCGGCCTGCATCTGCTCGAAGCCCAGGGCCAGCACGCAATCGGCGTCGCCCGAGGCGATCGCCTTGCGCGCCAGATAGAGCGCGGTGGAGCCGGTCGAGCAGTTGTTGTTGACGTTGACCACCGGGATGCCCGTCATGCCGACTTCGTACAGCGCCGTCTGGCCGCAGGTGGAGTCGCCGTAGACGTAGCCCACGTAGGCTTCCTGCACCGCGTCGTAGCCGATGCCCGCATCGGCCAGCGCGCGGCGCACGGCTTCGGCGCCCATCTCGGTGTAGCTCAGGCTCTGGCCCGGCTTGGCGAAGGGGATCATGCCGACGCCGGCGACGATTGTTTTTTCGGTCATGTGTGTGGTCCTGCGAGGAAGTGGATTCAGAGTTTTCTGGAGATGAGGTCGCGCTGCGTTTCGTTGCTGCCGCCGAACACGCGCGTGATGCGGTAGTCGGTGAAGGCGCGCGCAATCGGGTACTCCAGCATGTAGCCGTAGCCGCCGTGCAGCTGCACCATGTCGTCGATGCACTTCCACAGCGTTTCGGTCGCGAAGAGCTTGGCGATGGCCGCCTCCTGCACGCTGATGCGGCGGCGCATGTGCTCGCCGATGTAGTAGTCGACCAGCGTGCGGGTTGCCACCGCCTGCGCCTTGATGTCGGCCAGCTTGAACTTGGTGTTCTGGAAGTCCCACACCGTGCCGTCGAAGGCCTTGCGTTCCTTCACGTACGCCAGCGTCTGCTCCAGCAGGCGCTCGAGCTTGGCGGCGCTGTACACGGCGATGATCAGGCGCTCCTGCGCGAGCTCCTGCATGAGGCAGACGAAGCCCTTGTTCTCTTCGCCCAGCAGGTTGTCGACCGGCACGCGCACGTTGTCGAAGAACAGCTCGGTGGTGTCGGCGGCCGGCTGGCCCACCTTGTCGAGCTTGCGGCCGCGCCGAAATCCCGCGCGGTCGGCCTCGACCATGATCAGGCTCACGCCCTTGCTGCCGGCGCTCGGGTCGGTCTTGCAGGCCACCAGCACCATGTCGCAGTTCAGGCCGTTGCTGATGAAGGTCTTGCTGCCGTTGATGACGTACTCGTCGCCGTCGCGCACCGCGCTCGTGCGGATCGACTTCAAGTCGGAGCCCGTGCCCGGCTCGGTCATGGCGATGGCCATGATGGTCTCGCCGCGGCAGATCTTGGGTAGCCAGCGCTGCTTCTGTTCCTCGGTGCCGAAGCGCACGATGTACGGCGCGGTGATGTCCGAATGCACCGACAGGCTGAAGCCCGAGACACCCGAGCGGTGCAGCTCTTCGGCCAGCACGCAGGAGTGACCGAAGTCGCCGCCGCCGCCGCCGTATTCGGTCGGCACGGTGACGCACAACAGCCCTTCGCGGCCGGCCTTGAGCCAGGTCTCGCGGTCGGTGCGGCCGGCGGCGTCCCACGCGGCCTGGCGCGGCAGGCATTCGCGCTCGAAAAATCGCCGTGCGGTGTCGCGCAGCATCTCGTGGTCTTCGCGGTACACGGTGCGGTGGATGTTCACGGGGTCTCCTTGTCTTGCAGCGATTCTGGGCGCCGCACCCCCTTAACCCCACTACCCAGATCGGGTGGCGGGCGGGCCACAATGCCGGCCAGAGACATGCAGAACAAGCCACTTTCCCCCTCGCGTTCGCCCGACGCCACCGGGCTCAAGGCCCTGGTCGCCACCAAGATGGTTCCCCCCCGCAGCGCCGGGCGCGCCGTGGCCCGCGAGGCGTTGCTGGCCCGACTGATGGAAGGGCGCCGCCGCCGTTGCGTCGTGCTGCAGGGCCCCGCCGGCTGCGGCAAGACCACCACCCTGGTCGCGTGGCGACAGGCGCTGCTGCCGCTGGGCTTCGACGTCGCCTGGCTCAGCCTCACGCCCGAGGACAACGAGCCCACCCGCCTGCTCGACTACCTGCTGGCCAGCGTGGCGCAGGTGGCGCCGGTCGCCACCCAGGAGGCCGCCGACTACGCCGGCCGCGGCGTCGACAGCGAGGCCGTCGAGCGCGCGCTGATCGCGCTGGTGCGCGGCATTGCCGCCCATCCGCGCGAACTGGTGCTGGTGCTCGACGACTTGCAGCACCTCATGGATGCGCGCCTGCACGAGGCGCTGCAATGGCTGCTGGACTACGCGCCGGGCAACCTGCACCTGGCCATGGCTTCGCGCGGCGCGCTGCCGCTGTCGCTCGACCGCCTGCGCGCCGAAGGCCAGGTGCTCGAGATCGACGTGCGCGACCTGCGCTTCTCGCCGGCCGAGTCCGAGCGCTTCCTGCAGTCGCAACTGGGCAGCATCGCGCCGCGCGACGCGCTGGCGCTGCACGAGCTGTGCGACGGCTGGGCCGCCGGCCTGCAGCTGCTGGCCATCAACTGGAAGAAGCGCCGCCAGGAACTGGGCGTGGGTGCAGGCCAGCTGCCGGGCGACTTCGTGCGCGCCCACGTGCAAGACCCGCAGGCCTTCGCCGCCTACTTCGAGAAGGAAGTGCTGTCGCACCTGGCGCCGGCCGATCTCGACCTGCTGATCAGCGTGTCGGCCTGCAGCCGCTTCTGCGCGCCGCTGTGCGCGGCCTTGCTCGGCCGGCCCGCGGACGACCCCGCCACCGCGCCGCTGCTGGCGCGGCTGGAGGGCGAGAGCCTGTTCATCGTGCCGATCGAGACCAGCGCCGAGCGCGAGACATGGTACCGCCTGCACCCGCTGCTGCGCGAAACCCTGCGCGGGCGCCTGCGCCAGCGCAGCGAGGCCGAACAGCGCGCGGTGCACCGCATCGCGTGGCAGTGGTTCCGCGACCATGGCCTCATCGACGAGGCCGTGCGCCAGGCCGTGGCGGCGGGCGAGGGCGCGGCGGCCGCGGCGCTGGTCGAGAAGTCGGCCCATGGCCTGGCCGTGCGCGGCGAGCTGCGCAAGCTGATCGGCCTTGTGCGCCAGCTGCCGCCGGCCGAAGTGCAGGCGCGCATCGGGCTGCGGCTGTGGATGATCCGAATCGAACTGTTCGCGCGCGAGCTGGACGCCTTTTCCGCCCACATCGCGCGCCTGCGGCCCGACATTCCGCCGGACGACGCCATCAGCCATTACTGGCTCACGCTGCTCGAAGCCTCGCTGGCCTTGCAGCGCGACGACACCGATGCCGCCATGGCGCTGCTGCCGCGCCTGCAGGCTGCGCCCGAAGGCGCGGACGCGCTGGCCACGGGCGCGCGCGACAACATCCTGTCCTGGCTGTACATGCACCGCGGCGACTACGAGCGCGCGCGGCGCGTGCAGCAGGACAACCCGATCCGCCTGATCGACGGCGAGCCCTTGCGCGGCAGCTCGTCGGGCACGCTGCAGGGCCGCAGCCTGGCCGGCCTGAGCTACGCCATGGAAGGCCGCATGACCCAGGCCGAGCGTGTCTACCGCGACGTGCTGCGCGAGGCCAACGAGGGCGGCAGTGCCTGCGTCGACGCCACCTACCTGTCGACCGCGCTGCTGGGCGAGGTGCTCTACGAGCACGGCGAGACCGAGGCTGCGGTGGCGCTGCTCGAAGACCGTGTGGACGCGCTGGAGCGCGTGTCCATTCCCGACTCGGTGCTGCGCGTGCACCGCTCGCTCGCTGCCGCGCACTGGGCGGCCGGGCGACGGATGGAAGCCATGGCCTGGCTGGAGCGGCTGGAAGACTACAGCGCCGCGTTGGGCCTGGACCGGCTGCTGGTGCACAGCCTCACGATGCAGGTGCACTACCGCCTGCAGATGGGCGACCTGGCCGCCGCCGAAGTGGCGCTGTCGCGCGCGAACGAGATCGACGCGCGCCATGCCGATGCCGCGCACAGCGCACTCGGCGAGATTGCCGTGGTGGCCGAGCGCGCGCGCATCCGCTGGGCGCTTGCCCGCGGCGACACGGACGATGCGGCGCGCAGGATCGAAGCGCTGATCGCGAACATCGCGCTGCGCGGACGGCAACGGTTGATCGCGCAGATGAAGCTGCTGCAGGCCCTGATCGAGCAGCGCCGGGGCAGGGCGCAGGCCTCGCGGGAATGCACGCTGGCGGCCTTGCGCAGCGGCCACCGGCTGGGTCTGGTGCGCAGCCTGCTCGACGCGGACCCGGCGGTGATGACGCTGGTGGCGGAAGTGGCGAAGGACGCATCGCTGGACCCGGTGCTCGGGTTCTATGCGGAGCGCCTGGGACGCGCGGGACTCGTGCCTGTCGCTGCCGACGCGACGGTCTCGGTGGGTGTGGCCCCCGAGGCGGGCAGGCGCCCGGTCGAGCCGTTGAGCGACCGCGAGCGCGACGTGCTGGGCCTGCTCGCGCAGGCGATGCCCAACAAGAAGATCGCGCTGGCACTGGGCTTGTCCATCGACACCGTGAAGTGGCATCTGAAGAACATCTACGGGAAGCTCGGAGTCGCGGGGCGGGATGAGGCTGTAGCGTGGATGCGGGGAAGACCGGGATAGGAACCCTCTCGCTTCTGAACGGGAGCGTCTGGACCAGACGGGGTGCTGTCGTTCGATGGCGTTGGCCGGATGGGCGCGATCGGTCAAACGCCGATCGTCAACGCCGGCCTGCCGCGCGGCACCTGCGTAGTCGGCCAGGCTTGGGAAAAGACGAACGCGTTGGCGCTGAACCCGGCCTCGCGCACGACCCGTTGCAGGGCGTGCTGCAGCATTGCGGCTCCGCTGAAATTTCCAGCGTCTGGGTTCTCTGCGGGACCCCGGGGCCAGCGATCGGCGGAATTCAACAGTCGAACTGTTTCGCGAGCGCAAGGAGCGCTACCGCTGTAGTTGATTGTCATCAGTCCTCTGGATCACCCCAGTCCGACTGTTGTTCCGTACGGATCACGCCTGCGTTCGAGCATCGCGAAGACGTTGGTTCCTGAGACCCTTCACCTCGGGTCAGTTCTTGGACTTTGCGTATTCCTCTGCGCTCATCATCTCCAAGCCGACGAACGGAGCGTTGCCTTCGACCCATGCGTCGTGCCCCGGCGGAATGGTGTACGACATGCCTTCCTCAATGACAGTCTGCGAGCCGTCATTCATTTGCACGGTGATGCGACCGGACACCGCGTACCCGACGTGAGCCACCTGGCAACTGTCCGTGCCAACGACCGGTTTGATGCACTTCGACCAGCGCCACCCGGGCTCGAACTTGAAGCGTCCGAGCGTGTAGCCCTCGAGGCGGACCACTTCGACCCGGGTCTTTTCGGGCTCCCGAACCTCATCCGGTTCGTCATGGGATTTCGTCTGAAGCTTGTTGACATGCATTGGACTTGCCATCGCGACTCTCCTCGCACGAGTGAGCAACCAGTCCGCGGCAGTCTCGTGCCGAACCGCACGTGAACGATGGAATGGTAGTCCCGGGCCACGCTTGCAGTGATCTATTTCTTGCACGGCAGTGCGCTCCTTGCAGTGAGCGTCATGTGGCAGTTTGCGTAAGCCGAGTTACAGAAAATCTTCGTCCACCACCAGCGACGGCACGGACCCGCGCAGTCGCGGGGCCCCGTTCGATTCGGGCTCCCGGTGCAGCACCCAGCGGCGTTCATCGCACGGGAAGCTTCTGTTGACTGCAGTCGCTTTGACCGGTCGAACAGTGCGCGCTCCGGATGAGGGTTGCAAGTCCAGCATGGGATCTAGGTGTCGCTGCAGAGCAGACCGTGGGCGCCTACCCAACAAGGGTGGGCGCCCGAGCCTGTCCGCATCGCCCAATCAAGCCCACGGGTCGACATCCGCCCGCAGCCCTGAAAACGAAAGCACGGCCGCCATGCACCTGCCTCCCAATCCGACCCTCCACCAAGGCTCCACCTTCGCCGAGCTCTACCGCTCTGCCTTCAAAGCCTTCGCCACCCGCGAAGCGCTCGTCGGCAGCGGCGCGCGCATGAGCTACCGTGAACTCGAACAAGGCTGCCATCGCATGGTGCGCTGTCTGCAGGCGATGGGCCTGCAGCGGCAGGACGGCATCGCCGTGCTGGCTGCCAACCGGCCCGAGTCGGTGATGGTCATCATCGCGGCGCATCTGATGGGGCTGGTCTACACGCCGCTGCATCCACTGGGATCGGAAGAGGACCAGGCCTTCATCCTGGCCGACGTGAAGGCCAAGGCACTGGTGATCGGCGTGCCGCACCATGCCGGGCGCGGGGCGGCGCTGGCGCAGCGCTACCTGGTGCCGCATGTGCTGACGCTGGGGCCGGCCGCCTACGGCATCGACTTGCTGGCTGCGTCGGATGGCCTGGACGGTAGTGACATCGCGCTCGACGCGCAGCCGGACGACATCCTCAAGATCGCCTACAGCGGCGGCACCACGGGCCGGTCCAAGGGCATCGTGCATCACCAGCGCACGGTGGTGACGTCGGCGCTGCAACAGCTCGCATGCTGGGAGTGGCCGTCGGAGGTGCGTTTTCTGGCCGCCACGCCGGTGTCGCATGCGGCGGGCGCGATGCTTCTCACGACCTTCCTGCAAGGCGGCACGGTGCATCTGCTCGAGCGCTTCAGCGTCGATGGTTTTCTGCGGACTGTCGCGGCTGAGCGCATCACCACGACCTTCCTCGTACCCACGCAGATCTACGGCCTGCTCGATGCCTCCGAGGCGCTGGATGCGCACGACGTGTCGAGCCTGCAACTCGTGCTGTACGGCGCCGCGCCGATGGCGCCGGCGCGCTTGCGACAGGCCTTGGGCCGGTTCGGTCCGGTGTTCGCACAGGTCTACGGCCAGGCCGAGGCGCCGATGACCATCAGCTACCTGCGTCGCGACGAACACGACCTCGATCGCCCCGAGCGGCTGGGCAGTTGCGGCCGCAGCCTGCCGGGCAACCAGGTACGCCTGCTCGACGCCCACCATGCCGAGGTGCCGGTGGGTGAGATCGGCGAGCTGTGCGTGCGCGGCCCGCTGGTGATGTCGGGCTATCTCGACCGGCCCGAGGAAACAGCCAAGGCCTTTGCCGGCGACTGGCTGCACACCGGCGACATGGCGCGTCGCGATGCCGACGGGTACCTCTACCTGGTCGACCGCGCGAAGGACATGATCATCAGCGGCGGCTTCAACGTGTACTCCAGCGAGGTGGAGAGCTGCCTGGCGCAGCACCCGGGCGTCGCGCTGTCGGCGGTCATCGGCGTGCCGCACGAGAAGTGGGGCGAAGCGGTGATGGCGGTGGTGGTGCGCAAGAAGGAGGGCACCCCGGTGGAGGCCGCCGAGCTGATCGCCTTCGTCACCGAACGCAAGGGCGTGGTGCAGGCGCCCAAGCTGGTGACCTTCGTCGACACGCTGCCGCTGACCGCGCTCGACAAGGTGGACAAGAAGGCGCTGCGCGCGAGGCACTGGGCCGGGCAGGACAGGCAGGTCGGATAGGAGACAGCAAAACGGCCGCACGCGGCGGCCGTTGGCATGCGTCGGCGCTTGCTCGTCAATCCACCTTCGCGCCGGACACCTGCACCAGCTTCTGGATCACCGGCCCGCTGGCCTCGAAGTTCTTCCTGAACTCGGCCGAGCTGTTGCCCATGCCCACCAGGCCGAAGGCCTGGAAGCGTGCCTTCATGGCGGCGGTCTGCACGACGGCGCGGGCTTCCTTCTCCAGCCGGGCGAGGATCGGTGCGGGGGTCTTGGCGGGAGCGGTCAGCATTACGCCGCCGAGGGGCTTGAACTCGTCGTCAGGGAAGCCGGCCTCGACCATGGTGGGCACGTTGGGCAGCTCGGGCAGGCGCTTGTCGCCGACGATGGCCAGGGCCTTCAGGCGGCCGCTGGCGATGTGCGGGGCCATGGTGCCCAGGGTGCCGATGCCCATCGGGATCTGGCCGCCGAGGATGTCCTGGATCATCGGTGCCTCGCCCTTGTAGGCGGCATGCGCCATGTCGAGGTGGCGCGATTCGCTCAGGTGCGCCATCAACAGGTGGCTCGAAGAACCGACGCCGAACGAGCCGTAGTTGACCTTGCCCTTGTTGGCCGTGGCCCAGCTCACCAGCTCCTTCATGTTCTGCACGGGCACATCCTTGCCGACCGCGAACACCAGGCTGGCCGAGCAGATCTCGGTGATGAAGGCGAAGTCGCGCCGCACGTCGTAGGGCACCTTCGAGAACATGTAGGGCGCGTAGTAGATCGGCGTGGCATGCGAGAAGAACAGCGTGTAGCCGTCGGGCGCGGCGCGTGCCACCGCCGAGGCGCCGAGCAGGCCGGAGGCGCCGGGCTTGTTGTCCACGATGACGGTCTGGCCCAGGCGCTTGCCCAGCTCGTCGGCCATCACGCGCGCGAGCACGTCGGTGGCGCCGCCGGGTGGCGCCGGCAGCACGAGCGTGATGGTCCGCGTCGGATAGTCCTGCGCGAAGGCGAGGGTGCTGCAGGCGAGGGCGGCGATGCCGATCAGCCGTCTGGCGAAATGAGATGTGCTGTGCATGGTGTCTCCGTTTTTCTGTGAATGCGGGGTGGGGCGGGGCGCGCGTTCAGGCGCGCGCCACCTGCGGGCCGGGCTGCGGCTCGAACAGCTGCGCCACTCGGTCGGCCCGGCGTGCGCGTGTGGCCGACTGGTTGACGTAGCCCTTGTCCGCGATTTCGTTGGCGTCCATCGACGGCGGCTCGGCCATCAGCAGCAGGCGTTCGACGCGCAGGCTGGCGCTGCCGCTGTCCTTGCGCAGGCGCTCGCCGAGGGCCGCGACCAGGGCCGGATGCGCGATGAGTGCGGCGGCGTCCAGGCCCGCGAGTTCGGGCAGCAGGCGCTGGCAGGCGGCCACGTTGGGCCAGGCCAGCGCGGCAACGTAGGTCTGGTCGTGGCCGCAGATGACGGCGTCGGTGATCAGCGGCGCGCAGCGCTCGACCAGCCCGAGGCGGATGGCGCCGGTGCGCACCCAGGTGCCGTTGACGAGCTTGAAGTCTTCCGCCACGCGGCCGTCGAAACGCATGCCCCGGGTGGGGTCGTTCGCATCGACCAGCCGCACCGCGTCGCCGAGCTTGAAGAAGCCTTCCTCGTCGAACGCCGCGGCCGTGAGTTCGGGCTGCGCGACATAGCCGCTGAAGTTGTGGGCACCGCGCACCCGGATCTCGTAGCGATCGCCTTCCAGCGGCACCAGCTTGATCTCGGTGCCGGGCGCGGGCGCGCCGATGTTGGCCAGGTCGTCGCAGGCCCAGTTGCGGTAGGTGCCCACGCCGGTGGTTTCCGTCGAGGCCAGCCCGGTGCCGAACACGATGCGTTCGCCCACGGTGCGTTCGGCCACGCGCTGGATGCGCTCGTTGACGTCCTGCGGCAGGCTGGCGCCGCCGTAGCCGAAATTGACGACGCGGGCGAACAGGCTGCGCGCCAGCTGCGGGTCGCGCTCGAGTTCGGTCGCGAGCATGGTCCACGCCGAAGGCACGCTGGTCAGCAGCGTGGGCGAGACCTCGCGCAGGTTGCGCACTGTGCGCTCGAACAGGCCCGGCAGCGGCTTGCCGTCGTCGATGTAGTGCGTGGCGCCGAGCAACACCGCGCGCCCGAGGTTGAGCACGCCGCCCAGGGCGTGGTGCCAGGGCAGCCAGTCGAGGAACACAGGCGGCTCGTCCTGCTCGGCGAAGCTGGCGAACATGTCCGACTGGCTCGCTGCCGTCGCCTGCAGGTTGCGGTAGCTGAGGGGCACGCCCTTGGGCACGCCGGTGGAGCCGGAGGTGAAGAGAATCCGGGCGATGTCGTCGGGGCGGATGGCCGCGTGCGCGGCGGCCACGCGGTCGCGGCGCGCCGCAGTGAGTTCGAGCGCCGAGAGCGCCTGCCATGACAAGGCGCCCGGTGCGGCGCCATGCACCGCGATCACCGGCACATCGGGGCCACCGACGGCGGCGATGGCGGCGACGGCGCGTTCGAAGGTGGCGCCGTCCTGCACGAACAGCGCCGCCGGCGGCACGAGTTCGCACACGCCCTTGAGGCGCGCGAAGTCGCGGCTCAGCAGCGAATAGGCGGGCGACACCGGCGCGACCGGCACGCCGACGTATTCGGCCGCCAGCAGCAGCACCAGCTGCTCCAGCGAGTTGGGCGAGAGCACGACCAGCGGGCGGCCCTGGCCCAGGCCGAGTTCGAGCAAGGCGGCGCCCACGGCCTGCACCTGCTGCCACAGGGCGCGCCAGGTGATGCGGTTCCATTCGCCGCTGTGCGCGTCGCGTTCGCAGAAGGCCGGCAGGTCGCCGCGGCGTTCGGCCCAGTGAGGGATGTAGCCTGCGAAGCCTGTGCGGCCCGTGGCCTTGGGCGTGAGCGGGGAGCGCAGGATCAGCGTGCCGTCGGCGCGCCGTTCGCACAGGGTCTGGCGGATCGCGTACGGCACGGCCCGATAGCGCACTGCGGCGGGCGTCCGGGTGGGTTCGTCGGCGAGGGTTGTCATGTGTGTCGTGTCTCCGGAGTTTTTCTGGACCAACGCGAGGCCGCGGGCGTCAGGCCACCCGCGGCCATCCCCACTTTGTGCGTGTTTACTTACTGCGGCGAGCCGGCCACCGCCACGATCTGGCCGGTGATGTAGTTCGACTCGGGCAGGCAGAACAGGTACACCGCGCCGGCCGCTTCTTCCGGTGTGCCGCCGCGGCCCAGCGGGTTGCGCTGCGCATGCGACTTCAGCAGCTCGGGGTTCAGCCCCACGCGGATGTCGCGGCCTTCGATGTTCACGGTGGCGCCGGCCTTCGCATCGGCGTTGGTCATGCGGGTGTGGATCAGGCCGAAGGCCACCGCGTTGACGTTGACCTTGAAGCGGCCCCACTCGCGGCTGAGCGCACGCGTCATGCCGATCACGCCGGCCTTGGCCGACGAGTAGTTCATCTGGCCCGCATTGCCGTTCAGTGCCGAGGTCGACGAGACGTTGACCACTTTTCGGTACACCTCGATGCCCTCTTCCTGGTCGGCCTGCGCCTGCGCCTTGATGACCGGGTAGGCGGCGCGCAGGATGCGGAAGGGCGCCGTCATGTGGCAGTCGACGATGGCGTGCCACTGTTCGTCGGTCATGCGCTGGATCACGTCGTCCCAGGTGAAGCCGGCGTTGTTGACGATGATGTCGATGCCCTTGAAGTGGTCCATCGCCGTCTTGATGTAGCGCTCGGCGAAGTCGGGCGCGCTGACGTTGCCCGCGCAGGCCACCGCCTCGGCGCCGCTCTTCTTCAGCAGCTCGACCGTTTCCTGCGCCGGGTCGGCGTCCAGGTCGTTGACCACGATGCGCGCGCCCTGGCTGGCCAGCTTCATCGCGATGGCCTGGCCGATGCCGCGGCCCGAACCGGTGACCAGTGCCACCTTGCCGTCAAGAGTTCCCATGTGTCTATCTCCAGAAATGAATGAGTGGATGGATGTTCAGAGCGCGACCACGGCATCGCCCACGATGCGGGTCTCGCCGTACTGGTTGCGCGTTTCGATTTCGAGCTTCACGCGCTGCTCGCCGTCCACCTCGAACTTCTCGACCACCCGGCCCGTGCAGGTGATCTGGTGGCCCAGGTGCGTGATGCCGGTGAAGCGCACGCCGAAGCTGCGCAACTTGCGCTGGTCGACCCACTGCGTGAGCAGGCGTCCCAGGTAGGCCATCGACAACATGCCGTGCGCGAACACGTCGGGCATGCCGGCCTTGCGCGCGTAGTCGAGGTCAATGTGAATCTGGTTGTGGTCGCCCGAGGCGCCGGCGAACAGGGCCAGCGTGGTGCGGGTGATGGGCGGCAGGGCCAGCGGGGGCAGGGCGTCGCCGACAGTCGCGGTGGTGGGGGAAGGGGTGCTCATGGTCGTTGCCTTCTTCTTCATGCGTTCTTGTGAACGAGGATGGAGCGCAGATCGGCCACGTGCTCGCCGCGCTGGTTGGTGACGCGCGACTTGCGCTCCACGAAGCTCAGCGCGCCGCCCTTCTTGTCGTAGATGTCGGCGATGTGCGTCTCGAACTGCAGCGTGTCGCCGGCGTAGGCCATGCGGTGGTAGTCGAAACTTTCTTCGCCGTGCAGGATGCGCGAGGTCACGATGCCCAGCGTTTCGCGCCAGGCGTTCGACGGAATCTGGAACTCCAGCGAGAACAGGAAGGTCGGCGGCAGCGGCAGGCCCGGGTGCCCGGCATCGCGCGCGGCCGATTCGTCCAGATAGACGGGGTTGGTCTCGCCGATGGACTTGGCGAAGAAGCGCAGCTGCCCCGCCTCGGCAGTGGCCTTGTAGACCGGCAGCTTCATGCCGATGTGCTTCTTGCCGATCATGCGCTGGCCCTCTTGTAGATCGTGACGACGCCGGCGCCGCCCAGGCCCAGGTTGTGTTGCAGCGCCACCTTGGCGCCTTCGACCTGGCGCTGGTCTGCCGTGCCGCGCAGCTGGTGCGTGAGCTCGTAGCACTGGGCCAGGCCTGTGGCGCCCAGCGGGTGGCCCTTGGATAGCAGGCCGCCCGAGGGGTTGGTGACCCAGCGACCGCCGTAGGTGTTGTCGCCGTCGTTCACCAGCTTCTCGCCTTCGCCTTCGGCGCACAGGCCCAGGCCTTCGTAGGTGAGCAGTTCGTTCTGTGCGAAGCAGTCGTGCAGCTCGATGACGTCGATGTCCTTGGGGCCCACGCCAGCTTGTTCATAAGCCTGCTTCGCGGCCAGGGCCGTCATGTCGAAGCCGACGACGCGGATCATGTCCTTGGCGTCGTAGGTGCTGGGCAGGTCGGTGGTGAGCGACTGGCCGGCAATCAGCACGTCGGTGCGCAGGCCGCGCTTGCGGGCGAAGGCTTCCGACACCACGATGGCCGCAGCGCCGCCGCAGGTGGGTGGGCAGGCCATCAGGCGAGTGATGACGCCGTCCCACAGCATGGGCGCGTTCATCACGTCCTCGGTCGACACGACGTTGCGGAACACGGCCAGCGGGTTGTTGGCGGCGTGGCGGCTGGCCTTGGCGCGGATGGCGGCGAAGGTCTCCAGCCGGGTGCCGTATTTCTGCATGTGCGCGCGGCCGGCGCCGGCAAACTGGCGGATGGCCGACGGGATCTCGGGGTGGCCGACCAGCTCGTCCACCACCTGGGCGGCGCGCTCCAGCGCCGGTGCGCGGTCGTCCCAGCGCGACTTGAGCGCGCCCGGGTTCATCTGCTCGAAACCGAAGGCCAGCGCGCAGTCGACCGCGCCGCTTTGCACCGCCTGGCGCGCCAGGTACAGGGCCGACGAACCGGTGGCGCAGTTGTTGTTCACGTTGAGCACCGGAATGCCGGTCATGCCCACGCGGTACACCGCCTTCTGGCCGCAGGTGGAATCGCCGTAGACGTAGCCGGCATAGGCCTGCTGCACGTCGCTGAATTCGAGTCCGGCATCGGCCAGTGCCATGCGGATGGCCTGCTCGCCCATCACGTCGTAGGGCTCGCTGGTGCCGGGCTTTTTGAACTGGATCATGCCGACGCCGGCGACGAATACCTTGTTTGTCATGTGGTTCCTTGAGGAGGTGGGGTCAAAGTTTTCTAGCGATCAGTTCGCGCATCACTTCGCTGGTGCCACCGTAGATGCGCGTGACACGCATGTCGACGAAGTCGCGTGCGATGGGGTACTCCAGCATGTAGCCGTAGCCGCCGTGCAGCTGCACCATCTCGTCCAGCGCCTTGCCCAGCGTCTCGGTGGCGAAGAGCTTGGCGATGGCCGCTTCTTCGAGCGTGAGGCGCCGGCGCATGTGCTCGCCGATGTAGTGGTCGATCAGGGTGCGCACGGCCACGGCTTGTGCCTTCACGTCGGCCAGCTTGAACTTGGTGTTCTGGAAGTCCCACACGGTCTGGTCGAAGGCGCGGCGCTCCTTGACGTAGGCCAGCGTGTTCTCCAGCGCGCGCTCCAGTCGCGCGGCGGCGCCGACGGCGATGGTGAAGCGCTCCTGCGGCAGCTCGCCCATCAGGTAGGCGAAGCCCTTGCCTTCCTCACCCAGGCGGTTGGCCACGGGCACGCGCACGTTGTCAAAGAAGAGTTCGGCCGTGTCCTGTGCGTACTGGCCCACTTTTTCCAGCTTCCGCCCGCGCCGGAAGCCCGCGCGCGTCGCCTCGACCGCGATCAGGCTGATACCTTTGGCGCCGGCGGTCGGATCGGTCTTACAGACCACGAGGATCAGGTCGGCCGTGAGCCCGTTGCTGATGAAGGTCTTGCTGCCGTTGATGACGTACTCGTCGCCCTCGCGAACGGCGGTGGTGCGCACCGCCTTCAGGTCGCTGCCGGTGCCCGGCTCCGTCATGGCGATGGCCAGGATGGTCTCGCCCGAGGCCGC
Organism: Variovorax sp. 54; assembly: GCF_002754375.1. Taxonomy (NCBI): domain Bacteria; kingdom Pseudomonadati; phylum Pseudomonadota; class Betaproteobacteria; order Burkholderiales; family Comamonadaceae; genus Variovorax; species Variovorax sp. 54. Next base: position 5,305,893 of record NZ_PEFF01000001.1, read on the forward strand.
GCCGGGCAGCCACTTGCGCTTCTGTTCCTCGGTGCCGGCGCGCAGGATGTACGGGGCGATGATGTCCGAGTGCATGCCGAAGGCCGGGCCGCTCACGCCGGAGCGCGCCATCTCTTCGCTGAACACGGCCGCGTGGCCGAAGTCGCCGCCGCCACCGCCGTAGTCCTCGGGGAGCGAGGCGCACAGCAGGCCTTCGCGGCCGGCCTTCAGCCAGGTCTCGCGGTCGACCTGGCCGGCGCGGTCCCAGTCGGCCTGGCGCGGCTTGCATTCGCGTTCCAGGAAGCGGCGCACCGTCTCGCGGTACATCTCGTGGTCGTCTCGAAAGACGTTGCGGGTCACGTTCACGGATTTGTCTCCTGAGGGGCTCGTGGCAAGACCCAAAGGTAAATCCGGGGGGGCGGGGGACCACCACTCCCGATGGGGGGCGGGTTGACCCGAAGGGGGCCGCGCGCCGTCGGCGCGAAGGCGTCAGTCCGGCGCCGTGGCGGCGGCGCCGGCGTCCCACCCGAGGTCGCGCACGCGCGCCACGGCTTCGTCGCGGCCGGACACGCGCAGCTTGCCGTAGATGCGGCTCAGGTACCACTTGACCGTCTCGGGCGACAGGCCGAGGGCGCGCGCGATCTTCTTGTTGGGCATGGCCTGGGCCAGCAGGCGCAGCATCTCGACCTCGCGCTCGCTGAAGGCTTCGAGGCCGGCAGGCGTGGCGCCGGATGTGCCGGAAGCGCCGGTTGCGGCGGCACCGTCCACGGGCGCCTCCGGGCGCGTGCGCACGGCCAGCAGGCGTTCGACATAGAAGGCCAGCACCGGGTCGAGCGATTCGGTGCGCGCGAGCTCGTCGAGCATCCGGCGCGCCATCGTGTCGGCATCGACCAGGCTGCGCAGCAGGCCGAGCCGGTGCCCGCGCTGCAGCGCGTCGCGCAGCTTGCGCCGAGCGGATTCGCCGCAGCCGCGCTGGGCATCGACCGCCGCGCTGCGCACCAGCAGTTGCACCACGCTGCGCTGCCGGCCGCGCGCCTCGCACAGGGCGAGCAGGTCGTCCAGCTGCGCGGCGGCGCGCTCGAGGTCGCCCAGCACCACGGCCAGCCGGATGCGTGCGCGCTGCGCCACTTCGCGGATCTCGCCGAGCGACCCCGCGGCCGGGGCCGCATGGCGCGCGTCGATCGCCTCCAGCCGGGCCAGCGCCGCCTGGGCGGCCGTCAGTTCGCCGCACAGCAGGCGGCAATGCACCTCGTCGCCCAGTCGGTGGGCGAGCAGGCGATCGAGCCGGTGGCGCGTGGCGTAGGCCTCCAGCCGCTCGAGGTGGGCGAAGGCGCCGGCCGTGTCACCGGCCTGCCAGGCGGCCGCCGCCAGCACCCGGTACACGCGCAGCACGGCATCGGGCATCGCGATGCGCTCGAGCATACCGACCTTGTCCTCGAGCAGGGCGCGCGCCTGGCGGGCGTCGTCGAGTTCGTAGAGCACGTCGGTGAGCAGGCTGAGCGCGAGGTAGCGTGCATCGGCGCCCGCCTTGCCGGCCTGTTCGGCTTCGGCCGCCACGGCGCGCAGCACGCGTTCGGCCTGCGTCATCTGCCCTTCCATCGCATAGCTCAGCCCGACCAGGCAGCGGCCCTGCAGGCTGCCGGCGGCGGTCGCCACGAGCGGCGCGCCATCGACCATCAGCGGCGGCGCCTCGCGCTGCACGCGGCGCGCCTGTTCGTACGCGCCCTGCTGGATATGAAGCCACGACAGGATGTTGTGGCGCACGCCGACCGCAAGCGGATCGGCATCGGGCGGAACCTGCAGCAAGTGCGGCAGCATCGCCAGCGCGGCGTCGGTGTCGTCGCGCTGCAGCGCCAGCGCGGCCTGCAGCGCCGCGACATGAAAGCGGTGCGCGACCGCATCGGCCGGCAGGTCGCGTGTCAGCTCGTCGAGCGTGCGCGTGCAGGCGTCGAGGTCGCGCTCGAAGAACTGCGTGCGCACCAGCCACAGCCGCATGCTGAAGCTGCGCTGCAGCTGCTCCGGCGGCAGCTGGCGCAGCAGCGCCGCCAGTTCGCGACGCTCGCCGCGCACGATGAGCGACTGCGCGCACTGGTCGACCAGCGCCGCGGCCTGCGCCGGGTCGCCCGACTGCACGGCATGGCGCACCGCGTCCTGCAGCAGGCCGCGGTCGCGAAACCACGTGAAGGCGCGCGCCTGCACGGCCTGCCGTGCAGGCTCGGCGAGGGCAGCGAAGCGGGTCAGCAGCGCGTCGCGCAGCAGCGGGTGCAGGCGGAACCAGGTCTCGCCCGGCGGGTGCTCGACGCGGTCGACAAAGTGGTCTTCGCTTTCCAGCCGCAGGAGCAGCGTGGCCACGTCGGCGAGCGTGTCCGGCGCGTCGGCGAGCGCGGCGCACAGCGGTGCACAGAGGCGCAGGCAGGGCGCCGCGCGCACGAGCAGGTCGAGTTCGCCGGGCGACAGGTGCGCGCACACCTCGTGCTCGAAGTAGTGGGCCAGGGCGGTCGCATCGCGTGCAGGCAGGCCGGCGAAGGGCTGGCCCGTGGCGGTGAGCGCGGAGAGTTCCCGTCGCTTCTTCTTCCAGTCGAGCGCAAAGAGGCGCAGGCCGGTCACCCAGCCTTCGCTGAGTTCGTGCAGGCTGCGCACGGTGCGGGCATCGATCTCTCCAAGTTGCGACTTGAGGAACTGGACACTCTCCGCCGCCGTGAAGCGCAGGTCGTGCCGGTCGAGCTCCAGGGTCTGGGCCTGGCTGCGCAGCCGCTCGAGCGACAGCCGCAGACGGCCGCGCGAGACCAGCACCAGGTGCAGGTTGGGTGGGGCGTAGTCCAGCAGCCATTGCAGCGCATCGAGGATCGCGGGGTGGCGCAGCCGGTGCAGGTCGTCGAGCACCAGCGCCACATCGCGCGCATGTGCCGCGATGCCGCGCACCAGCGTGATGACCTGCCGCTCGATGGCATCGGGGTCGGTGCCGATGCCTGCGGTGGTCTCGTGCGCCAGCGCTGCATCGACCTGCGCCAGGCTGGCAAGCAGGCCGTCGAAGAAGCGTGCGGGGTTGTCGTCGTCCGCACCCGGCGTGAACCAGGCAACCTCGAAACCCATCGGCACCAGGGCCCGTCGCCAGGCCGCGATGAGCGCGGACTTGCCGGCGCCCGCCGGCCCGGTGACGGCGATGCAACGCAGGTGCCGGGCTTCGGTCAGGCGCGCCAGCAGGCGCTCGCGTCCGACCGTGCCGACAACCGGGCGCCGCGCCGCCTCGGGCTTGGCCGTTGGCGAGGCAGAAGGGGTAGGGGCCGGCATCGCGGTCGATTGTGCAGCAGCCCTGTGGGGCGACACCACCCGCTGCGGGTAGGGGCAGGCGCTGTGCGCGAGAATCCACGCCGATGCCGACCCTGCCTGCCGAGCGCACGAAACCCAACGATGCGCAGCCTGTGTCCGGATCGCTTCCGCGGTCCGCCGGGCTTCTGTTGTCGCGCGAGACCTTGCTCGCGCGTTTGTCCTTGTCCACCTCGGCGCCGCACCGGCTCGTCGTCGTTCAGGCGCCCGCGGGTTGCGGCAAGACCTCGCTGCTCCAGCTGTGGCGACGCGAGCTGGTGTCGGTCGGTTCGGAGGTCGCCTGGGTCGCGCTGGGCAGCGACGACAACGACATCCTGCGGCTCGTCGACGACCTGTTCGCGGCCTTGGAGCCCATCGACGCGGCAATCACCCGCGAGGCCCGCCTGCTGGCCGGGCGCGGCAGCGACCCAGAGGCGGTCGAGCGCATGGTCATCGGCCTGGTGCAGGGCATCGCGGCGAGCGGGCGCGAGATCGTGCTGGTGCTCGACGATGCGCACCATCTGCACAGTGCCGGGGCGGTGCATGCGATTCAATTGCTGATCGAGTACGCGCCCGTCAACCTTCGCTGCGCGCTGGCCACGCGCACCGCGTTGCCGCTTTTCCTCGCACGCGCACGCGCCGCGGACCAGATGTTGCAGCTTGGCCCCGACGACCTGCGTTTTTCGCGCGACGAGTCGGCCGAGTTCCTGCGCGAGCGCCTGTCGGGCGCCGACGACCGCATCGCCGATCGCCTGCATGCGCTGACCGACGGCTGGCCGGCCGGCCTGCAGCTGCTGAGCGTGGCCTTGCGCCGCCGGCCGGGTGCGCTGCCGGAGCAGGTCGAGCGCGTCTGCGATCCCAAGACCTTCTCTGCCTACCTCGAGCAGGAGGTGCTGCTGCGCCTGGCACCGGACGAGTTGCGCCTGATGGTGTGCTGTGCGGTGCCGTCGCGCTTCAACGCGCCGCTGGGCGCCGCGCTGCTCGGCGAGCCACAGGGTGCCGCGCGCTGCGCCGCACTGCTGGGCCGGCTCGCGGGCGAAGGGCTGTTCATGACCCGCACCGCGGGCGCGGACGATCCGGCCGCGTGGTGGCGCATCCATCCACTGCTGCGCGACGTGCTGCGCGCCCGCTTCGAAACCTGGCCGGCACCCGAGCGCCGCCGAGTCCACGTCGCGGCATGGCACTGGTTCGCGGCCGAGGCCCTGCATCACGATGCCGTGCGCCACGCGATGCAGGCTGGCGAGGCCGACGCCGCCGTCGAACTGGTCGAGGGCTGCGCGAGCGACTTGTTCGTGCGCGGCGAGCTGCGCCAGCTGGTGAGCCTGATGCGGCTGCTGCCGCCCGCGCTGCTGAGCGCGCGCGCGGGCCTGCGCCTGTGGATGGCCTGGGTCGAGGTGTACGAGCGCCGGCTGGCCGAGTGCGCGCGCACCGTCGCTCAGTTGCGCATCGACCTGGCCGACGCGCCGCCCGCCATGCGCTACCGGCTCACGCTGTTGCGCGGCCTGCTGGCGGTGCAGAGCGACGACACGCTCGGCGCGATGGCGATCCTGCCGGAGCTGCAGCACGCGCCCGACGGGGCGGATGGCATCGCCCGGGCCGGGCGGCGCAACATCCTGAGCTGGCTCTATGTCTACCGCGGCGAGTACGAGCGCGCGCGCCGCATCCAGCTCGACGAGGAGCCGCCGCTGGTCGAAGGGCAGGTGCTGCACGGCACGCCCTTCGGCGCGCTGGTCGGCCGTTGCCTGGTCGGGTTGGCGCATGCGGTCGAAGGCCAGATGATCCAGGCCGAGCGCATCTACCGCGACGTGCTGTTCGAGGCCGACCAGCGCGGCAGCAGCTGCGTCGATGCCGCCTGCATGGCGGCCGGCCTGCTGGCCGAGGTGCTGTACGAACTGAACGACCCGGCCGCCGCGGCGCGCCTGGTCGAAGAGCGGCTCGACGTGCTGGAGCGCGTGTCGATTCCCGACACGGTGGTGCGCGTGATGCTGGTGCTGACGCGCGCCCGCCGCATGGCCGGCCGCCCGCTCGATGCCCTGGCCCACCTGGAACAGGTCGAAGACTACGCGCAGCGGCTCGGCCTGGACCGCGTGATGGCCTACTGCCTGCTGGAGCAGTTCAAGCTGCACGCGGAGCGCGGCGAATCCGAGGCGGTGCGCCACTGCATGGCGCAGCTCGACGCGCTCGATGCGCGCCACGCGGGTGTCGAATCCGAAACCCTCAGCGAGATCATGGTGGTCGCGGAGCGCGCGCGCATTCGCCTCGCGATCTGGGACGGTGACCTGCAGGGCGCGTTGCGGCGCATCGACGCGCTGTGGGTCCTGTGCGAGCGGCGCGGGCGCATCCGCCGCCTGGCCTACCTGCACCTGCAGGCGGCCGTGCTCGAGCGCCGGCTGGGGCGGGACGATGTGGCGCGCGAGCGCACGCGCGAAGCCCTGCGCATCGGCCACCGGCTCGGCCTGGTGCGCTCGCTGCTCGATGCCGACCCCGACGCGCTGGCCCTGATCGAGGCCGTGGGCAACGAGCCCGGCATGGACCCGTTGCTGGCCTTCTACGCCCAGCGCATCCAGGCCTCGGCCCGCCAGTCGCATGCGAACGCAGGGGGCGGGCAGGGCGCAGGCGGCGACACGGCCCGCACCGCCTCGTTCGAACTGCTGAGCCCGCGCGAGACCGAGATCGTGCAGTTGCTCCAGCAGTCGATGCCGAACAAGAAGATCGCGCGCGCCCTCGGGGTGTCGCTCGACACCGTGAAGTGGCACCTGAAGAACGTCTACGGAAAGCTCGGCGCGACCGGGCGCGACGACGTGGTGCAGCGCTTGCGCGCCGCCGGGACGAAGTAACCCACCCCCACCGGGTTTTCCCGAGCCGCCCCAGAGGGGTGGGGTGTTCGCCGCACCGAACCGGATGATGACCTCCAGCGCGTCGCGTCGTTCCTGACCGCGACTGCGACTTCCAGGAGACGCATCCATGTCCGTTCGATTTTTTCCCTTTGCCGGTGCGGTCCGCGCGCTGCTTGTCGGCGCCGTGTTCGCGGTGTCCGCGCAGGCGCAGGCCGCCGGGTACCCCGAGCGCCCCGTGCGCATCCTCGTCGGCGTGCAGGCCGGCGCCAGCACCGACACGCTCGCGCGGCTGGTCGCGCAGAAGCTCGGCGACCGGCTGGGCCAGCCTTTCATCGTTGAGAACCGGACCGGTGCGGCCACCCGCATCGGCATGGAGACCATGGCGCGCGCGCCGGCGGACGGCTACACGCTGGGGCTCGCGAACGCGGTCTCGACCAGCTTTCCGCTGATGTTCGACAACTTCCCCTTCGTGCCCGGCAAGGACTTCGTGCCGGTCTCGATGGTCGGCCGTGCGCCGTCGTTCCTGGCGGTGCGCAGCACGCTGCCCGTGCGCAACGTCGCCGAGTTCATCGCCTATGCGAAGGCCAACAGCGGCAAGCTGAGCTTCGGCTACGGCGGCGCGGGCAGCAACCCGCACGTGGCCGCGCTCACGCTGGTGCGCTCGCTCGGTGTGAAGGCCATCGGCGCGCCCTACAAGGGCAATGCGCCCACGGCCCTGGCCGTGGCGGCGGGCGAGGTCGACTTCGCGATGCTCGAGTACGCCGCGGTGCGCCCGATGGTGGAGCGCGGCAACATCCGCCTGCTGGCGGTGACCGAGCCCAAACGCTTCGCGCTCACGCCCGACGTGCCGACCGGCGCCGAGCAGGGCCTCACGCGCGAGATCGAGGGCATGACGCCCTGGTTCATGTGGCTGGCGCCGGCGGGCACGCCCAAGCCGGTGGTCGAGCTGCTCAACCGCCACGTCAACGAAATCCTCAAGCTCCCCGAGGTGCAGCAACCGCTGCGCGCCGCCGGCATCGAGCCCGAAGGCAGCACGGCCGCTGCCGCCACCGAGTACTTCCTGGGCGAGCGCGCACGCATCACGCGGCTGTCGCACGAGCTCGGCGTGTCCTTCAAGGAATGAAACGAAAGAACCCCATGGCATCCGACACCGAAACCATTGCCTTGCGCGAATCGCAGCTCGTCATCGACGGCCCCGTCGCCGAGTTTTCCCACCAGCGGCCCGCGTCGCGCAACGCGCTGTCGATGGAGCTGCGCGCCGACTACGCCGAGATGCTGGCCCGCGTGCGCGAGAACCGCGCACTGCGCGTGCTCGTGCTCACCGGCTCGGGCGGAAGCTTCTGTGCGGGCGGCGACGTCAAGGGCATGAACGAGCGGCTGCAAGACCCCGACCCCGAGCGCAACTCGCCCGACGCCACGCGCCGCCGCCTCATGGACTCGCAGCTGTGGCTGACCCAGTTGCGCGAGCTCGACCTGCCGGTGATCGCCGCGGTAGATGGCGCGGCCTACGGCGCCGGCTTCGGCCTGGCGCTGCAGGCCGACTTCATCCTGGCGTCGACGCGCGCGGCCTTCTGCATGTCGTTCGCGCGCATGGGCGCAGTGCCCGACTACGGCGCGCTGTACACGCTGCCGCGCATCGTGGGGCTGGCGCGCGCCAAGGAAGTGATGCTCACCGCGCGCCGCATCGGCGCGCAGGAAGCGATGGCGATGGGCTTCGTCCATGCGGTGCATGACCCTGCTGAACTGCCGCAGGCCGCGCGCGCCTTCGCGCACCGGTTGTCGGCCGGCCCGCGCGAGGCGGCCGCCATGACGCGCAGCCTGCTCAACAAGAGCTTCGAAACCGACTACGCCACCCTGGCCACGCTGGAGGCCTGCGCACAGGCCGTGGCCATGGCCTCGGCCTACCACGCCGAAGCGGCGGCGCGCTTCACGCGGGGCGAACCGGGCCTGTTCGACTGGGACCGTGACAGCGCGGCCCCGCAGCAGAAATAGAACGACAAAGAGCATCTCACCATGTCCCCTCACGCATCCACCCCCGACCTCGAGGCCTTCCGCGCCGAGGTCCGCCATTTCCTCGAGGAGGCCATTCCCGCCGACATCCGCGCCTCGGTGCGCGCGCATTGCCTGGTCACGCGCGAGCAGGCCAGCCGCTGGCAGCGCATCCTGCATGCGCGTGGCTGGGGCGCACCCGGATGGCCGCGCGAACACGGCGGCCCCGGCTGGTCGCTGGTGCAGCAGGCCGTGTTCCGCGAAGAGCTCGCCGCCAGCGACGCGCCGCGCTACGAGAACCTCGGTATCGACACCATCGGCCCCACGCTGATGCGCCACGGCACGCCCGCGCAGCAGGCCCGCTTTCTGCCGCGCATGCTGTCCTTCGACGACTACTGGGCGCAGGGCTACTCCGAGCCCGACGCGGGCTCCGACCTGGCCTCGCTGCGCACCACCGCGCGGCGCGAAGGCGACCACTACGTCGTCAGCGGAACCAAGATCTGGCAGAGCTACGGCCACTGGGCCAACTGGGCGCTGGTGCTCGTGCGCAGCGACAGCAGCGCGGCGCGCAAGCAGGACGGCATCTCGGTGCTGCTGATCGACCTCGAATCGCCCGGCGTCACGGTGCGCCCGATCCGCTTCATGAACGGCGCGCAGTTCCACGTGCAGCTGTTCTTCGACGAAGTGCGCGTGCCGGTCGAGAACCTCGTCGGCGTCGAGCATGCCGGATGGAGCGTGGCCAAGGGGCTGCTCGTGATCGAGCGCCTGTTCGTTGCGCGTGTGGCCGAATGCAAGGCCGACGTGCTGGAAACCGCACGCATGGCGGAAGGGCGCGGGCCCGGCGGTGGCTCGCTGCTTGCGCAAGACGTGTACGCGCGCCGCTTTGCCGAACTCGACGTGCGCGCCCGCGCGCTCGATGCCGCCTGGTGGCCCGCCGTGCGCACGGTGGAGGCGGGCGGCGATGCCGGTCTCGACGCTTCGCTGCTCAAGCTGCAGGGCAATGCGCTGCTGCAAGACCTGCAACAGCTGCAGCTCGAATTCGCGGGCCTCGAGGCCTTGCCCTGCGATGCCGGCGCGATCGACGGCGTGCCCAACCCCGAGCCGCTGTCGCCCACCTATGCGGAGAACCTGGCGCTGCATGTCTGGCGCTACCGCGGCATCACGCTGGGCGGCGGCACGTCCGAAGTGCAGCGTGGCATCGTCGCCAAGGCCATCTTCGGCGGACAGAGCGCGCTCGACGGCGATGCCGGCGAGTCGCTGAACGACGAGCAGGCGATGCTCGACACGGCGCTGCGCCGCCTGCTGGCAGATCGCTACGCCTTCGAGCACCGGCAGCGCGTGCTCTCGGACCACGGCGGCTTCGATGCGTCGTTCTGGCAGTCGCTGCACGAACTCGGCATCGGCAGCCTGTGCGTGCCCGAGCGCGACGGCGGCTTCGGCGGCGGCGTGGTCGAACTCAGTGCCGTGATGGAAGCAACCGGCGAGGCGCTGCTGCTCGAACCTTTGCTCTGGAGCACGGTGCTCGGCGTGCAGCTGGTGAGCGACACGCCGCCTTCGGAGGTGCGCAGCCGGCTGCTCGACGGTCTGGCGGACGGCTTGCTGCGCGTGGCATTCGCGCACGGCGAAGGCAATGGCGTGGCCGATGTCGCGCGCATCGACACCCTCGCGCGGCGCGAGCGCAACGGCTGGCGCCTGAGCGGACGCAAGCGCTTCGTGCTCGGCGGCGACGGCGCGCAGACACTGCTCGTGAGCGCGCGGCTCGAAGACGGCGGCCTGGGCCTGTTCACCTGCGATGCGGCGGCAGCGGGCGTCGCGCGACGCAGCTACCGCTTGCACGACGGACGCGGCGCCTGCGATGCCGTCTTCGACGACGTGGCACTGCCGATCGATGCGCTCATCGCCGGGCCCGAGCGCGCCAGCGAGATCATCGAGGAGGCTGTGGCCTTCGCCACCATCGCGCTGGCCGCCGAGAGCGTCGGCGCGATGCGTCGCGCGCTCGCGCTCACGGTCGACTACATGCGCACGCGCAAGCAGTTCGGCCGCGCGCTGTCCGACTACCAGGCGCTGCAGCACCGCGTGGTCGAGCACTACCGGCTGTGGGGGCAGGCGCGCACGCTGGTGCGTGAGGCCGCGCAAGGCTGGCTTTCCGTCTCGCCGCAGGAGCGTGTGCGACGCGTGAGCGCGGCCAAGTGCGCCGCGGGCCTCGCAGGTCGCGCCATCGCGCTCGACAGCTTGCAACTGCATGGCGCCATCGGCCTGCAGGACGAAACCGCCATCAGCCACTACGCCAAGCGCCTCACGGCCAACGACGTGCTGCTCGGCGATGCCACCTTCCATCTCGGCCGCTTTGCCAGCGCAGGAGCCGCGACGCCATGACCACCAAGGAAAACGCCTTCAAAGGCCGGGGCCCGCTGGCCGGCCTGCGCGTGCTCGACATCGCCACCGTGGTGGCCGCACCCTCGGCCGCCGCGCTGCTGGCCGACTACGGCGCCGAGGTGCTCAAGATCGAGCTGCCCGGCGTGGGCGACGGCTGCCGCGCCTTCCCGCCCTTCAAGGACGGCAAGGCGCTGTGGTGGAAGGTGACCAACCGCAACAAGAAGCTGATCTCGCTCGACCTGCGCAAGCCGCGCGGCCTGGCGCTGTTCAAGCGCCTGCTGCCGCGCTTCGACGTGCTGATCGAGAACTTCCGCCCCGGCACGCTCGACCGCTGGGGCCTGGACCGCGACACGCTCTGGGCGCTGAAGCCGGGCCTCGTCATCCTGCGCGCCACAGCCTTCGGCCAGACCGGCCCGTACCGCGACCGGCCGGGCTTCGCGCGCATCTTCGAGGCCATGGGCGGCCTGACCTACATCTCGGGCGAGGCCGACGGCCAGCCCATGCATGCGGGCTACCCCATCGGCGATTCGATCGGCGGACTGTTCGGCGCGCTCGGCGTGATGACCGCGCTGTGGAAGCGCGCGGCCCACCCCGATGCACCGGGTGAGGAGATCGACCTGTCGCTCACCGAGGCCATGCTCAAGCTGATCGAGTTCCTGCCGATCAAGTACGACCTGCTCGGCGAAAGCCACGAGCGCTCGGGCAACACCAGCCAGTACGCGGCGCCGACCGGCGTGTACCGCACACGCGACGGGCAGTGGGTGTCGCTGTCGGGCAGCACCAACGCGCTGTTCGCGGCCAACTGCCGCGCCATCGGGCGCGAAGACCTGCCGAGCGATCCGCGCTTTGGCGGCAACCCCGCGCGCTGCGCGCACACAGCCGAGCTCAACGCGCTGTTCGCCAACTGGTTCCTGGCGCACGACCTGGCCGACGTGCTCGACTCCTTCGAGCGCCACAAGGGCACGCTGGCGCCGATCTACTCGGCACGCCAGATCGTCGAAGACCCCCAGGTGAAGGCGCGCGAGTTCCTGTGCACCGTGCCCGACCGCGACTTCGGCGAGGTGCGCATCCAGGGTGTGGTGCCGCGCTTCCTGCGCGACCCCGGTGCCATTCACACGCCCGGCGGCGCCATCGGCGAGGACAACGACGAGGTCTTCGGTGACTGGCTCGCGCTCGATGCCGACGAGCAGGCCCGGTTGCGCGAGGAGGGCGTGATCTGAGGGACCGCGGCGCGGCGGCTCGCGGGCCTCAGACGGCCGCGAAGCCGAGCCGCGCAGCGATCGCGGCGGTGCCTTCGGCCTCGCCGATGCTGCCCACGCCTTGCCCGGCCGACCAGATGTCGCGCCACACCTTGGCCTTGGCCATGCTTTCCGAGCCGAAGTCTTCTTCCACCGCGCCGCGTGCCGGCAGGTCGTCCGGGTCGTAGCCCGCCGTCGCCACGCTGCTGCGCAGGTAGTTGGCATGCACGCCGGAGAACAGGTCGGTGTAGACGATGCCTTCGGCGGGCGCATCGAGCACGGCCTGCCGGTAGGCCGGCGCGATGTTCGCCTCTGTGGCCGCGAGAAAGCGCGTGCCCATGTATGCAAGGTCGGCGCCCATCGCCTGCGCGGCCAGGATGTCGTCGCCCCGTGTGATCGCGCCGCCGAGCAGCACGAGCCCGCTGAACCATTGCTTCACTTCGCCCACCAGCGCGATGGGCGACAGGCGCCCCGCATGTCCGCCTGCCCCCGCGCACACGAGGATCAGCCCGTCCACGCCGGCCTGCGCCGCCTTGCGTGCCTGCCGCTGGTTGACGACGTCGTGGAACACCAGCCCGCCGTACCCATGCACGGCCTCGACCACGGCTGCCGGGTTGCCCTCCGAGGTGATGACGATCGGCACGCGGCGGCGCACGCAGGTCGCCAGGTCGGCGGCGAGGCGGTCGTTGGTCTTGTGCAGGCTCAGGTTCACCGCGTAGGGCGCGGCGGGCGCGTGCGGGTGCGCGTCGTCGTGCGCCGCAAGCTGCTGCTCGATGGCGTCGATCCACGCATCGAGCGCGGCGGCGGGGCGCGCGTTCAGCGCGGGAAACGAACCGACGATGCCGGCCTTGCACTGCGCGACAACAAGCTCGACGCCGCTGGCGATGAACATGGGGGAGGCGACGGCCGGCAGGCGCAGCCGCTGGAGCAGAGGGTGGGGTGTGGTCATGGCGCCAGTAGATGCCGGCGCGGGCGCGAAGGCCCACTCTTCAGGAGTGGGGGCGCAGGGTGCGGTGGCGTGGATCATCGAGCGCAGGTCCCGACACCGACGGACCTTGTGCAACAGCGAACGCGCAAGACCGCAAGGCGCGTGAGAAAGGCAACTTCAGATGAACGAACAGTCTCCCGCCGCCACGGCGCTTCAGACGCCTCTGAACGGCGTGCGCGTCGTCGAGTTCGAAGGCATCGGCCCCGGCCCGGTGGCCGGGCGCATCCTGGCTGCGCTGGGCGCCGAAGTCACCGTGATCGCACGCCCGCAGGCCGGGGCGGTGCAGCGCCTGGGCAGCACCACCGACAACCCGCTGCGCGCGCGCAAGCAGGTCGTCACGCTCGACCTGAAGACGCCCCAGGGCGTGGCGCAGGCGCTGGACCTCGTGGCCACGGCCGATGCGCTCATCGAAGGCAATCGCCCGGGCGTCATGGAGCGCCTCGGGCTCGGCCCGTCGGTGTGCGCGGCGCGCAACCCGCGCCTGGTCTACGGCCGAATGACGGGCTGGGGCCAGGACGGCCCGCTGGCGCAGGCGGCCGGCCACGACCTCAACTACGTGGCGCTGACCGGCCTGCTGTCGCTGTCGGCGCAACCCGGCGCGACCCCGATGGTGCCGCCGACCATGGGCGACGCCAGCGGCGCGCTCGGCCTGGCCTTCGGCATGGTCTGCGCGCTGCTGGGTGCGCGCAGCACCGGGCAGGGTCGCGTGGTCGACGCGGCGATCCTCGACGTGGTCGCCATGCTGGGCACGCTGGTGCACTGGCTGCATGCCAACAACAGCATCGGCGGCACGCAGCCCAGCGTGTTCCACGACTCGCCGTTCTACGACGTGTATGCCTGCAAGGACGGTGGCTTCGTCTCCGTCGGCGCCATCGAGCCGCAGTTCTACGCCTTGCTGCTGGAGAAGATCGGCATGACCGACGTGGACCCGCGCGAGCAGATGCAGCGCGAGCAATGGCCGGCGCTGAAGCAGCGCTTTGCTGAGTGCTTTCGCGGCAAGACGCGCGACGAGTGGTGCGCATTGCTCGAGGGCACCGACGTGTGCTTTGCGCCAGTGCTGACGATTTCGGAGGCGGCGGCGCATCCGCACAATGTGGCGCGGAACCTGTTTCCGCAGACGCCTTCGGGGGCGATCGATACGCAGGTCGTGCCGCGCTTCGGAATGCTGTGACCCTGCCGCCTTCGCCGCTCAAGGGTTGGGCGAGAAAGACCGGGGAACAGATCGGAGAACAAATGGATCGTTGAAGAAAGGAAACCCAGCAAACATGAGGGGTGTAGGCAATCATTCAGTAGGCCCCAGCATGCGACAGGTTCCGACAGGAAACTTGAGAGGGAAGTGAAGGATGAAACTGTCAAGAACGGTCTCATCCTCTCATCCAAATCGCACCGCAATCGCACGAGAAAACGCGATTCACACGACAAGCCGAAGGTTCGCCTTCGGCTGTTCTGTTTGCGGCTTCTGGCAGTCCTTTGGGACGAATTTTCCGTACACCCGAAGACCATTTCGACGTTGGCATGACCGAGCTCCTCGGCCAAGTACCAGGGGTTGCAGCCGCCGGTGGTCAGTGTGGAACTTGCAAAACTGTGCCGGGTTTGATGTGGGGTTCTGGGTTGAATTCCGCTGATCTCTGATCCTGGTTTCCATCGAATACTGATCCAGCGAGCCCGCCGAACGTGATCGCCTGAGCCTTCAGTGCGGACGCCGAAAACTTCGGTATTGCGAGCAGGCCGCGCCTCCAGAAAAGACAACGCCGCGCGAAAGCATCTGCATCCGCGCGGCGTTGTCTTGTGGGCGCCGTTCAGGCGCCGCGCATCATCATCAGAACGAGAAGGTGCCCGTCAGCGAAGCCGAGCGGCCCGCGCCCACCGTCGCGTAGTGCGAGGCATAGGCCTTGTCGAAGTAGTACTTGTTGGTCAGGTTCTGGACGTTCAGCTGCAGGCTGAAGTTCTTGTTGACCGTGTAGCTCACCATGGCGTCGTACTTCACGTACGACGGAATCCACTTGGTGTTGTTGACATTGCCGTACTGCTTGCCCACGTAGGTCGCGCCGCCGCCGATGGTGAGGCCGGGCATGACGGTGTAGGTGGTCCACAGCGTCGCGCTGTTGCGCGGCGTGTTGGGGAACGCATTGCCGTTGAAAGGCGAGGGCGAGTACACGCCGTTCGTCAGTGCAAAACCGTTGTCGGTGAGCTTGGCGTCCAGGTAGGTGTAGCCGCCGAACACCTGCCAGTCGCGGGTGATGCTGCCGGCCGCGCCGAACTCGACACCTTGCACGCGCTTCTTGCCCACGTTCTGCGTGGTGCCGTCGGCCGCGGTGGTGCGGGCGTTCTTCATGTCGGTGCGGAAGATCGCCGAGGTCAGGACCAGGCGGCGGTCGAGCACTTCCCACTTGGTGCCGAGTTCGAAGCTGCGGCTTTCCTGCGGCTTCAGGTTGCGGATGGCGGCCGAGATGCCGTCGGCGCCGTCGCCACCGTCGGTGCCCGGAGGCGTCGACGAGGTGCCGTACGACACGTAGATGCTGCCGTTGGGCGCGGGCTTGTAGACGAGGCCGGCCTGGTAGTTCAGGAACGAGGCCTTGTTCTCCAGCTCGATGCCGGGCACCACGCCGCCCGGACGCACTGCGAGGCTGGTCGAGCCGCTGGCTGCGGCGCTCGGCACTGCCGCCGTGACGGCGATGGGCGTGGCGTAGGCCGGCGTGACGGCCTTCGTCTTGTAGTCGTCCCAGCGCAGGCCGAGGTTCAGCGACCACTGCGGGTTGAACTCGATCGTGTCGAAGGCGTACAGCGAGGTCGTGCGGGTCTTGACTTCGGTAACAGCCGGCGAGGGCGTGATCGCGCCGGTCCACGGGTCGTACGGGTTCGGGTTCAGCATCGTCGTGCAGTTGAAGGCACTGCGCACGCCGGAGCCCACGGCGCAGTTCGTGCCCGTGATGGCGCTGCGGGGGTAGGTCTCGAAGCCGGTCTTCACGTCCTGCAGGAACAGGTAGTTGCCCTTGGTCGTGGCCTCCTTGCCCAGTTCGAGGCCGGCCACGTAGGTGTGCTTGATGCCGGCGGTTTCGAACTTGCCCGACAGGCTGGTCTGGTTGACCAGCGAATCGGAGTCGGACACGCGGTTGTTCGGCCGGCGCCAGATGCCGCCGTTCACCAGGAAGTTGCCGCGGCTGTCGTCGGGCTGCGTCCAGATGTAGTCGTTGCTCGACTGGCTGGAGCGCGTGACGTTGCGCAGCACCATGCCGCCGCCGAAGTCATGCTTGACGTCGATCGTGCTGGCATCGACCTTGGTGCGCTGGTAGTCGCGACCGACGACGCCGTAGTAGGTGCCGCGCGGCACCGAGATGGGCTGGCCGTTGCCGTTGAGCGCCATGTTGGCACCCGAGCTGAAGGGGTTGTTGTACGGAATGCCCGAGTCGGGCAGGTCGTTCGTCTCGTAGTGGTAGTAGCTCAGCGTGACCTGCGTCGGCGAGTTCATGCCGAAGGTCACGCTGGGTGCGATGCCCCAGCGCTTGGCGTTGACCGGGCCGCGGCCGGCGACGTCCGACTTGAAGTTCATCGCGTTCAGGCGGGCGGCCACGCTGTCGGAGAGCTTGCGGTTGATGTCGAGCGTTTCGCGCTGGTACGAGTCGGTGCCCAGGCCGATCGAGCCGCTGAAAAAGTTCTCGGCCTGTGGGGCCTTGCTGACGATGTTGACCGAGCCGCCGGCCGAACCGCGGCCGCCGAACACAGAGCTCGGGCCCTTGACGACCTCGACCGACTCCACATTGAAGATTTCGCGTGTCTGCGCGGCGCCGTCGCGCACGCCGTCGACGTAGGTGTCGCTTTGCGAGTCGAAACCGCGGATGAACGGACGGTCGCCGACCGGGTTGCCGCCTTCGCCGGCACCGAAGGTGATGCCGGGGGAGGTGCGCAGCGCGTCGACCAGCGTGGTCGCGCCAGTCTGGCGGATGACTTCCTGGGGGATCACCGTGATCGACTTGGGCGTGTCCAGCAGCGGCGCGGTGAACTTGGGCGAGGCCGACTTCTCGGTCTTGAAGTCGGTCGAGGCTTCGACGCGGACTTCGTTCAGCGTGGTCTGCGCGTGGCCCGACACGGAGGCGCCGAGTGCGACGAGGGTGGCGGTGGCCGCACGGCCGGAGAGGTAGCGCGCAGGCGAGTGCTTGCGGCTTTTGATGTGAGTCATTGTGATTCTTGGAGTTTGAATGGCGGGCGGTGCTTGCCTCTGCCGGTCCCGCAAGACAGTGGGAGAACTGCTGCAAAGGCGCGTAAGCAAGAACTCAAATGATAATGACTCGCAATCAGGTCTTTGCGCAGCTTTACCTTTCGTTTGCAAAAGCAGAGGAACTTTTGTCGCGGGATTGCGACACTTTCGTGTCGGCCGGCGGGGTGGGACTCAAAACCATCGGCTTACAATGAGAACGATTCGCAATCAGAATGCCTGCGCCTGCCGCACGCTCTCATGCCGCCCTCCGACGCTTCCATTCACCTCGTGCGCACGCTGTACAGCGACCATCAGCCGTGGTTGCTGGACATGCTGCGCCGCAAGCTCGGCAACGTGGAGAACGCGGCCGACCTGGCGCAGGACACCTTCGCGCGCATCCTGTCGTCGAACGAAGCAGGGCCGCTGCGCGAACCGCGCGCCTACCTGACGACGGTGGCGAGCCGGATCGCCGCCCAGTATTTCCGTCGCCTCGCGCTGGAGCGCACGTATCTCGACGCGATCACGCACCTGCCCGAGGCGACCAGCCCGTCGCCGGAAACACGCATGCTGGTGCTGGAAGCGCTCACCGCGGTGAGCCGCGTGCTCGACGGCCTCAAGCCGCATGTGCGCGAGATTTTCCTCATGGCGCAGCTCGACGGCCTGACCTATCCGCAGATCGCCGCGCAGCTCGGGTTGTCGCTCAACGTCGTGCAGAAGGCGATGGGCAAGGCCTACCTGCATTGCTACCACGCCGTCTATGGCGAGTGAGCCCGGCCGTTGGGGCGAGCGCCTGGTGTTCAAGCCGGCCGCCGACTCCGCGCGATCCATCGACCCGGCCATCGTCGAGCAGGCGGTGGCGTGGCTGGTGAAGATCCAGTCCGGCAGCGCCTCGGTCCGCGAGGCCGAGGCCTGCGACCTCTGGCGCCGCGCGCATCCTGACCACGAACGCGCCTGGCTGCGCCTGAGCGGGCTGGGTCGCGACCTGCGCGAAGGCACGGGCGCCGTGCCTGCGCAGATCGTCCGCTCGACCCTGCGCGGCGCGGACCACCAGCAGCGCCGATGCGCGCTCAAGGCGGTGGCGGGCCTGGGCGTCGGCGCCGTGACGGCCTGGACGCTGCGGCACGACATCGCCGCGCTGAGCGCCGACCACCGCACCGTCGCCGGCGAGCGCCGGCAGGTGGTGCTGGCCGACGGCACCCTGGTCTTTCTCAATACGCGCACCGCGATCGACGTGCGCATCGACGCCACCAGCCGCACGCTGCGCCTGCAGGGCGGCGAGATCATGGTGACCACCGCCAGGGACGCCGCCGGCCGTCCGTTCGTGGTGCTGGGCCGCGACGGCCGCCTCGTGCCCGTCGGCACGCGCTTCGTGGTGCGCGCGTTCGACGATGCCGACGGCTCGCGCAGCGAGCTGACGGTGCTCGAAGGCGCCGTCGATCTCCAGGCCGGAGCAGGCGAGGGCGCCCAGGTGGTGCGCGTGCCGGCCGGCTGCCGTGTCGGCTACGGCGCGAGCGGCGTCGGCGCGTTGACCTCGCCCGGGGAAGGCGCCGCGGCCTGGACCGACGGCAGCCTGGTGGTCGAGCGCATGCGGCTGGCCGAGTTCCTCGCCGAGCTGGGCCGCTACCGCCCCGGCGTGCTGCGCTGCGACCGCGCGGTGTCGGAGGTGCTCGTGAGTGGCGCCTTCCCGCTCGCCGACACCGACGCCGTGCTGCGCATGCTGGAAGAAACGCTGCCCGTGCGGGTGCGCTCGCTGAGCCGCTACTGGGTCACCGTCGCGTCCCGCTGAACCCAGCTTGAAAAAAATCGGCCGGAAAGTGGCAGGTTTCGACATCTCGTGCATCAAGGGAAATAGGAGCTGCGAAATGTGTGGCGCAACCACACAGGCAAGCGGCTCGGGCTTCTTCCATTCCTTCGATCACAGAGAGCGCTTCACATGGCATTCATCGCACGGCCCGGTCTTCGTTTCCGGCCTTCTCCGTTGGCAGCGGTTGCCCGCGCCGCCTGCCTGGCCGCCGCACTGGGCGTGACCGCCACCGGCGGCTCGACGGCCTGGGCGCAGACCGCGCAAGCCGCCAGCCCGAGCCGGCCTTACGCCATCGCCCCCGGCTCGCTGGACAGCGTGCTCGGGCGCTTCGGCCGCGAAGCCAACGTGATGATCGCGATCGACCCCACGCTGACGCGAGGCCTGGAGAGCGCCGGCCTGCAAGGCACCTACAGCGTGCCGGAAGGCCTGGGCCATCTGCTGTCGGGCAGCGGCCTGGAAGCGGTGCCCGGTGCCGGCGGCGGCTGGCGCCTGCGCAAGACAGTGGGCGCTGCGGCCGCACCGAATGCGGCAGCCGCGCCCGCCGAGGGTGCCACGCTGGCCCCGGTCATCGTCAGCGCCCAGCGCGAGCGGCTGTACGACGTGCAGGACGTCAACGCCGGCGCGCTCGGCATCCGTTCGCTGCAGGACCTGCCGTTCGCCGTGGGCTCCTACAGCGTCGACACCATCGAGGCGCAGCGCGCCCGCACCGCGCTCGACGTGTTGCGCAACGATCCGTCCGTCACGCCGACCTCGGGCTTCTCGTCGTTCGACGGCGTGGCCGTGCGCGGCTTCTCGGCCAACACCTTCAACAACGTGCGCCGCGACGGCCTGCTGGCCAACGTCTACAGCGACGTGCCGCTGGAGAACAAGGAGCGCGTCGACGTGCTCAAGGGCCTGTCGGGCTTCCTGTATGGCGTGGGCGAGCCCAGCGGCATCGTCAACTACGTGGTGAAGCGCCCGACGCGCGAGCGCTTTGCCAGCGTGACGGCGGAAGTGCGCACGCAAGGCGGGCGCTACGCAGCCATCGACGCGGGCGGTCCGCTCGACGCCAACGGCACCGTGGGCTACCGCTTCAATGCCGCGACCGAGAAGGTCGGCGACTTCACGCATTTCGGCGACCTGAAGCGCGACTTCCTGAGCGGCGCGGTGGACATCAAGATCAACCGCGACGCGCTGCTGCAGCTGGACTTCGACTGGCAGAAGAAATCGCTCGCGGCCAGCGGCATGATCGGCCCGCTCAGCAACGGCACCGTGCTGGCGGCGTCGCGCTTCGACCCGCGCACGCTGGTCGGCCAGCCCTGGGGCCAGTACAAGACTGACGCGTGGAACATCGGCGCGCGCCTGGACTACGCGCTCAACAGCAACTGGGACCTGACCGCGCAACTGGGCTTCAGCCGCAGCAAGCGCAACGCGATCTTCTTCAACGCGTCGCAGATCGCGCCGAACGGCGACGTGCTCAGGGGCAACACGCGCTACGAGGCCGAGCCGTACCCGACCGCGGCAGGACAGGTGTTCGCCACCGGCCGCTTCAAGACCGGCAGCATCGGGCACGAGACGGTCGTCGGCTATTCATATTCCAGCCTGCAATCGCCCGACGGCGACTACCAGCGCTTCCCGCAGATGATCGGCAACGTCTTCCGGCCGCTGCCCTACCAGCAGCCTTACCTGACGGACGACACGCACCTGCCCGCAAGCACCGCGCGCCAGAGCAGCGTGTTCGTGAGCGACACCATCAGCTTCACGCCGCAGTGGCAGCTGCTGCTGGGCGCGCGCCACATCAGCTACAGCAGCGACATCGGCAGCAAGTACGACGGCACGCCCAAGTACACGACGCGCGTCACCGTGCCCACGCTGAGCGTCATGTACAAGCCGGCCGAGCACACGACCGTCTACGCCACCTACGGCGAAGGCTTCGAGCAGGGCGCCTACGCACCGAGCTATGCCGAGAACGCGCTGCAGAAGCTGGGCCCCATCAAGAGCCGACAGTACGAGATCGGCGTGAAGAGCCGCGTGCGCGACGGCCTGATGCTCACGGCCGCGATCTTCGACATGGACAAGCCGCTGCAGGCCGTCACGCCCTCCGACAACATCTTTCGCCAGAAGGGCAACCAGCGCCACCGCGGCGTGGAGTTCACCGCCAACGGCGAGATCACGCCGCAGCTGAGCGGCATTGCTGGCGTGTCCTGGCTCGACGCCGAGCAACGCGACACCGGCGACGCCGCACTCGAAGGCCGCCGGCCCAGCAACGTCGCGCGCTTCCAGGCCAGCGTGTTCCTCGACTACCGCCTGAGCGCGGTGCCGGGCCTCTCGTTCAACACCGGCGTCTACCACGTGGGCAACCGGCCGCTGGACCGCGCCAACACCATGATCGTTCCGAGCTTCACGCGCTGGGACCTGGGCGCCGCCTACGTCACGAAGCTGATGGGCAAGGCCTCGGTGATTCGCCTGTCGATCGAGAACGTCACGAACAAGCGCTACTGGAGCTCCGTCAACTACGGCGGCGTGACCCAGGGCAACCCGCGCACCATCCGTCTGGCGACGACGGTGAACTTCTGAACGGGGCCGTCATGCTGAACAAGAAGATCCTTGCACTCGCCGCATGCGGCTTGTCGATGCTGCTGGGAAACGGTGTCGCCTCGGCACACGGCGTGTGGGTGGCACAGCGTGCGGGTGAACTGGCCCTGGTGCTCGGCGAAGGCGCGCTCGACGAGGCCTACGACGCGAAACAGGTGCGAGCAGTGAAGGCCTTCACCGCGAGCGGCGAAGCGTCGACTGTCAAGTTGCAGCCGCGCGAGCGCAACGTCGTCGTCGAGCCCGCGGCCGATGCGGCCGTGCTCTCGGTGGCGGTGGAAGACGGCTTCTGGTCGCAAGGCGCTGACGGCAAGTGGGTCAGCGGCTCGCGCCTCAAGGTGCCCGAGGCGCGCCGCGCGGGCTACTACATGAAGTACGGCACCACGCTGCTCAAGCCGGTGCGGATGCCTTTGCAGCCGCTGGGCATGGACCTCGAGATCGTGCCGCTGGTCGATCCGTCGACCTTGCGCCGGGGGCAGTCGCTGCCGCTGCGTGTGCTCTCCAAGGGGCAGCCGGTGGCGGGCGTGGCGGTCATCGCCGACTTCATCGGCAACACCGCGGGCCCGCGCGTGAAGACCGACAAGGCCGGGCGCGCCACGGTCGTGGTGGGCAGCAGCGGCCTCAACGTGGTGGCGGTGTCGCTCAGCCGGCCGCGCAGCGACCGGCGCGAAGCCGACGAAGACGGCCTCGAAGCCACGCTGGCGTTCACCCTGCCGCGCGCGGGCGACTGAGCGCGCGCCGCCACAGCCGCGCGATGCCGCGACAGCTTCTGCTGCGCCTGCACCGTTGGGCAGGCCTTGCCACCGGGCTCTTCCTGGTGCTGGCGGGGCTGACCGGCAGCCTGCTGGCGTTCGAGGATGGGCTTGAGGCCTGGCTCAACCCGGCGCTCTTCGTGACGGCGTCGCCACCGTCAAGAGGGATTCGGCCGCTCGATCCTTTCGCGTTGCGCGAGATGGCGCAGCGCGCCGCGCCACCGCAGGCGCATGTCGACACGGTGCTGCTGGACCGCCAGGCCGACCGGTCGTTGCGCTACATCCTGTCGGCACGAACCGATCCCGCGACCGGCCTGCCGATGCCGCTCGATGTGGACGAGCTGTTCCTGAACCCCTACGACGGCAGGGTGCAGGGCACACGCCTGTGGGGCGCGTCGCTGTTCCAGCGCGAGACGGCGGTGAGCTTTCTCTACCGCTTGCACTACGCGCTCGCGCTGCCAGCGCCATGGAGCGCGCGCATCCTCGGCACGGTCGGCGTGCTCTGGACCTTCAACTGCCTCATCGGCCTGTGGCTGACGCTGCCTCGCCGCAGCGCCCAGCCGTCGGCGCGGGGAAGGTGGCAGCGCTGGCGCGCGGCATGGCGCTTCGGCCCGAGGGGCAATGCAATGCGGACGACGCTCGACCTGCATCGCGTCGCCGGCCTCTGGCTGTGGCTGGCGATGCTGGTCTTCGCCTGGTCGAGCGTGATGTTCAACCTGCGCGAGAGCGTCTACCGGCCGCTCATGTCGGTCGTCGCCGTGACGCCTGATCTCTGGGCCGGTGTGCCAATGCCGCGCACGCCGATGCAGGTGCCCGCCATCGACTGGAAGCCGGCGCATGCCGCCGCCCGCGAGGCGATGGCCGTGCTCGCTGCGCAAAAGCACTTCACGGTGAGCACGGAGCGCGACCTGCGGCTGGACCGCGCCCATGGCGTCTATGCGTACCGCGTGCACTCCGGCCTCGACGTGCCCGGAACGCCGGGCACGACCACCGTGCTCATCGACGCCACGAACGGCGCGGTGCGCGGCTTTGCGGGCGATGCCCGGGGCCACAGGCTCGAAGAGTGGCTGGGCGCGCTGCACATGGCGCGGGCGTTCGGCACGCCCTACAAGGTGCTGGTGTCGTGCTTCGGCGCGGGTGTCGCGTTGCTGTCGCTGGCCGGTTTGCTGCTCTGGTACCGACGGGCGAAGCTCCGGTCCGCACGCTGAGCATGTCGCCGGTGCAGTCCGCGTCACCATCTTGAACTTCTCGGGCTTGAGCGCCGAAAGGGGCGCGAGAGGGAAGGGGGTGTCGCACGGCGAGAAGAAAGGCCGGCCATGCGATACTTTGGCAAATGCGAATCATTGTCATCATCGCCGATACCGCCGGGCGGCCAAGCACCCATGTTTGATGCTTTCGTCCCGCTGCTGCACAGGGTGCGTGGCCGGTCGGCCGGGGCCCGGCACGTAGGCTGAGCACGCGCGAGAGATGCCTTCGTCCATGCGTGCCGGCGAGCCGCCTTTCCAGCGCGAAATTCACCACCTCTACAGCGACCACCACGGCTGGCTGTCGGGCTGGCTGCGCAAGAAGCTCGGCAACAGCTTCGACGCGGCGGACATCGCGCACGACACCTTCCTGCGCCTGCTGACCAGCCGCAGCAGCAGTGGCTTCGGCAGCGAACCGCGCGCGCTGCTCGCGCACATTGCGAAGGGGCTGCTGATCGACCACTGGCGGCACCAGGAAGTGGAGCGCGCCTACCTCGACGCGATTGCGCACCTGCCCGAGCAGCACGTGCCTTCACCCGAGACGCGCCTGCTTGTGCTCGAGGCGCTGCAGCGGATCGACGCCATGCTGCATGCCCTGCCTTCGAAAACGCGCGAAATCTTCCTGCTGGCCCAGTTCGACGGGTTGGGCTATGGCGAGATCGCGCAGCGGCTGGACACCTCGCTCATCACCGTGAAGCGCCACATGCGCAAGGCCTTCATCGCCTGCATGGCGGCGGCCTGAACGAGCAGACGGCCATGCGCATGCACAACGCCGTGCCCGGCGAGGCGCTCCTGGGCGAAGCTGCCGACTGGCTCATGCGATTTCAGTCGGGCGACCGCTCGGACACCGCGCACCGCGCCTTCGAACAGTGGCGTGCGCAAAGCCCCGCACACGCGGCGGCCTGGCAACGGGCCGAGTCGGTGCTCGCCACCTTCGGCCAGGTGCCGGGCGAGATCGGACATCGCACGCTGCAAGGCCTGGGCAAGCCGCGCCGGCGCCAGATGCTGCAGGCCTTCGGCATGCTGGCGATTGCCGCGCCGACGGCCTGGCTGGCGTGGCGCGAACTGCCGTGGTCGAACTGGAGCGCCGACCTGCGCACGGCCATCGGCGAACAGAAGAGCCTGCGCCTGGCCGACGGCACGCAGCTGGTGCTCAACACCGCGAGTGCGGTCAACGTCGTCTTCACGGGCACCGAACGCCGGCTCTGGCTGGAGTCTGGCGAGATCCTCATCACCACCGCGCCCGACCCGGCGCCCGTGCACCGGCCGTTCATCGTGCAGACGCCGCAGGGCGCGGCGCGCGCGCTCGGCACCCGGTTCTCGGTGCGTCGGGACGGCGAGCACACGCGTGTCGCGGTGTTCGAAGGCGCGGTCGACATCCAGTCCGTCAATGCATCGCGCAACGCGGTCGTGCAGGCGGGAAGCCAGGCGTCTTTCAGCATCGACGGCGTCCAGCCGGTCGAGCCTGCGGAGATCTCGTCGATGCTGTGGGAGCGCGGCATGTTCATCGCGCGCGACATGCGCCTGGCCGACCTGATCGCCGAGCTTGGCCGCTACCGCACGGGCGTGTTGCGCTGCCACGCCGACGTGGCCGGCATGCGCGTGTCGGGCGCGTTCCCGCTCAAGGACACGGACGAGAGCCTGAAGCTGCTCGAGAAGACGCTGCCGCTGCGCATCCGCAGCGCCACGCGCTACTGGGTCAGTGTCGAGGCGCGTTGAGCGTCATGTCGCATCGAATTTTTTCCCCCTGAGCTGATACCTTTTTTCGTTTCGCACGGTGTACGTGAGGAAGGCGCTGCCCGCAGCGCCGTTGCCTTGGTCCTCACCCCTTCACACCTTCGAAAGGAAAGCCGCATGTTCCCCCGGCTTCTGCGCCCGTTCCGTCCTCGCTTTCCGCACCACGCCCCCCTGCCGCGCCATGCACGGCCGCGGGCGCTGGTGGCGGCTGTTCACGGCGCATTGGCGTCCCTGGTGGTCGCCATGGCGTTGCCGCCCACGCTGGTCCATGCCGGGGAGCCGCTGGTGGGCGCGGCGCCGCAGCACTACGCCATTCCCGCCGGGCCGCTGGGTCATGTGCTGGCACAGTTCGCGGCCACGGCCGGCGTGCCGCTGTCTTTCGACCCGACACCGCTCGGGGCCGTGCAAAGCGCCGGCCTGCAGGGGCGCTTCACCGTGCGGGACGGCTTCGCGCGGCTGCTCGACGGGACCGACTACGAGCTCGTGGACAAGGGTGACGGCGCCTATTCGCTGCGCAAGCGCGCTGCAGCTGCATTGCCGGCCGCAGGTTCGACGGCACTGCCCACGGTCACGGTCAACGCGAGCGCTGAGCGCCTGCCGGGCGAGTTGCCCGCCGCCTATGCGGGCGGCCAGGTGGCGCGCGGTGGCCGCGTCGGCCTGCTCGGCAACGCGGACGTCATGGACACGCCGTTCAGCACCATCAGCTACACCTCCGATCTGATGAACGATCAGCAGTCCGTGACGCTGGCGGACGTGCTCAACAAGGATTCGTCGGTGCGCTTCACCGGGCAGATCGGCGGCGTGACCGACTCCTTCTACATTCGCGGGTTCCCGATCGGCGAGGGCAACCTCAGCGAAGTGGCGTTCGACGGGGTCTACGGCATCGCGCCCAACTACCACGTGTTCACCGAGTACGCCGAGCGCGTGGAGGTGGTGAAGGGGCCGGCCGCGCTGCTGTACGGCATGTCGCCGAACGGCGGGCTCGGCGGCGTGATCAACATCGTGCCCAAGCGGGCCTTGCCGCAGGACCTGACGCGCTTCACCATCGACCACGCAGGCAGCTCGCAGGTCGGCGAGCACATCGATTTCAGCCGGCGCTTCGGCAAGGGGCGCGAGTGGGGCATCCGCTTCAACGGGCTGCACCGCGAAGGCAAGACGCCGCTGGACAACCAGTCGTCGCGCACCGACATCGGCTTCCTGGCCATCGACTACCAGGGCGAGCGCTTTCGCGCCTCGCTCGACCTGCTGTCGCAGGACGAGAAGGTCGATGCGCCCACGCGCCCGTACCTGCTGGCCAGCGGCCTGCAGACGCTGCCGGCACCCGACGGCCGCCGCAACATCTCGCAGGGCTGGGGCTGGTGGAAGTCGCAGGGCGAGTCGGCGCTGTTGCATGCCGAGTACGACCTGAACGACAAGGTCACCTTCTTCGCCGACGCGGGCGGCTCGGCCGTGCGCGTGGGACGCCTGTCCGACCAGACGCCCACCGTGCTGAATGCGAACGGCCTGACGAGTTCGACGCCGGGGCACTACAAGTTCAAGGTGGACCGCTCGACCTACGACGTCGGCATGCGCGCGCGCCTGCAGACCGGCCCGCTCAAGCACGCACTGGCCGTGCAGATCAGCAACTACGAAGACGAGGTGGGGCAAGCCAACAACCCGGGCAAGGCCATGCTCACGAACCTGCATTCGCCGGTGGCCTATCCGATGCAGCACATCGCGCCGCCGCTGCGGGTGCCCAAGCTGTCGGCCTCGCGTCTCTCGGGCATGGCGGTGGCCGACACGATGAGCGCGTTCGACGATCGCCTGCAGTTCACCTTCGGCCTGCGGCACCAGAAGATCGTGTCGGACAACTTCAACGCCACCACCGGCGCCGTGACCACGGCCTACGACAAGAGCGCCGTGACGCCGCTGGCCGGCCTGGTGGTCAAGCCGTGGCAGCACGTGTCGATCTACGCGAACTACATCGAAGGCCTGAGCAAGGGCGACGTGGCACCGGTCACCGCGTCCAACGCGGGCGAGATCTTCTCGCCCTACAAGTCCAAGCAGTACGAGGTCGGCGTCAAGTTCGACTTCGAGCGCGTGATGGCGACGGTGGCCGCCTTCCAGATCACCAAGCCCAGCGGCCAGATCAGCAGCGGCAACCTCTACGCCTCGGACGGCGAGCAGCGCAACCGCGGCCTCGAGATGAACATCTCGGGCGAGGCCGCGAAAGGCGTGCGGCTGCTGGGCGGGCTGACCTTGCTCGACTCCAAGCTCACGCGCACCAACAACCGGGCCACGGTCGGCAACCGGCCGGTCGGCGTGCCCAACGTCATGGCGAACCTCGGCGCGGAATGGGACCTGCCGTGGGTGCCGGGCCTCACGCTCAACGGCAGCATGATCTACACCGGCAAGGAGTACGTGAACCAGGCCAACACGCAGTCGGTGCCGTCGTGGACGACCGTGGACCTGGGCGCGCGCTACACGACCAAGGTGTACGGGCGCAGCACCACCTTCCGCGGCACGCTGGTGAATGCCTTCAACCGCAAGTACTGGTCGGGCGTGGCCTCGTACGGAACGATTTCGCAGGGCATTCCGCGCACGCTCATGCTGTCGGCGTCGGTCGACTTCTAGCCGCCACAAGGGGGCTTCGGCAGACTCGCGGATAATCGCCGCCGCGAGTTTCCCAATCGTCCCCGGCCAGCCACGCCCCGTCGAAGCCAGCCCGTCCCATTCCGGGACTTCGACCTTTTTCATCCGGCTGTGGTGGCCCCTGTGTTCGAGCACTATTACCGCGAGCTTCTGAGCTTCCTGTCCCGCAAGGTATCGGACCGCGCCACCGCGGCCGACCTGGCGCAGGAGAGCTACGCGCGCGTGTATGCGGCGCAGCAGGCCGGCGAGGCGATCCGGGAGCCGCGTGCGCTGCTGTACCGCACGGCGCGCAACCTCGTCATCGACCAGGGCCGGCGCGGCGACATCCGCGCCCGCCATGCCGAGGTGCCGGACGACGTGGCCTCCGACGACGCGGACGACACGCTCGGGCCCGCAGCCTTCGAACCCGACACGGCCCTGCAGTCGCAGCAGATGGTGAACGCCATGCTGGCCACCATCGACCGGTTGCCGCTGCGCTGCCGCGAGGCGTTCATCCTGCACAAGTTCGACGGGCTCACGCATGCCGAGGTGGCGCAGCGCATGGGCGTCAGCATCAAGATGGTCGAGCAGCATGTGAAGAATGCGCTCGATGCCTGCAGGCGCTGCCGCCAGGAAACGGACGCCGGCGGTGGTGCGGTTCCCCCGCCGGCATCGCCGCGCAGAAGAAGACAACGCGACCACGAATGAACAAGAAAAACGACAACCCACGGCAAACGGACGCCATGGACATGGGGTTGGACGCCGCTCGTGCGTCTACCCGGATGCAAGAGCCATGAGCACGTCGCCACGCGTCCCTTCGGAACCGCACGGCATCGACAGCGATGCCATGGACTGGCTCGTCCGCCGCCATGGGGGCGGCTTCGACGCGCGCGATGAAGCCGCGCTCCAGGCCTGGTTGGCCGCCGACGCGGAACACCCGCGTGCCTACGCCCGGCAGCAAGCTGAATGGACGGCGCTCGAGCGTCTTCCCGCCGACGGGATTGCGCTGCTGCGCGCCAACCTGCGCAGCGATCTCGCGGCCGAAGCCAAGGCCGCCTCGCGGTCACGCGCCGCCCGCCCCGAACAACCCGCGCGCCGCCGCTTCTGGGTGCCCGCGTTTTCTGCAGCGGCCGTCGCCGTGGTGGCCGGCGCGGGCGGGCTCATGGCCTGGCAGCAGTGGCAGGCGCAACCGGTGTTCGCGCAGAGCTTCGGCACGCCGCGCGGGCAGCAACTCGACGTGCGCTTGCCCGACGACAGCCAGATGCGCCTGGACACGGCGACGCGCGTGGCGGTCACCTACTACCGCCAGCGCCGTGAAGTGAGGCTGTCCGAAGGACAGGTGGTTTTCCATGTGCACGGCGATTCGGCACGGCCGTTCGATGTGCTGGCCGGGCCGCTGCGCATCACGGTCGTGGGCACCCGGTTCTCGGTGCGCCACACGCCCGGACTGCCCGGCGACGA
The DNA here is from genome assembly GCF_002754375.1 of Variovorax sp. 54. Taxonomy (NCBI): domain Bacteria; kingdom Pseudomonadati; phylum Pseudomonadota; class Betaproteobacteria; order Burkholderiales; family Comamonadaceae; genus Variovorax; species Variovorax sp. 54. The sequence continues at coordinate 5,334,980 of NZ_PEFF01000001.1, forward strand.
AGGCGTGCGCGTGGCGATGGAAGAAGGGCGCGTGCGCGTGCAGCGCGTCGATGCGGCCACGCCGGACGGAGGGGCGTTCTACCTGGGCGCGGGGCAGCAGTCGGGCAGCGACGCCGCGGGCGTGCCGGTGCCCGTTGCACCGGTGTCCACGGCCGGCATTGCACCGTGGCGCGACAACCGCGTGAGCTTCGACAACACGCGGCTCGACCAGGTGCTGGCCGAGCTGGCGCGCTATGGCGACACCGGCCTCGTGGTGCGCGACCCCGCCGTGGCCGCCCTGCGCGTGACCGGCACCTTCAATCCGATCCGTCCCGACAGCTTTGCCACGGTGTTGCCGCAAGCCGCGCCGGTGCGGCTGCGCGCCATCGGCGGGGGGCGGGAAATCGTGCCGGCCAAGTGATCCGATGCGGGGCTTCCGGGGCAGGGCGAGCCGCGCGGATGCAAATAATTTTCATTTGGCATAGGGTTCGGGCGTTCCTGCGCGTCTACCCGGGTGAAAGAAACAACTCACCCGCAGGAGAACGTACGCAATGAACAGTCCCGTGTTTCGGTTGGCACCCCTGGCCCTGGCCGTCGCCCTGGCCCTCGGCCACTCGCTCGCCCAGGCGCAAGGCGCCGGCGCGCTGCTGAATGCGCCGGTGCAACTCCACATCGCCGCGCAGCCGCTCGGGCAGGCGCTCAACGACTGGGCGCGCCAGACGCGCATCGAGCTGATCGTGCCGCCCGCTCTGGTGGCAGGTCGCACCGCGTCGGCCGTGACCGGCCACCTCACGCCCCGGCAGGCGCTCGACCGGCTGCTGGCCGGCAGCGGGCTCATCGCCACGTCGGACGGCCCGGCGGTGGTGGTGCGTGCGGCACCGGCCGTGTCCGGTGCCACGCTGCCGGCCGTGCTCGTCGAGGCCGACGCGCAGCGCGAGACGGCCGCCGGTCCCGTGCAGGGCTACGTCGCCAAGCGCAGCGCGACCGCCACCAAGACCGACACGCCGATCCTCGAGACGCCGCAGTCGCTCACGGTGATCACGGCCGACCGCATGGCGGCGATGGGCGCGACCACGCTCAAGGACGCGCTGAGCTACACGCCCGGCGTGGCCATCACCACCTTCGGCGCCGATTCGCGCTACGACTGGCTCACGCTGCGCGGCTTCGACGCCTACGCACCGGGCTTCTACCTGGACGGCCTGCCGCTGCGCAACAACGGCAACTGGGGCGTGTGGCGCACCGAGAACTACGGCGCCGAGCGCATCGAGCTGCTGCGCGGCCCGGCCTCCGTGCTGTACGGGCAGGCCAGCCCGGGCGGCGTGGTCAACGTGGTGAGCAAGCGCCCCACGGCAGAACCGCAGCGCGAGCTGCAGATGCAACTGGGCGACCACAACCGCAAGCAGATTGCGGGCGATTTCTCGGGGCCGCTGGACGCAGAGGGCAAGGTGCTCTACCGCGTGGTCGGCCTGGTGCGCGACGCCGAGCTGCCGGCCGAGAAGATGCCCGACCGGCGCCTGTACCTGGCGCCTTCGCTGACCTGGCGCATCTCGGGCGACACCAGGCTGACGCTGCTGGCGCAGGTCGATCGCACGCGCGCCGGCGTCTACAACCGCATCCGGCCCCAGGTCGGCTCGGTGTTTCCGACCGCGATCGGCACGCGCATTCCCGCGTCGCTGCTGGCCGGTGATCCGAGCTACGACCGCTTCCACAACGACCAGTGGATGGTCGGCTACGAGTTCGAGCATCGCCTGAACGACACCGTGCTGCTGCGCCAGAACGCGCGCTACGGCGAGCTCAAGGTCGACTACGCCGGCATCTGGCCCAACCGCCGCCTGACCACGGTGGACGCGGCCAACCCGCTGAACCCGGCCAACTTCATGCTGCTGGGCCGCTACCCGACCGGCAGCCGCGAGAAGGTGTCGGCCTTCAGCATCGACAACCAGATGCAGCTGGACCTGCGCGCGGGGGACTGGCAGCACAAGTTGCTGATCGGGCTGGACTACCAGCGCAACCGCATCGACCAGTACAGCTTCTCGACCGGCTCGGCGCCGACGATCAACGTGTACGCCCCGGTGTACGGCGGGCCCATCGTGGAGGGCGCGCCGTGGATGAACGCCGACATGCGGCTCGCGCAGACCGGGCTCTATGTGCAGGACCAGATCAAGTGGGGCGACCGCTGGTCACTGACGCTGGGCGGTCGCTACGACAGCGCCAGCAACGACACCTTCGACCGGTTGGAGGGCAAGAGCACGCGCATCTCGCAGCACAAGTTCACCGGCCGCGCCGGGCTGGTCTACGTGATGCCCAGCGGATGGGCGCCGTACCTGAGCTACTCGGAGTCGTTCGCACCCACCGGGCTGGTCGATCCGGTGACGCGCGATCCGTTCAAGCCCGAGACAGGGCGCCAGTACGAGGCCGGCATCCGCTACCAGCCGCCGGAGGGCAAGCAGAGCTACAGCGCGGCGATCTTCGATCTGCGGCGACAGAACTACATCTCGTACGGCACGGGCGCGGCGCCCAAGCAGACGGGCGAAATCTCGGTGCGCGGGCTGGAGCTTGAGGCCACGGCCGAACTCATGCCGCGGCTGAACGTCACGGCCTCGTACGACTACACGCCGCGCGCCATCGTCACGGCCAGTGCCAACCCGGCCGAGATCGGCAAGCAGGCCAACGCCGTGCCGCGCCACCGGATGTCGGTCTGGGCGAACTACCGTTTCGTCAACGGCGTGAAGGTCGGCCTGGGTGCGCGCTACAACGGCACGAGCCATGGCGACGGCGAAAAGATCGCGCCGGGCAAGGTGCCTGCCGCCACCGTGTTCGACGCCATGCTCGGCTATGACCTCGACCGCTGGAGCCTGGCACTCAACGTGCGCAACATCGCCAACAAGGACTTCATCGCCAACTGCGACCAGTACGGCAAGTGCTACTACGGCGCGCCGCGCTCCGTGGTGGCAACGGCCACGTACCGCTGGTAGGAGAGCGAGCGGCCGCGGCCATCGGCTTCCTGTTTGTTGAGAAGTATTCGCATTTATAATGAATGCGAAAGTTTCTCAACTGAAAAGAGGCATCGATGGTTGTCGGCGAGTCGACCCCGCAGCAGCAGGCGCACGCCCTCTACCGCGAGCACCACGGCTGGCTTTTCAGCTGGCTGCGCGGCAGGGTGGGCAACAGCTTCGACGCGGCGGACATCGCGCACGACACCTTCCTGCGCATCTGGTCGGGCCTGCGCGCCGGCGCGATCCCGACACTGCACGAGCCGCGCGCCTACCTGACCACGGTGGCCAAGCGCCTTGTGATCAACCACCACGAACGCCAGTCGCTGGAGCGCACCTACCAGGCGTCGCTCGCGCTGCTGCCTGACGCCTTGGTGCCCTCGGTCGAAGAGCGCGCCATCCTGCTCGAGACGCTGCACGAACTCGATGCGCTGCTCGACGAACTGCCCGCCAAGGCGCGCACCGCGTTCCTGCTGTCGCAGCTCGAAGGCCTCGGCTACGACGACATCGCCGCGCAGCTCGGCGTCAGCGTGCGCACCGTGACGCGCTACATGGCGCAAGGGTTCGCGCAGTGCCTGCGGCTCATGCTGGCGACTCCGCTGTGAGCGCGGCCGTCGATCCCCGTCTGGTGGACGAGGCCGCCCAGTGGCTCGCGCGCATGCACGCGGGCCGCCTGTCCGAGGCCGATGCCCAGCGCTGGACGCAGTGGCGCGACCAGAGCCCCGAGCATCAGCGCGTGTGGCACAGCGCCGAGCAACTGAGCCGCAAGTTCGGCGCAGTGCCGCCGGGCGTGGGCATGCCGGTGCTCGACCGGCGCCGCGGGCTGACGAACCGGCGCGCGCTGCTGCGCACCGTGGCCGTGCTGCTGGCTGCGCCGTCCGCCGCCTGGGTCGGCTACCGCGCCGTCCCCTGGCCGTCGCTCGGGGCCGAGTACCGCACGGCGACGGGCGAGCGGCGCACCATCGAGCTGGCCGACCGCAGCCGCACCACGCTGAACACGGCGACGGCCATCGACGTGATGTTCGACGCCACGCAGCGGCTGGTGCGACAGCGCAGCGGCGAAATCCTTGTCGAAACGGCTCCCGACACGAACCCCGGAATTCCTCGACCGTTCCTGGTCGAGACACCGCAAGGCCGGCTGCGTGCATTGGGCACGCGCTTCATCGTGCGCATCGACGAAGGAGGGCACAACCGCCTCACGGTGCTGGCTGGTGCGGTGGAAGTAAGCCCTGTGCGCGCGACCGGCTCGCCGGTGGTCGTGCCCGCCGGACGACAGATGCGCTTCACCGCCGAAGCAACGGGCCCTGTCACATCGGCTGCGAGCGGCGCCGAAGCCTGGACGCAGGGCGTGCTCTACGCCGAAGAGATGCGCCTGGCCGACGTGCTCTCCGAAATCGGCCGCTACCGCAGCGGCGTGCTGCGCTGCGACCCCGCGGTGGCCGACCTGCGCGTGTCGGGCGCGTTCCAGCTCGAAGACACCGACCGCGTGCTCGCAGTCCTCGCGCAGACCTTGCCCGTGCGCCTCGATGCACGCACGCGCTACTGGGTGACGGTGACGGTCCGGTGATTCCCGGCTGCCTCGCGCAGCGCCCTGAAAAATTTCTTGCCCATGCGTGTCCGGTTTTCGCGTCTCGCCTGTCATGTCGGTTGAAAGCACACCTGCCATCCACATCCCGACACGCGACAAGGACACCCTTCATGACCGACCGGCCTTCCGTTCTCCCCACCTCCCGCGACGCCGCGCATCGCCCGCGCCTCGCCGTGCGCGCCGTGCAACGTGCGCTGTGCGCCCTGGGCCTGGCCACCGTCGGGCTGGCCGCGTTGCCGGCCCATGCGGCCGATGCCGTGGCGGCTCCGGCGCGCAAGGCCTACCGCGTGCCGGCCGGTCCGCTCGGGCCGGCGCTGCTGAGCTTCGCGGGGCAGGGCGGTTTCAATCTCAGCTTCGGCCTGGCCCGCACGCGCGGGCTGAGCACGCCGGGCCTGACCGGCGAGTTCTCCGCCGAAGAAGGGCTCGGCCGGCTGCTGGAAGGCAGCGGCTTGCGCGCACGGCGGCTGACCAGCGGCGACTTCACGCTGGATGCGACGCCGGTCCCCGTCGCCGCCACGTCGGCCGTTGAATCCGCACCGGCTGCCGACGCGCTGCCTGCCGTCACCGTGACCGCGCGCACGCAGAGCAACCTCATGGCGCCGACGCGGCAGGTCACGGTGCTCGAGCGCGAAGAGCTCGACAGCTTGCGGCAAGGCTCCGACAGCGTCGCCACGCTGCTGAGCAAGGTCGTGCCCGGCATGGCCGATTCGAGCCACACCATCACCGACTTCGGCCAGACCCTGCGCGGACGCAACATGCTCGTGCTGGTCGACGGCATTCCGCTCAACACCAACCGCGATTCGTCGCGCAACCTGGCCAACATCAACCCCGCCGACGTCGAGCAGATCGAAGTGCTGCGCGGCAGCAGCGCCATCTACGGCAGCGGCGCGGCCGGCGGCATCGTGTCGATCCGCACGCGCCAGCCCAGCGGCGAGGCGCGCGCAGAGACCACCGTCACCGGCGTGCTGCCGCTGTCGCGACCGGGCGGGGCGGGGCTCGGCGCCGAGGTGCAGCACTACCTCTCGGGCGGCGGCGAGGTCTTCGACTATGCGGTGAGCCTGGGCGCGCGGCGCGTGGGCGGCTCGTACGACGCACGCGGCGACCGCATTGCGCCCGAGCCCAGCCAGGGCGACCTGTTCGACTCGAACATCTACAACGCCTCGGCGAAGATCGGCTACCGCATCGACGCCGACCAGCGGCTGCAGCTGTCGGCGAGCCACTACGATGCCAAGCAGGACACCGACTACGCCTCCGACCCGTCGGTGGCCAAGCTGCCCGCGAGCAGCGTCGCGGCGCGCCCGCTCAAGGGCCTGCAGCTCGACAAGCAGAACCGCGTGACCAACAGCCTGCTCGGCCTGGACTACACGAACCGCGACATCGCCGGCAGCACGCTGGCCGCGCAGCTGTACTACCGCGACTTCTTCACCCGCTTCGCGCCCTTCGATGCGCGCGGTGTCGTGGCCCGCGGCTCGAGCGTCGACCAGGTGATGCAGAACTCGCGCGTGTACGGCGGCCGGCTGACGGTCAAGACGCCCTTCGGTGCCGACAAGAAAACGCAGCTCACCTGGGGCGCCGACTTCAACCAGGAGCGCACCGACATGCCGCTGGACGTGTTCGACCCGAAGCTCTACGACGCCAGCCGCGGCCTGAGCTTCCAGCGCACCGGCACGCTGATCTTCATGCCGCCGATCACCACGCGCAGCCTGGGCGCCTTCGGCCAGCTGCAGCACCGCTTCAACGACCAGTGGTCGGTCGAGGGCGGGGCACGTTACGACAAGGCCAGCGCGCGTTTCGACAGCTTCACGCCGCTGTCGCAGCTGCGCGCGCGCAATCCCGCGCAGGTGACGGGCGGCACGGTGGACTACGGTGCCTGGACCTACAACGCCGGCGTGGTGTTCAACCCCAGCAAGCAGCACGACATCTACGCCTCGTACAGCCAGGGCTTCGAGCTGCCCGACATCGGCCTGCAGGTGCGCAACGCGACCCCGAGCTTCAACATCCGCAGCTCCGACCTGCAGCCGGTGAAGACCGACACGCTGGAGCTGGGCTGGCGCGGCCGCTTCGACAACGCGGTGGCCAACCTCAGCGTGTTCCAGTCGCAATCGGCGCTGGGCGCGGTGCAGAGCTCGTTCAACGGCCTGGTCATGACGCGCACCAAGGAGCGCATTCACGGCATCGAAGGCGCCTTCGACTACGCCGGCAGCGGCGATCGCTGGGGCGCGGGCGGCTCCTTCACCTGGATGAAGGGCCGCGAGCTGCCGCAGGGCGGCACGCGCTACCAGGACATGTGGGGCTACCGCATCCCGCCGCTCAAGCTGACCGCGTATGTGGAGTACAAGCCCAGCGCGCGCTGGAGCCACCGGCTGCAGGCTGTGTCGTACGGCTCGAAGGACTACCGGCTCGACGGCGTGAACAGCTTCGGGCGCCGCGAGGTCAGCGGCTACACCACGGTCGACCTCATCAGCCGCTTCAAGATCGACGAGAAGAACAACGTCGTCATCGGCGTGGAGAACCTGTTCAACCGCCGCTACTTCCCGCTGTACAGCCAGCTGCTGCGCAACAGCAACAACACGAGCCGGCTGCCGGCCGCGGGCGCGGTGCTCAAGGTGAGCTACTCGCATCGTTGGTAGATCGCGAGGGTCTGCCGCTACGGCGTGACGAGTTGATGCTTGGCAGTGGTGCCGATGCATGAGTTCTGCCGCATCCTGTGCGGTTTTCCCATGAGCTCGATGGCCAACCTTTGGGGGGGCCTCTAGGGGAAGGTCTGATCAAGAGCACGTTTCTTGCATGAAGGACTGACCCTTGCAAAGGAGCACGAGCGATGAGTCCGATCGGTTTTGCGGATGAGGAGCATGCGGGAAAGAGGAAGAAGACTCGTCAGGAAGTCTTCCTTGCGGAGGTGGAACTGGTGATGCCGTGGAAGACGCTGCCTAAAGTCATCGAGCCCCACTATCCAGTGGCAGGCCGAGGCCGTCGCCCCTACCTGCTGCAAGCGCATGCCGCGCGTGCACCCGATGCAGAACTGGTTCGCCCTGAGCGGCCCGGCGATGGAATAAGCGCTGTAGCGATTTGCTCGTTGGATTCCACCGATTTTCGACCTGGATTTCCATTGACTACGGTGGCCCTCTCGCACCCACATGAAAAGACTCGAAGTCGTCGCGGAACCTTCGAGTGACGTGGGCCTCCTATCGGGCTTCTCCGCCTCTTCTGTCCCCCATCCCTTTTCCTAGATGAATGAAATCCGCAATGCCGCCGCCGAGCTCGCTCTTTTTCGCCGCCGTGTGGTGGTGGTCGGCTGCGCGGTCCTGTTCGGATTCGGACTGATCGGCGCGCGGCTGGTCTTCCTGCAGGTGGTGCGCCACGACGAGCTGTCGGTGCGGGCCGAGAGCAACCGCACGGCGATCGTTCCGGTGGTGCCCAACCGCGGGCAGATCCTGGACCGCAACGGCGTGGTGCTGGCGTCCAACTACGCCGCCTATACGCTGGAGATCACGCCGTCGAAGGTGGGCGACCTCGATGCCGTCATCGACGAACTGGGCGGGCTGGTCGACGTGACGCCCAGGGACCGTCGTCGCTTCCAGCGCCTGCGCGAAGATTCGCGCAGCTTCGACTCCGTTCCCATCCGCAGCCGCCTGAGCGATGAAGAGGTGGCCCGCTTTGCGGCGCAGCGCTACCGCTTCCCCGGTGTGGAAATCAAGGCGCGGCTGTTTCGCACCTATCCGCATGGCGAGGTGGGCGCGCACGTGATCGGCTACATCGGCCGCATCAACCAGCGCGAGAAAACCGCGATGGACGATTGGGAAGAAGACGAGCGCGCCAACTACCGGGGCACCGACTACATCGGCAAGGTCGGCATCGAGCAGCGCTACGAAGCGGCGCTGCATGGCCAGACCGGCGTGGAGCAGATGGAAACCTCGGCAGGCGGGCACGCGGTCCGCCGCCTGGCCCGTCATCCGGCCACGCCCGGCCAGACGGTGGTGCTGTCGATCGACATCAAGCTGCAGAAGCTGGTGGAAGACATGTTCGGCGAGCGCCGGGGCGCGCTGGTCGCCATCGACCCGAAGACCGGCGAGGTGCTGGCCTTCGTGAGCAAGCCCACCTTCGACCCCAACCTGTTCGTCGAGGGCATCGACACCGAAAGCTGGAAGGCGTTGACCGAGTCGCCCGACAACCCGCTGCTGAACCGCGCGCTGCGCGGCACCTATCCGCCCGGCTCCATCTACAAGCCCTTCATGGCGATGGCGGCGTTGCAGACCGGAAAGCGCACGGCCGACAAGGTGGAGAACGATCCGGGTTTCTACAACTTCGGCGGGCGCATGTTCCGCAGCCATCGGGGCGGACTGGGCGGCGTCGACATGCACCGCGCCATCCAGCTGTCGAGCAACACGTATTTCTATTCGCTGGCCAACGAGATGGGCGTCGACCTGATCCACGACTTCATGGCACCCCTGGGCTTCGGACAGCTCACCGGCATCGACCTGCAGGGCGAGTCGCGCGGCGTGCTGCCGAGCAAGGCCTGGAAGCGCGCGGCCTACCGGCGCGCCGACATGAAGACCTGGCACCCGGGCGAGACGATTTCACTGGGCATCGGGCAGGGCTACAACAACTTCACGATGCTGCAGATGGCCTCGGCCAATGCCACGTTGGCGAACGGTGGCGTGCGCTACCAGCCGCACCTGGTGCGAGAGATCCGCGACACGGTGACCGGAAAAGTGGTGCGGCAGGTTCAACCCCCGGCCCAGGACCTGGGCTATGCGCGCAAGCACGTCGACGTGGTGCGCGACGCGATGGTGGCCGTAACGAAGGGCGGCACCGGCACGCGCGTGTTTGCCGGCGCCGCCTACACCTCGGGCGGCAAGACGGGCACCGCACAGGCGGTGAGCCTGGGGCCGAAGGCGCGTGCGAGCGGCAAGGCACTGGATGCGCGCCAGCGCGATCACGCGCTGTACATGGCATTTGCCCCGGCCAAAGACCCGAGCATCTCGGTGGCGGCGATCGTCGAGAACGCGGGCTTCGGCGCGGCGCATGCGGCGCCGATCGTGCGGCGGGTGTTCGACTACTGGATTGCGGACCAGTACCCGAACGATGCGGACATGGCCGCGGTCCAGGTGGGGAAGGCCGGGGCGCCCATCGGCAAGCCGTTGGTGGCGAGTGAGGTGTTGATGCTGGAGGAGGATGCGGCGGCTGGTGAAGCTTCGGTGCTTTGAGAGGTCGTGGCGCCTCAGGGCTTCAGGGCTTCGCTCGCCGCAGCGCGAATCCGGTCCGCCGATTGCCGCGCGCGCCGCATGATGCCGCGCGTATCGTAGGCCAGCAGCCGCCCGTTGCGCTTCACGATCCGCCCGTCGACCATCACGGTGTCGACGTTGGCGGCGCTGCCGCTTTGCACGATGGCGGTCTCGGGGTCTCCGACCGGGCCCATGTTCAGGTCCTGCGTGCGCACCAGGATGAGGTCGGCGCGCTTGCCTTCGGTGATCGAGCCGGTGACGTCGCCCAGCCCCATGGCGATGGCGCCGTTGAGGGTCGCCATCTCGATCGCCTCGGGCACGCCGATCGCCTTCGACTGCGCGCTGGGCGTGCCGGCCCACGGCACGCCCAGGTTCCAGGTGAAGCGCATGGCCTCGAACATGTCCGGCGGTGCGATGGAGGTCGCATCGCTCGACAACGAAATGGTCAAGCCCGCGCTGCGCATCGCGAAGAGCGCGGCGCGCGCATCGCCGGTGCTGCTGAGCCGAAGTTCGGAGTGCGTGGCAAAGGACAGTGGCGTTTTCGTGCGTGCCATGGCCGCCAGGTCGGCCGTGCTGGCGGGCACGTAGTGCGCGAGCATGAAATCCGGGCCCAGGTAGCCGCGTCGTTCGTAGTCGACGGCATCGACGTTGTTCGGGGCTTCCTGCGGCGCGTGGATCGCAACGGGCAATCCGCTGGCCTTGGCGGCCTTCATCTCTTCGTGGAACACGGCGTCGGTGCTCTGCTGCGGGCCGCGCAGGTTCAGCCCCAGGTGCACCAGCCCGTCGAACGGCGAACGCTCGCCGAACCACTCGCGCCGCACGCGGGCCAGGTCGTCGTAGCGGTTGAGTTCGTCGGCGGGCATCTTGTCGACGTGGCCGTAGGCGTAGCGGGCGCGCAGCAGCGCGTGTTGGTGTGCGCGCAGCTCGGCATCGGCATGCGCCGGCGAGCGGGTGTTGTGCGACCAGTTGTGCACGGTGGTGGTGCCGCCGTTCGCCAGCTCGGCGCAGCCCAGCATCACGCTGTTGTAGAAGTCGTCGGGCGTGTACAGGGTCGAGGTCGCGTTCTTGGCGGGGTAGTACGAGAAGCCGCCGTCGCGCGCGGTGAAGCTGCGGCCGATGGCGCTCCACATGTGATAGTGCGAATTGACGAAGCCCGGCATGACGATCATGTCGGTCGCATCGATGATCTCCGTGCCAGCCGGTGCGCTCAGGCCGCGTCCGATCTTCTCGATCACGCCGTTGCGGACCCACACGTCGGCGCGCGGCAGCACGCCCTTGCTGCGGTCGACCGTGATGACCGCGCCATTGCGGATCAGGTAGCTGCCGCGGCGGATGCCTGTTGATGCCGGCGCGCGCGCAGTGCGGGCCGACACCGACGCCGAGCCGACGAGCGCTGGCGCACCGGTGGCGGCGACCATCAGCGCCCCTACAAAACGGGTGAAGTCTCTTTTGGTTGTGTGCATGCCCAGACCCAGTAGTTGCCAGTGATTGAAGTGATGGAAAGAAGAGGAAGCGAAAGCCCGCTCAGTACGCCTTGAGAAGAAACGCCGCGGTCATCGCCAACCCCGTCAACACGACGAAGCCGCGCACCACCTCGGGCTTCAGTCGCCGTGCGAGCATGCCGCCGGCATAGCCACCCACCGTGGCGCCCAGGGCCATCCACAGCGCGTAGGTCCAGACGATCGCACCACTGGCCGCGTAGATCGCCACGGCGATCAGCGTCAGGATCGCGGAGACGAAGTTCTTGATGCCGTTCATGCGCCCCATGTCCGTGTGCCCCAGCGCGCCAAGCACGGCGAGCAGAAGGATGCCGAGGCCGCCGTTGAAGTAGCCGCCATAGACAGCGACCGCGACGATGCCCAGGTCGGCGAGCCACCGGCCTCGCGGCTTGTGGCTGTCGGCGGTGGCGAGCCTACGGCGCACCAGGCCGGGTCCGATCGCGAAGAGCAGCGTCGCGGCCAGCAGAAGCCACGGCACGATGCGGGCAAAGGCATGGTTCGAGGTCGACAGCAGCAGCGCCGCACCAGCTGCGCCGCCGAGCACCGAGAGCACACCCAACCGCAGGAGCGAAGGCGACATCGGGCCCGACAGTTCCTTGCGCAATGCCCAGGCACCGGCCAGGTAGCCCGGCAGCAGCGCGGCGGTCCCGGTGGCGTTGGCCGACACCAGCGGCACGCCGACCATCGCGAGCGCCGGCAGCGTGAGAAAACTGCCGCCGCCCGCCACGGCATTGAGCGCACCGGCCAGGGCCGCGGCGCCGCCGAGCAGCGCCCCGTCGAGCAGCATCACGGCTTGCGCGCCGGCAGCGACATGCGGTCGGTGTGCAGCAGCAGCGTGAGCCCTACCCCGACCGCCGCCAGCAGCGTGATCTGCACCAGCCCGGCCGTGCTCCAGCCGAAGCGCGAGGCGATGCCGCCGATGACGAAGCCCGCGACCGCACCCGCGCCGTACAGCGTGGTGACGAACACGCCCGTGGCGCGGCTCGTGAGCGACGCATGCACCGCCTTGATGTGATAGCCCGCCAGGTTCACGTACAGCACACCGCTCACCACGAAGCCCCACGCGAAGGACAGCGCCGACTGCACCACCATGTCGGTCGGGCCCGAGAACATCAGGAAGCCCAGCAGGCCGGTGCCCACGAAGCTGGCCGAGAGCACGAGCTTGGGATGGAAGCGGTCGCCCAGCCAGCCGCCGAAGATCGACGCGAACACGCCGAAACCGAAGGTGCTCATCACCCGACCGGTGTCCGACGGCGTGTAGTGCAGGTGCTCGCGCAGGAAGGTCGGGTACATGCCGAGGTAGCCGTAGATGCAGAGCCCGCCGATGACGCTCATGCCGGTCAGCAGGGCCGTGTTGCGGTTCCACAGGGTCGTGGCGCCGCGCTGGTCGGTGCGCCCGCCGGTGGCCGCCACGTTCTCGGTCATTCGCTTGCTCACGGTGAGCGCGATGATCGCCATGGCCGCGAAGCCCGCCACGCCGAACACGATGAGCGGCAGGCGCCAGTCGCGCTCGACGCCGATCAGCTGGCCGCCGAGCAGCGGCCCCAGGATCGCGCCGATGCCGAAAGAGAAGTTGATGGCGCCCACGGCGGTGGCGCGGTAGCGCGCGAAGTAGCTCGCGGCAATCGCGATCACCACCGTCAGTTGCATCGCTTCGCCGATGCCGGTCACGGCCCGGTAGACGATCATGTCGGCGAAGCCGTGCGAGTAGGCCGCCAGCAGCGTGCCCAGCGAGAAGATCGCAATGCCGATCTGCAGCACCGTCTTGCGCGACAGCCGTGCCAGCAGGTAGCCCGTCGGGACGCCGGCCACGGCCATGCCCAGCGTGAAGATGGTCGACAGCAGGCCGGTGTCGGCCAGGCTGAAGCCGAACTCCTTGCGCACGTCCGCAGCGATGAGCGGAAAGATCTGCCGGTCCATCGCGTTGAGCGCGTACGAGGCGAGCAGCACCAGGAACATGCCGATCTCCAGCGCGGTGATGGGCGCCTCGCGGCGCGCGCCACCGGCGACCGGGGAAATGACCGAGGTTGAGGAATGCACGTGTCGTCTCCTTCTCGTCGAGCGAGAAATCTGTTTGTTGTTCGTTCGTTGCACGGGGCCGCCGGCGCAGTGCCGGCGAAGGGTCACGCCGCGGTGCCTGCGGTGCTGGCGGCGCCGTACCAGTCGAGGATCTGCTCGCCGGTCATGAAGGCGACGTCGTCGTGTTGCTGGATGTGCGCCAGCGCCTCGCGGAAGTAGCGCAGGCGGTGCGGCGCGCCCATGATGTACGGGTGCACCACCAGCGCCATGACGCGGGCCGAATCTTTCGCGTCTGCGTAGAGCTGTTCGAACTGGTCGATGGCGCGGTCGCGGTACTCGCTGGCCTTGTGGTGCTGGATCAGCATCATCGCCACGTCGTTGCATTCCTGCGTGTAGGGCACGTTCACGATGGCGCCGCCGTCGCGCGTCTTCAGCCGCACGGGTTGGTCGTCGAGCACCCAGTCGCACACGTACTCGTAGCCCTGCTCGGCCAGGATGTCGGGCGTGTGCCACGTTTCGGTGAGCCCCGGGCCGAGCCAGCCGCGCGGGCGCTTGCCGGTGTAGGCGCGAATGGCCTCGGTGGTCTTGGCGATGTCTTCGACCTCGTCGGGCACCTTCTGCATGTTGCGCTGCCCGAAGCCGTGGCCGATGAATTCCCACTGGCGCTCCTTCGCGGCCTTGGCGATGGGCTCGTAGGCGCCGATGGCCGACCCGTTGATGGCGAGCGTGGCGTTGATGCCGAGCGCGTCGATCACTTCCAGCATGCGCCAGAAGCCGACGCGGTTGCCGTATTCGTGCCAGGCCCAGTTCGGAATGTCGGGCATCGGCGAGCCGCCGGCCGGTGGCGTCAGCACGGTGCGGGGCATGGTCTCGTCGATGTTCCATTCCTCGACGTTGACGATGACCCAGACGGCCAGCCGCTTGCCGCCGGGCAGCTTCAGTGCGGGGCGGTCCGCGATGGACGAGTACGAGATGCGTTCGAGTGGTTTCATGGGGTCTCCGTGTGCTGCGGTTGCGGGCTCAGACGATCTCGACCTGCAGGGGGGCGAGCCCGTCGATGCGGCCGGTGAGCTTGTCGCCGCGTTGCACCGGGCCGACCCCTTCGGGCGTGCCGGTGAAGATCAGGTCGCCGGGCAACAGGCGGTATTGCTTCGAGAGCTCGCTGACGATTTCATGGACGTTCCAGATCATCTTCTCGAGCACCGAGTCTTGCCGCACCGCGCCGTTCACCGAGAGGTTCAGCGTTCCCGAACGGATGTGCCCGACCTTCGCCACCGGATGGATCGGACCGCAGGGCGCCGAGTGGTCGAACGACTTGCCCTGTTCCCACGGCAGGCCGCGCTTGTTGCATTCGCGCTGGCGGTCACGCCGGGTCATGTCCAGGCCTGCGGCGTAGCCAAAGACGTGGCCCAGCGCTGTGTCGGGCGACACGTTCGATGCATCGCTGCCGATGGCCACGACGAGTTCGAACTCGAACTGGAAGTCGTCCGTCAGCGTGGGGTAGGGCACGCGCCCGTCGGTCACCACGGAGTCGGACGGCTTCTGGAAGAAGAACGGCGGATCGCGCTCGTCGCCTTCCTTCATCTCCCGGATGTGGGCCAGGTAGTTGCGGCCCACGCAGTAGACGCGGCGCACCGGAAAGCGCTGGTCGCTGCCCACGATGTCGATGGAGATGGGCTGGACTTGAAGGGCGTCGCTACGGGTATCGGTCGCGCGCTCGGCCGTCGGTTGGGGGGACATGGGTTTGTCTCTCTGGATGGTTTGGAAAGGAGTGGCTAGAGTCTAGGAACGAGGCCTTCTCACCTCAACGCGCAGGCTTGCGCAAAGATATGCAATCCTTGCGATCTTGAGATCGACTCTTCATGCCACCCACGCCTTCCCCCGACGAATTCGTGCCGCCGCCCCGCGCCGGTGCCGCGCGTGCCGCCATCAGCAACTACACGATGGCGGCGCGGGCACAGCGCGCCTATTTCGGCATTCACGACCAGAGCAACTGCCTGCCGAATCCGGTGCCGCACCGGCACGAGTACTTCCAGATCTACGTCAACACGCGGGGCGAGACCACGCACTACATCGGCGGCAACCAGCGCGCCATCGGCGCCGGCACGGTGAGCTTCGTGCTGCCCTTCCTGGTTCACTACATCCCGAACGCAGCCGACGGCGTGTTCCATGTGATCAACATCAGCAAGGACTACCTGCTGCCGTCGCTGGATCTCGACGTGTTCGAGCTGTCGGAGGTGCCGCTTTCACGCGCGCCCGAGCTCGCGCCTTTCCGCTTCCAGCATTGCCTGGATTTCCGCTTCGACGAAACCGAGACCCGGCAGCTCCAGGAACTGTGCGAGCGCATGGCGCAGGAAGCGCAGCGGCCGCCCGGCGAAGACACCGCCAGCCACCTGCTGATTCGCAGCCATCTGCTCCACCTGATCGGCATGGTGTGGCGGCGCTATGGCGAGGAGTTTCGCAACTGCGAGGCGCAGGGGCTGGCCCTGCAGTCGTACCGGCCGGCGGTGCTGCGCTGCATCCGCCACATCAGCCGCAACCTCGCGCAAGAGTTGAACCTGGCGGACGCGGCGCATGCGAGCCATGTGTCGCCCACGCACCTGGCTCACCTGCTGAAGAGCGAAACGGGCAAGACCTTCCTCGAGTTGGTGACCGAACGCCGGATCGAGCGCGCCAAGACGCTGCTGGTCTTCACCGGCGCCTCTGCGGCGGAGATCGGTGAAAGCACCGGCTTCGGAGAGCCGACGCAATTCGCACGCCGTTTCGGACAGATCGTGGGGGCGACGCCTTCTGCGTACCGGCGGCAATTTCAGCGAGGAGGGAATCGGACGTGGGACTGACGCAGGCGGTGGTCTGCGTCAAACGACGGGGACCGCCGATCCGTCCGTGGGCACGTGGGCGCATCGATCATCCGGCGGCGCAGTCACGATCGAATCGAGTGCGGGTTCGGCCGTGCGAAGACGCGCGAGATCGGGGCGCGGCCGACGCAGTCGCGGGTCGGTTGCGAAGGCCTGCTCCATCGCCTGCGCGGCGGACAGCAGCGCGAGGTCGCCGCGGAAGCGCCCCACGACCTGCAAGCCGAATGGCATGCCGGCCTCGTCGGTCCCGCAAGGCAGGCTGATCGCAGGGTGGGTCGTCAGCGTCACCACATAGGTCAGTGCGAGCCAGCGGTAGTAGTTCTCCTGTGGTCGGCCGTCGATCTGCGCCGCGTGCGGCTGCGTCCAGGGAAAGGGCGATACCGGCGTCGTGGGCGACAGCACCAGGTCGTAGTTCTCGAACACGTTCTGAAAGCGCTGCAGGATGCGCGTCTGCTCCGCCTGTGCCCAGGCCACGTCCTGCAGGCTCATGCGCGCGCCCATCTCATAGTTGCTGCGCGGGTTCGGCCCCAGGCTTTCGGGGGCGCGTTCGTAGGTATCGCGCATGCCGGCGACGAAGGCCTCTGCGCGCAGCACATCGAAGCAGCGGTGCACATCTCCCAGGTCGAAGTGCACCTCGTCGCAGGCCGCAAAGAGCCCGCGCACGGCGGCCACGCGATCACGCATCGTCCGGCGGATCGCCGGGTCGACGTCGCACTGCCCGAAGTCCGTGGTCCAGGCCACGCGAAGGCGCGACAGGTCCAGCGGCGCGGGCCGCAGAAAGGCCGCCGCATCCAGCGGATAGCTCAAGGGGTCGCCCGGATGCGGGCCCGCCGTGGCCGCGAGTTGGAGGCAGGCGTCGGCCACATCCCGTCCCATGGGGCCGACCACCGAGATCGGCGACCAGCCCAGGGTCTTGCGCACGCTGGGCACGATGCCCGGCGAAGGCCGCAGGCCCACCACGCCGCACTTGGCCGCCGGGATGCGCAACGACCCGCCGGTGTCGGAGCCTGTGCACAGCGGCAGCATGTCCAGCGCCAGTGCCGCGGCCGAGCCGCCCGAGGAGCCGCCGGCGTTGAGGTTGGGATCGAAGGGGTTGCCCGTGGCGCCCCAGACCGGATTGCGGCTGTTGGCACCGGCGCCCATCTCGGGCACGTTGGTCTTGCCCACCACGATCGCGCCGGCTGCGCGCAGGCGGCGCACCAGTTCGATGTCCTTTGAAGGCACATGGTTGCGCAGTGTCGGGGAGCCCATGGTGGACAGCAGCCCGGCCGTCGGCTCGAGGTCCTTCACGCCCAGCGGCAGACCGTGCAGCAGGCCCAGCGGCTCGCCGCGCATCACGGCCTGCTCGGCGGCGCGGGCCTCGCTGCGGGCACGCTCGTAGCAGGTGGCGGTCACGGCGTTGACGAAGGGGTTGAGTTGCTCGATGCGCGCGATGCAGGCGTCGAGCAGTTCGACCGGCGAGAGGGCGCGCGTGCCGATCAGCCGCCGCAGTTCGACGGCGGAGAGTTCGACGAGCGCGGAGGAGGAGGGGGAAGAAGAGAAAGGGGTCATGGGTTGCGTGAGGTGTCGCGCTCAGTCGGCCTGGATGTTGGCGCGCCGGGCGACG
Source organism: Variovorax sp. 54 (assembly GCF_002754375.1). NCBI lineage: Bacteria > Pseudomonadati > Pseudomonadota > Betaproteobacteria > Burkholderiales > Comamonadaceae > Variovorax > Variovorax sp. 54. The sequence goes on from NZ_PEFF01000001.1 coordinate 5,352,747, forward strand.
GCACGCATGAGCGGCAGTTCGTTTTCGATCTGCGCGCGCGAGGCGGCCGCCCCGGCGAAGGCCGGCTCCGCGCCCTGGAGCTGCAGTGCGGCCTTGGTTTCGGGCATGGCGATGACCTTGGCGAGCGCCTTCTCCAGCCGCTCGCGCACCGGCGCAGGCGTGCCCTTCGGCGCCACGAGCATGATCCAGGTGTCGGCATCGACCTCGGGGTAGCCCGCTTCGGCGAAGGTCGGGACCTGCGGCAACTGGGAGGAGCGCTGTCGGGTGGTCACGGCGATTGCCTTGACCTTGCCACCCTTGAGTTGCGGAATGGCGGCAGTGACCGTGTCCACCGAGAACGGCACCTGTCCGCCGATCAGGTCCGTCATGGCCGGTGCGCTGCCCCGGTAGGGCACGTGCATGATCTTCGCGCCCACGGCCTGCAGGATGATTTCGCCGGTGAAGTGCGAGGAGGTGCCCGCGCCGAAGGAGGCGTACGAGTACTTGTCCGGCGTTGCGCGCACCGCCGCGGCGAACTCCTTGACGTTGCCGATGGGCACGTCCTTGTTGACCAGCAGGATCAGCGGGATGCGCCCGACGATCGCGATCGGCTCGAAGCTCCCGAGGGCGTCGTACGACAGGTTCTGGCGGATGGCCGGGTTCATGGTGAAGGTCGAGCCCGAGCCGAGCAGCAGGGTGTAGCCGTCGGGCGATGCCTTGGCCACGAAAGCGGCCCCGACGGCCGTCCCTGCACCGGGGCGGTTGTCGATGAGCACCGGCTGCCCCAGTTCCGTCGACAGGCGCTGGCCGACCAGACGTCCCACCGTGTCCGCGCTGCCGCCGGGCGGGTACGGCACCACCAGCGTGACCGGGCGCACCGGGTAGGCCGACTGCGCCAGAGCGGGCGCGGCCGTGCCGAGACATGCGGCCAGGCCTGCCAAGCCCGCCAGACCTGCCAAGACGGCGCAGCACGATCGCCGGTTCAACGCGTGAGGACGGGGAGTGTTCATCGACAGATCCTGCGGTAGAGGGAAGAGGGCAAATGCTGGCGGACGTCCTGGCTTGTAGCAAGCACAATGATCGGAAGGTTGCGTTGCTCCAGACGCAACGCAGAGAGCGCCGATGAAACCCTCCACCGTCAAGCTGTCAGCCGCCAAAAAAGCCGGCGCACGCGCGAGCCGTCCGATCAACCAGCGCGTGCTCCAGGAGGAGTCGATGCGCTACTTCCTGGAGGTGGCGCGCGTCGGCTCGGTCACCGAAGCGGCTGCACGGTTGAACGTGGCGCCTTCGGCCGTGAGCCGCCAGATCGGTCGGCTGGAGCGCGAGCTCGACACCCTCCTGTTTGAACGACGCGCCCGCGGCATGGCGCTCAATTCAGCCGGCGAGCTGCTGGCGGATCACGCGCGTCGGGCCTGGTTCGACATCGAGCGCGTGACCGACGACATCCTCGCGCTGCGTGGGCTGCGCAAGGGCGAGGTGCGCCTGGCCGCGACGGAGGGCTTCGCCTACGAGTTCCTGCCGGCCCTGGTGGCTGCGTTCCAGGCGCGCTGTCCCGGCATCCGCTTCTCGCTCGACATGTGCGTGCAGCGCGAAGTGGCGCGCCGCGTGCGCGAAGGCCTGGTCGACCTCGGCGTGACGGTGAGCCTGGGCTCGGAGCACGGCCTGGACGTCGAGATCCGATACCCCTCGCCCGTGCGCGCGATCATGTCGCCGTCCCATCCCCTGGCCACGCGGCGGCAGGTGTCGCTCGCGCAGGTGGTGAACTACCCGCTCGCGTTGCCGGCCGGCACGTCGACGCTGCGTCAACTGCTCAACATCAGCTGCGCCCGCCAGCGCCTGCCGCTCGAGGCGGCCTTGACCAGCGACCACCTCTACCCGCTGGTGCACTATGCAGCCCACGGCCAGGCGGTGACTTTCTGCGGCGAGCTCGCACTGCGCCAGCAACTGGAGAACCACACGATCGTTGCACTCCCCTTGCGCGACCGCGAGATGAACGAGCGGCATTTCGAGGTGCAGAGCATGGCCGGTCGGCGCCTTCCCGATGCGGCGCGCGCTTTCGTCGAACACCTGCGCGAAGTGCTTTGCGCTTGAGGCCAGGCACGGGCGCATCCAATGCATCAGGGCCGACAGGACTTTCCCCGAGGCATCTCGTCATGAAGGCCGGGCATACTCGCGCGCCCCTCAAATTTCCATAACAACAACGCCAAGAAAAGAACGACATGTCAGGACACGGCTTTCATGTGCACGGCCCGCACGATCACGAACTCGAACATGCCGCTTCCAGCGGCCATGGCCACGGGCATGAGGGCGCGGCTTCTCCCGCAGAGGGCATGAGCACGACGGGCAGGATCGCGGTGATCACAGCGGCCATCGCGACCGCGGGTGCGATCTTTTCGTACATGGGCGGGGCCACGCAGGCCAACGCCGGTCTCTACAAGAACAACGCGGCCATCAAGAAGACCGAGGCCTCGAACCAGTGGAATTACTTCCAGTCGAAAAGCACCAAGCAGGCGCTGGCCGAGTTCGCACGCGACACCGCCACCGACGACGGCCGCCGCCAGGGATGGGAGAAGAAGGTCACGCGTTACGAGCAGGAGAAGACGGACATCCAGGCCGCTGCCAAGAAGCTGGAGGACGAAGCCGGCCGCTGGGACGCGCAATCCGAGGAGCAGATGCACCAGCACCACCGCTGGGCGCAGGCCACCACGGTGTTGCAGGTTTCGATCGCGCTGGCGGCCATTGCGCTGCTCACCCGGAAGAAGTGGGTGGAACGCGCCATGTACGGTGTTGCCACTGCAGGCGTGGTGATCGGCGCACTGGCCGCGCTGCACATCTAGGGGCAGCCTGGCGGGCGCCCGGACGATGCCGGCCTTGGCGAAGCCTGGCGTTCACGGGGGCGCTGCCGCTCAGATCAAGCCTGTGTGAACCGCGAAGTTCACCGCCTGCGCGCGCGAATGCACGTGCAGCTTCTTGTAGATGCTCTTGATGTGCACATTGACCGTCTGGCCGGTGATGCCGAGCCTGGCACCGATTTCCGCCGAGGCGTAGCCCGACGCCACGCAGCGCAGGACCTCGCTTTCGCGCGGCGTCAGCGTCATGTCGCGCGGCGGCGGTCTCGGCGGCGGGGAGGCGTATTCGGCGAACGGTTCGCCGGGGTGGTAGTCCAGGCGGTGCAGCAGCCGCCGCGTGAGCCGTGGCGTGATGGCGGCGCCGCCGTTCACCACGTGCAGCACCGCATCGGCGAAGCTTTGCAGCCAGGCGTTCTTCAGCAGGTACCCCATGGCACCCAGTTCGAAAGCGCGCAGCACGTGGGCATCGTCCTCGAGCGAGGAGATCACGATGACCTCGCTGTTGCGGTGCAGGCGGCGTGCCTCGGCGATCAACTCGAAGCCCATGTCGTCGCCGAGCTGGAGTTCGAGCATCAGCACGTCGAAGGTGTGCGTGGCCAGCAGCCTGCGCCCCTCGCGAACGCTGTCGGCCTGGCCTTCGAGCTGGATGCGCAGGTCCGACAGTAGCTCCTGGGCGATCACCCGGCGCATGTACTCGTCGTCGTCGACGAGCAGCACGCGCACAGGCGAGTGCTCCTGGCCCACCAGGAAGTCCGGCCACAGCCTCGCGGCCGGCGCGCAGACACCGGCGGAGGCTTTGTCGCCAGAACTGATGAGCCTGTGATCCACCATGTGCTTGCCCC